>NZ_JAGQBS010000007.1:0-146203 GCF_024345755.1 Cyanobium sp. L1E-Cus | reverse complement strand
TCGGTCGCCTGATCTTCCAATACGCCTCCTTCAACAACAGCCGCAGCCTCCACTTCTTCCTGGCTGCCTGGCCCGTGGTTGGCATCTGGTTCACCGCCCTTGGCGTGAGCACGATGGCCTTCAACCTGAACGGTTTCAACTTCAACCAGTCGATCCTCGACGGCCAAGGCCGTGTGGTGAACACCTGGGCAGACGTTCTGAACCGCGCTGGTCTGGGTATGGAAGTGATGCACGAGCGCAACGCTCACAACTTCCCGCTTGACCTTGCTGCTGCTACTGCCACCCCCGTGGCACTGACCGCACCTGCAATCGGTTGATAGTCGACAGCCCAGCTACGGCTGGGTAATACGGAATCCCAAAAGCTCCCTTGCATAAGGGGGCTTTTTTTTGACTGGGTGGTGGGGCTTGGTGGGCAGGATGAATATCAACCGCAAATAGGAAAAACATCAGAGCAGCCCCTACCCTGAAGGCGCAAGTTGGCGCTGGCCATGCGGATTGCTATTTCTGGATCCCATTCCCTCGGGAAGTCCACGGTCGTAAATGATTGGGTTGCGCTTAATGGCGACTACATGCGCGAGGAGGAGCCATATCGAGTTCTTGGCTTGCGGGGTCCCTATGAGATTCTTTTTCGCGATGCCTCCACGCGATTGCATAACGGGATTCAGCTTTACTACAGTATTAGCCGTCTTAATCGCTATTCCACGGCTGCCGAGCAGGTCATCTTTGACAGGGCACCAGTTGATTACATTGCCTATTCCCAGTACACGGCAAATCAGCGTTCGACTGATATTGATGACGACTTCGTCCTGTCAATGGTCTCAGCGGCAAGGGAATCTTTAGATCGTCTTGATATCTTGGCCTTCGTGCCTCAGTCTGATGATTGGCCGGTGGCCATGGAGGATGACGGTATTCGTCCGGTCGATCATTCCTACCGCGACGAGGTAGACGCTATTTTTAAGCAGATTTATCGAGATGGTCGCTTTGATATTTTGCCGAAAAAGAGCCCGCCGTTGTTAATTGAGCTGGTGGGTTCGCCCGAGCACCGTTTGCTGCAGTTGGCCCAGGCTGTTGAAAAAGTGCAGGTCGAAACGCGCTGACGATATTGAGCAGTGCTCAGGCAGTCGCCATTGGTTTTATTTCTTAAGCCGGTGATCGGATTTGAACCGACGACCTACTGATTACGAATCAGTTGCTCTACCCCTGAGCTACACCGGCAGCTCAATGAAATTAGCATTCAGGGGTTGGCCTTGATGGGAAGGGTAAGTGATGGGATCCAAGCCAGATTCAATTGATCCCGCCCTTAAGGCGAGGTTGCTCCAGGAAGCTCGTACCCCCTGGCGTGGTCTGCGGCGCGGTCTCTGGGTGGCCTTGGCAGCTTCTGGTGCTGTGGGGTTAGCCACGATGGCAATGCGATTGGCAAGCGGAGCTGAAGTTGCCCCAACCGACCTACTGATCCAGGTCGGTGCGCTCAGCTTGTTCGGCAGTCTCATCTGGTTGGATCGCAACCGCGTCGGCGACTGAAGACGCTTCAGGTTGGACGAGAGCCTCTGCCGCTGGAGCAGCCGGCTGGGTGGTCAGAAGCGGGTTCAGCAGCAACAGGGGCAGCCCTAGGGACATTCGCTGGCTGACGAGCTGCTGCAGGCTCAGGGGTGGATGCTCAGGGATCGTGGCTGGGTTGCGGATTAGCAGGGCGCTTGCCTGGATCAGCTGTTGCCACTGCCAGGTGATTACCGCTAGCAGGGGGCATGCCACTAGCAGACCCACGAAGCGAGGGCTGGCGGCCAGTGGGGAGAGCGGCGTAGCTAGGGCGGCGTGCTGGTCTATCCACCAAAAAAGGGGTAGCAGGGCTGCAGCGCCAGCTGCCATAAGAAGCTTGAGCACCAGGCTGCTCTGCAGTGCCGCCAAGCTGAGCTGGGCCCCGCTCCTGGCTTTGATTGGTACCTGGATTACCAGCAAAGAGCAAACGTCGGCTGGGCGCTGCCAGAGCAGGATGGCTGGCCCTAGGGCGCCGATTGCCCAGGCCAGCATCCGCTCCAGCCCAGGCAGGGGGCCAGGATCAGCCCCCGCCAGCACAAGTACCAACCCCAAAAGCTCCAGTGGCAAGGCCCCAAGGGCCACCAGCTGGAGCCAGAGCAGGGGCTCGCTGCGGGGGGTCACGGAGGTCAGATGGTGAGGGTTCGGCGCTGGGTGGCCAGTTTGAACGCCTCCACCCGATCCCCTTCCTGCCAGCCGGTGTAGCGGTCGGTGCCGATGCCGCACTCGAAGCCGGTAGCAACTTCCTTGACGTCGTCCTTGTTGCGACGCAGGGAGTCGAGGTCGCCCTCGAACACCTTCTCCTTGCCGCGCCACACCCGCACTTTGCAGTTGCGTTGCAGCTTGCCGCTGGTCACATAGCAACCAGCCACGGCACTGCGGCCAATGGTGAATACGGCGCGCACCTCGGCTTCGCCGAGGGACTCCTCCACCAACTCCGGCTCTAGCAGGCCTTCCATAGCCATCTGGATGTCTTCCAGCAGCTTGTAGATGACGTCGTAGTCGCGCACGTCGACGCCGGTGGCATCGGAGGCGCGTTTGGCGCCAGGGGCCATTGAGGTGTTGAAGCCAACGATCACGGCGCCGGAGGCGGCGGCTAGATCGACGTCGGTTTCGGTGATCTCGCCCGGTGCGGAGAGCAGAACCCGCACCTGCACCTCGCCCTGAGGGAGCTGCTCCAGGGAGCCGAGAATTGCTTCCACGGAGCCCTGCACGTCAGCTTTGAGGATCAAGTTGAGTTCCTTGAGCTCGCCCTCGCTGGCCTGGCCCGACATCGAGGCTAGGGAAACCCGGCGTGAAGCCATTTGCTGGGCAAGACGGGTGGCCCGTGCCTCGTTGGCGCGGTCGCCCACCACCGAGCGGGCGGTCTTCTCGTCGGGATAGACCTCAAATTCGTCGCCAGCGGTTGGGACTTCGCTGAAGCCGAGGGCTTCAACGGCATAGGAAGGACCTGCCTCCTTAACCCTCTTGCCGGTGTCATCCACCATGGCTCGCACCTTGCCCAGTACGGGGCCGGCCGCCAGCACGTCACCAGCTTTCAGGGTGCCGTTCTGAATCAGCAAGGTGGCAACAGGGCCCTTGGCCTTGTCGAGGTGAGCCTCGATCACGGTGCCCCGAGCCATGCGGTCCGGGTTGGCCTGAAGGTCTTCCACCTCGGTGACCAGCAGGATCATCTCCAGCAATTTGTCGACGTTCTCACCCCTGAGGGCGCTCACAGGCACCATCACCGTGTCGCCACCCCAGTCTTCAGCCACAAGTTCGAGGCCGGAGAGCTCCTGTTTGACCCGGTCGGGGGAGGCGCCTTCCTTGTCGATCTTGTTGATCGCCACCACGATCGGCACCTTGGCGGCCCGGGCATGGCTTATGGCTTCCAGGGTTTGGGGCCGAACACCATCATCGGCTGCCACCACCAGCACAGCCACGTCTGTGACCTTGGTGCCGCGGGCCCGCATGGCAGTGAATGCCTCGTGGCCAGGGGTGTCCAGGAAGGTGATCTTGCGTTGTTCGCCTGCGTGGGGGATCTCCACTTGATAGGCGCCGATGTGCTGGGTGATGCCGCCGGCTTCGCCCGCTGCCACCCTGGTTTTGCGGATTGCGTCCAGCAGGCTGGTCTTGCCGTGGTCGACGTGGCCCATCACGGTCACCACGGGTGGGCGACGGATCAGGTGGGCGCGATCGCTTTCCTCGATCATCTCGACCGTCTTGGCGGCCGCTGCCTCGACGTCGTCTTCGAGTACCGGTACGCCGAATTCCTCGGCCACCGCTTCGATTGTGGAGAGATCAAGGCTCTGGGTCACCGTGGCGATGACGCCCTTGAAGAAGAGGCTCTTGATGATCTCGGAGCTTTCCACGCCGAGCTTTTCGGCCAGCTCCTGCACGGTGAGGTTGCCCTCCGGCACGATCAGCATTTCGGGCCGAACGGCCTTGGCCTCGCGGGTTGCCCGCAGTTCCATGGCCCGGCGGCGCTGCCTCTGGCGGGTGGTTTCCTTCTTGCGCTTGCGCATCGCCGCCATGGGTTTGGCGGCAGGGGCGGGTGCGGTGCGGGGCTTGGCCGGGCGGGCCAGGCTGGCCTGCAACACATAGGCCTCCTGTTCACCGGCGTAGCCACCGGTTTCAGCCGTGAGCGCATCATCGTTTTCGCCGATGATGTGAACCTTGGTGCGCTGCTTTTGCGGCGTGCGGCTGCGCAGGGCCTCAAGTTTGGCGCTGTCGTCCCAGTCAGGGCGACGGGGGCGTCCGGCTGCACCAGCGGGAGTTGGCGCCCGGAAGCCAGGCCTTCTGGGGGCTGCTGGCGGGGTTGCGCTAGGTCGCACCAGTTCCGGGGTGCCGCCTGGGCTGCTGGGTGCACCTGCTGGGGCTTCACTGCGGTCGCCGGGGCGCCGCGGCGGCGGAGCTGTGGGGCGGCCGGAGGGCTTCTGGAGCTGCATCAGCTCGCCAGGAGCCATTGGCTTGCGCATGCCGGCAGGCATACCCGGACGGCCAGGTGCAGCCGGGCGACCGGGAGCTCCCAGGCCAGTAGGTGCTCCAGGGGCTGCGCTATCGCGGCGAATCGGCTTGCCGACAAGCTCCAATGGGGTTGGGCCAGGACGGCCCCCAGCTCCAGGCTGGCCGGGACGGGTTGGAGCTGGCACGCCAGCGCGTTGGGGGCTGGCGGGACGCTGACTCAGGGGCGCCCTGCCTGCAGGCGGAGCCGGGCGGCTGCTGGTGGTGCCCGCAGGGGTGCTGATGGGCCTACCCACCAGCTGGGGCTTGCCGGGCGCTGGCCGCATCGGCAGTTCCGGTTTGCGGCTCGCAGCTGGTGCCGGAGCTGCAGGGGCCGGGCGGGACGGGGCTGGGGTGGCGGGGCGAGCTGGTTTGGATGCAATCACCACAGGCTTGCTGGGCGCAGCAGCGGCGGGCCTGGCTGGTGCTGGCGGCTTGCTCGGTGCCGGTGGCTTGCTCACCAAAGTGGGCTTGCTGGCAGCCGCTGGAGTTTTTACAACTTCTGGTGGTTTTACAAGCTCAGGCTGTTTGGCAGCCTCTGGCTGCTTAGAGACCAGCTGGGGCTTGGCAACAACTTGTGGCTTGGCAACGACCTGTGGCTTGGAGGCCAGGGGTGGCTTGATTGCCAAGGGCGGCTTGTTGGGCTGGGCTGGCTTACCCGCAGGAGCTGCGGCAGGACGGGCCGGTGGCATGACCGGCTTGGCTGCCGCCGGAGCGACCGGTCGGGGGCTGGTGGCTGGCTGGGGAGGGGCGGGCGATGGGACAGCGGCGGTCTCAGCCTTTTTGACGGAGAGGATCGCTTTTGGTGGAGCTGCAGAGGCCGGCGCCGCCGCCGCCTTGCTGCCGTTCGAGCCGCCCTCGATCAAGGAGCGAATCCGTGTCGCTTCGTCGTCGCTGATAGAGCTGCTATGGCTCTTTGCCGCAACCCCCAGCTTCTCGGCGGCGTCGAGCACGTCCTTGTTCTCCAGGCCTAAGTCCCGGGACAGCTCATAAATTCTGACTTTGCCGCTGCTGGTCATTCAGGTCTCCATGGGTCGGGGCCCAAGGGCCGCCATGCGGGGCCGAGGGGCACACCAGGCCGCACGCGCGCTGCGGCCAATGTTCATCTTGCCTCAGAGGCGAGATCGGCGCCTGGGGTCAGGCGCTTTTCCAGCGTTTCGACAATTGCATCTGCAACCTGGCAGCGCAGGGCCCGCTGCAGACGCTTACGTCGTTTCGCCTCTTCTAGACACGCCTGGTTGGGGCAGAGATAGGCCGAACGGCCCATGCCCTGATCCAACCCGAGTCCCCCTTCGGCCAGCCGAATTACCCGCCAAAGCTGCTGGCGATCCAGCAGCGCGCGGCAGGCAACGCAGCGCCGAAGCACGGCACGGCGACTCACCGGGCCTCTGCCTCGGTTGCCTGGGGCGCCTCCTCTGGAGCGGGCTCATATTCGGCCTCGGCCACCTCCTCTTCCTCGTAGTAATCGGCTTCGTCTTCTGGCAGCGGGTATAGCTCCCGCAGACGGGCATCCTCCTCGGCCCGGGCGGCCTGTTCGATTTCGAGGCGGGCTTCGGCTTCGGCCTGAAGAGCCTCCTCCTCTTGCCGCTGGGCAATCAGCTCAGCTACCACTGCATCTTCCGAGGCCTGGTCGTATTCGCCGGCGTTTTTGATGTCGAGCTTCCAGCCGGTAAGGCGGGCGGCTAGACGCACGTTCTGGCCTTCGCGGCCAATGGCGAGGCTGAGCTGATCGGAGGGAACCAGCACGTGGGCATGCTGGCCTTCTGGGTCGACCAAGCGCACCATCTCAACCTTTGCCGGGCTGAGGGAGTTGGCGATGTACTGGCCCGGGTCGGGCGACCAGCGAATCACGTCGATTTTCTCGCCACGCAGCTCGTTGACCACTTGCTGAATTCGGGAGCCGCGGGCGCCAATGCAGGCACCCACTGGATCAACTTCGCGCTCCACTGAGTCGACGGCCACCTTGGTGCGCGGGCCGACTGAGCGGGAAGGGGGATTGGCTTCCCTGGCTACGGCGACGATTCGGACCGAACCCTCCTGGATCTCGGGAACTTCATTTTCGAACAAATAGACCACCAGGCCCGCGTTGGAGCGACTCACGAATAGCTGGGGGCCGCGCCGCGCCACCTCGCTCACTTCCTTGAGGAACACCTTGAAGGTGGCATTTGCCCTGTAGTTGTCGTTCGGCAGCTGGTCGCGGCGGGGCAGCTCGGCCTCAACCTCGGGGCGACCCAGGCCAGAACTCACGGCCATGATCACGCTTTGGCGCTCGAAGCGGATCACCCGAGCGGTGAGCACGGGATCTTCCAGGTCGGCGAACTCCTCTTGGATCATGCGGCGCTGCTGGTCACGCAGCTTCTGAGCCAGCACCTGCTTGGTGGTGGCGGCGGCCATGCGGCCGAAGTCGTCTTTCTCCGGGGTGACATCCAGCACCACCGTGTCGCCGATCTGGGCGTCATCGGCAACCTGCTGCACTTCGGCAAGGGCGATCTGGTGGTCTTCGCTCTCAACTTCCTCAACAATTATCTTCGAGGCCAGAACTCGGTATCCCTCCTCCTCCAGGTCCAAACCCACATCGAAGTTGGAGAAGTAGTCCTCTTCGAAGGGGTCTTCGCTGATCCCGAGGTAGAGGGTGCGGCGGTAGCGCTCGTAGCCCTTGAGCAGGGCTTCCCGCAGGGCAGCCTCTACCACGGCGGGCGCAAGTTTCTTCTCGTCGCTGATGTCCTCGATCAGGTTATTCAGACCGGGGAGCAGAACCAGGGCCATGGATCAGGGGTGAGAAATGGTCAGGGAAAGGTCAGTCGGACTCGGATGGGGTGACCAGGCAGACGCTGATCACGGAGTCTCGGGGGATGCGCTTAGTGCGGCCGCGGATGTTGATGTGAACATCCGTCGCATCGCGCTCTAGGAGGAGCCCTTCGCGCTGCACGTCGAGCCCTTGGTTGTCACGGCAGAGCACGACAACGGGAAATCCGCGAAATGAGCGGAAATCCCGATCGTCGCGCAGGTCGTCGCTGACGCCAGGGCTGCTGATTTCCAGCACATAAGCATCACCAAGCAGCTCGGCTGCCTCGATCGCCTCGGCCAGCGGTGCACTAAGGGAAGCGCACTCATCCAGGTTTATGTCACTGCCATCAGCTCGCTGCACCAGCACCTGCACCGTCATCGGGATGCGATGGGTGAAGACATGCACTCCTTTGAGCTCAAAGCCAGTAGCAACCACAGCCGCTTGGGCTAGGCGCTCCAGATCTGGCAGGAGAGGGTGGGGCAATGGGGCGGGGAAGCTGGGGGCAGGCGGCCCGCCGGCTTGTGCAGTACTAAAACTGCCCTGCAAACCACAGCTGTTCAGTAAAAAACTGAACCCTTAGCGAAGCGCTGAATGCTCAGCGAGGCGCCAAACCGTGACTGGAGGGTATGCCCGCCGGGCAAGCATTCACCCTAGGGGATGGACGGCTCAGGCGCCAGGCGCCGCCGTCGGAGGTATTTCGATGATCGGGGCTTCGGCGAAGTAATCGCTTTGTTGGACGGTGCCCCTTTGGCTGGCGTCCTGATTTAGGCACTGGGCCTGCTGCTCCCCGGTTCGCAGGTATTGGCATACCCGTGCCCAGAGCTTTGCCCGGGTGCCGGGGCCTCCCTGGCTGAAGTGGACTAAGTCGTTGCCGCCAACCATGCCCTGGATTTCCACCTGGCAAAGGCTGCATCGCTGACGCGTGCCGGGGGGAATTTCTGCCATTGCCGCTGTGCGTTCTCGATTCAATTTAGGCCGTTGCAACCGCCTGCCTGCCCCTATCCCCATTCCCTGCCGCCTTGATGGCTCCCTAGCCTCATAGCCATGCGTCAAAAAACGTCGATGAAGTGGGTGTTGGGGGCGAGCTTGTCCCTAGTCAGGCTGGTTTGGACGGTCGGCCTCGGCTTAGTCCTGGGACTTGGATCTTTCAGCGCTGCTGCCCTAGCTCTGGACCCTGCGGTCGATCCCATTGCCCAGGCCATTCCCCACAGCTTTGTGGCCGAGGCAGCTCGGGCAGTGGCGCCAGCGGTGGTGCGGATCGACACCGAGCGCGAGGTGGCTCGCCAAGCCTTTGATCCCGCCCTGCTCGATCCTTTGCTGCGCGATCTATTCGGCGATCCCTCCGGCAGCATGCGAGAGCGGGGGCAGGGGTCTGGCGTCGTAATCGATGCAGCCAAGGGCCTGGTGCTCACTAACGCCCACGTGGTCGATCAGGTCGACAGCGTTGAGGTCACCTTGGCCGATGGGCGCCATGTGGACGGTGCGGTGGTGGGGGCCGATTCGGTGACCGATCTGGCCGTGGTCAAAATCTCCGGTCCGCGGGATTTGCGCTCCGCCCGCCTGGGCGACTCCGAGGCCCTGGAGGTAGGCGATTGGGCCATAGCCATGGGCAGCCCCTATGGGCTTGAGCGCACCGTGACCCTGGGCATCGTTTCGAGCCTGCACCGCAACATCAACAGCCTGGGCTTCTCCGATAAGCGTCTCGATCTGATCCAAACCGATGCGGCAATCAATCCAGGTAATTCAGGTGGTCCGCTGATCAACGCCAGTGGCGAGGTGATCGGTATCAATACCCTGGTGCGCTCTGGACCAGGCGCAGGGCTGGGATTTGCGATCCCTATCAATTTGGCCCGAGGCGTGGCCAGCCAGCTCAGCAGCGGCGGCCAGGTGGTTCACCCCTATCTGGGCTTGCAGCTGGTGCCGCTCACTGCCCGCCGCGCTCGAGACAACAATCGTGATCCCGAGGCTCTGCTGCAGCTGCCAGAGCGGGATGGTGCCTTAGTGCAACGGGTGCTGCCCGCTAGTCCGGCGGAAACGGCTGGCCTGCGCCGTGGTGACCTGGTGGTGGCTGTGGCAGACCAGCCCGTGCCCGATCCGGCGAGCCTGCTGGAGCGTGTTGAGCGCAGCAGCGTTGGCGAGCCCCTAGCGCTCACGGTGGTTCGGGGTCAGCGCGAACTCAGCCTGATGATCAAGCCGGCGGCCTTGCCCCACTCCGGTTGAGCACTGCTACGGTCGCGGCCGATTCAGGAATATTTGATGTCGGATCTGCAGGACCGGATGAAGCAGGCAGTGGCTGCTGCGGCCACTGAGCAGATCAAGAGCGGCATGGTGGTCGGCCTGGGTTCCGGCTCTACAGCAGCCCTAATGATTCAGGCCCTCGGCGCCAAGCTCAAAAGCGGTGAACTCAGCGATGTGGTGGGTGTCACCACCTCCTTCCAAGGCGAGGTGCTGGCAGCTGAGCTCGGCATTCCGCTCAAGAGCCTTAATGCAATTGAGCGCATCGATCTTGCAATTGATGGCGCAGATGAGGTGGATCCCGCTTTTCAATTGATCAAGGGCGGTGGTGCCTGCCACGTTCAGGAGAAATTGGTAGCAGTGCGGGCCGAGCGCTTTGTGGTGGTGGTGGATTCCACCAAGCTCGTCGACACCTTGAATCTCAGCTTTCTGTTGCCCGTAGAGGTCCTGCCTGGTGCCTGGCGTCAGGTGCAGGCCCAGCTAGCAGCGATGGGTGGCGATGCCCAGTTGCGCATGGCCGTAAAAAAGGCGGGCCCGGTGGTCACCGACCAGGGCAATCTCGTGTTGGATGTGAAATTCGCCGCAGGCATCAGCGATCCGGCGGAACTAGAGGCTGCGATCAACAACCTGCCGGGCGTGTTGGAGAACGGCCTATTCGTGAACATCACCGACCAGGTGCTGGTGGGTGAGATCGTGGACGGCGAGCCCCGGGTGCGTGATCTGGTCAAGCGCTGAGGCTCAGCCCCCAACCCCGCTCCCGTCTCCGCACAGCTGCAGCAGCACCTGGCGCTGACGGGGGCCATCCAATTCCACCAGCAGCACGGCCTGGTAGCGGCCCAGGCCCAAGCGGCCGTCCACGACCGGCAGGGTGAGGTGGTTGCCCAGCTTCAGGGCGATCAGGTGGGCATGGGCGTTGCGAGGTTCATCGGCGGGAATGCCCGGCCGCAGATGCAGGTCGTTGTGGGCGTAAGCCCGGTCGGGGGGCGTCAGGGCCAGGAAATGGCGCTCGATGTCGCCCAGCAACCGTTCCTCGGCCTCGTTCACTACCAGGGCGGTGGTGGTGTGCTGGCCGGCGGCCACCAGCAGACCATTGCGGATCCCGGTGGCATCCACGAAGGCTTGCAGGTCGGCGCTGATGTCGTCGCAGCTGATGTTGGCCGTGGTGGTGCGTTCCAGCCAGGTGGAGTGAAACGTCACCATGGCGAGGCAAACTCCCCCATCTCAGTTCAGCCTGCGCTTGACGGACTCGGCGTGACTGTGGAGCCCCTCGCTTTCGGCCAGGGTGATCACCGCTGACCCGGTGGCCTCCAGGGCCTCCCGGTTAAATCGGATCAGGCTGGTGTGGCGCATAAAGGTCTCCACGCCGAGGGCCCCGGCGAAGCGGGCCGTGCCCGCGGTGGGCAGGGTGTGGTTGGGGCCCGCTAGGTAGTCGCCGACGGCCTCGGGGGTGTAGGGACCCATAAAGATGGCGCCGGCGTGCTGGATTTGTTCGGCCAGGATTTCGGGGTCTTCCACCAGCAGCTCCAGATGTTCGGGGGCGAAGCAGTCGCTGAGTTGGGCGGCGCGGCCAAGGCTGTCGCAGAGCACGATCAGCCCCCAGTCGTTGAGGGCGGTGCGGGTGATTTCAGCCCTGGGGTGGTTTTCAAGCTGGGCCTCCAGGGCTGCTGGCATGGCGGCGGCCAGCTCCGGGCTGGTGGTCAGCAGGATGGCGGCGGCCAGGGGGTCGTGCTCGGCCTGGGCCAGCAGGTCGGCGGCTACTTGGTCTGCCCTGGCGCTGTGGTCGGCGATCACCAGCACCTCACTGGGGCCTGCCAGCGAATCGATTGCCACCCGTCCGTAGACCGCTTTTTTGGCCAGGGTCACGTAAAGGTTGCCAGGGCCGCTGATCACGTCGACCCGGGGAATGGTGGCGGTACCGAAGGCAAGGGCGCCGATCGCCTGGGCGCCCCCAACCCGATACACCTCCTCGACCCCGGCCAGGTGGGCGGCCGCCAGCACGGTTTCATGGGGCTCGCCGCCGGGGCCTGGGGGTGTCACCATCACGAGCCGCTGCACCCCTGCTACCCGTGCCGGCACCGCATTCATCAGCACGGTGCTGGGGTACGAAGCCCGTCCCCCAGGCACGTAGAGGCCGGCCCGCTGCACCGGCCGCCAGCGCCGGCCCAACAGTTCGCCATGGGGACCGGTGACGGCCAGGTCGGTCGGCAGTTGATGCTGGTGGAAAGCGAGGATTCGCTGGTGCGCCAGGCGCAGTGCGTCCTTCAGGGACTCCGGTGTGGCTTGCCAGGCGTCAGCCAGCCGCTGTGGCGGAATCCGCAGGGGATCGGGGCGCACGCCATCAAAGCGTTCGGTGAGCTCCATCAAGGCGGCATCGCCTTCCGCTTGCACCCTGGAGAGGATCTCCTCGACCCGAACCATCTCTTCGCGCAGGCGCCCGCCACTGGTGCGTTCAGCGATGGTTCCCAGTCGATCAGCGGCGGCGTTTGAACCGTCATCGCGCAGGCAGCTGATCGATAGGGCAACAGGCGTTGCGACCACGGAAAGGTTCAGGGTTACAAGATTGTCAAGTTAGGCCGGCACAGCTCTTGAAGGCGGTGATGGTCCTTAGGAGGGCCTGGCGGTAGGATCTACCTTCTCTGATCCAGCGTCCGTCCGCCTGTGGCCAATAACACCTCATCGAAGAAGCGCATTGAGGTTGCTGAGCGCAACCGTCTTCGCAACCGCACCTACAAGTCGGCCCTGCGCACCTTGATGAAGCGCTGCTTCACCGCTTGCAGCGCCTACTCCCAGACCCCTGGTGAAGACGCCAAGACAGCTGTTCAAACCACCATGAACGCTGCTTTCAGCAAGATTGATAAGGCTGTGAAGGTGGGTGTGCTTCACCGCAACACCGGAGCCAACCAGAAGTCGCGCATCAGTGCTGCTGTGAAGCAGGTGACCGCGCCGGCCGCAGCCTCCCAAGCCTGAACCAGGTCCCGTCCGTGATTGCCTCGCCAGCATCGACCGAATCGGGTTTGCCCGTTTTGGTAGACAGCCACTGCCACATCGTTTTTCGCAATTTCGACGACGATCTGGAGGAAGTGGCCCAGCGCTGGCGCGATGCTGGAGTTCGTTCCCTGGTCCATGCCTGCGTTGAGCCTGGGGAAATTCCAGCGATTCGCGCCTTGGCAGATCGTTTTGAAGAGTTGCGTTATTCCGTAGGGGTCCATCCGCTCGATACCGAGCATTGGCAGCCCGACACGCCAGAGATTTTGCGTCAAGCCGCCCAGGCTGATAGCCGGGTTGTGGCGATCGGAGAACTCGGCCTGGATCTGTTCCGTGAGCAGAATCTGGCTGCCCAACTGGCCATGCTCGAGCCCCAGCTTGATTTGGCAGTGGAGCTAGACCTGCCTGTGATCGTCCATTGCCGCGACGCTGCCGAGCCGATGTTGACCTTGCTGAGGCAACGGGCCTCCCTAGGTGGCTGCCCTCGCGGGGTGATGCATTGCTGGGGCGGAGATCCTGGAGAGATGGCTGGTTTCTTAGAGCTCGGTTTCTTCATCAGCTTTAGCGGCACGGTGACTTTTCCCAAGGCGGAAGCCACCCATGCCTGCGCCCGCCACGTGCCTGCCGATCGCTACCTAGTGGAAACCGATTGCCCCTTCTTGGCGCCGGTGCCCCGCCGCGGCAAGCGCAATGAACCGGCTTTTGTGGCGGCGGTGGCAGCCCGGGTCGCCGATTTGCGTGGGCAAACCCTCACAGAAGTGGCTAATGCCAGCAGTTCCAACGCGGCAAGGCTGTTCGGACTGCCACTTCACAATGTATGATGTTTTATTGGTCTGGAAGCGGAAGCGCTGCTTGTTGTCGACGTCTGCATTCTTGAAGCGATCCCGTTGAGCATGCCCCCGCGGGCGGCCGTTCCCTACGAGGGGAGCGGCTGTTCGTGTGGGCGGTTGCGGAGCATTCAAGTCAGCGGTGATCGGCATCAGGTGCGTTCCACTGCCCAGTCCTTATCCACCCGTTCCTGCAGGTTCACCGCATGAGCAGCGCGATCCAGGTCGCCAAGACCGCCACTTACCTCCCCGATTTGGTGGAGGTGCAGCGCGCGAGCTTCAAATGGTTCCTGGAGAAGGGCCTGATCGAAGAGCTCGAGAGCTTTTCGCCGATTACTGACTACACCGGCAAGCTTGAGCTGCACTTCATCGGTAGCGAGTACCGCCTGAAGCGCCCGCGTCACGATGTTGAAGAAGCAAAGCGTCGTGACGCGACCTTTGCATCCCAGATGTATGTCACCTGTCGCCTGGTTAATAAGGAGACAGGGGAGATCAAGGAGCAAGAGGTTTTCATTGGCGAGCTGCCCTTGATGACCGAGCGAGGCACCTTCATCATCAACGGTGCCGAGCGGGTGATCGTCAACCAGATTGTGCGTTCACCTGGCGTCTATTTCAAGGACGAGCAGGATAAAAACGGCCGTAAAACCTTCAATGCCAGCCTGATCCCCAACCGGGGTGCCTGGTTGAAGTTTGAAACTGATAAAAACGACCTGCTGCACGTTCGTGTCGACAAGACTCGCAAGATCAACGCCCACGTGTTAATGCGTGCTATCGGCCTGTCTGACAACGACGTGCTCGATAAACTTCGCCATCCCGAGTATTACCAGAAGTCGATCGAGTCGGCCAACGACGAGGGCATTTCTTCCGAAGATCAAGCTCTCCTTGAGCTCTACAAAAAGCTTCGTCCAGGTGAGCCTCCCTCTGTCAGCGGTGGCCAGACCCTGCTGCACAGCCGCTTCTTCGATGCCAAGCGCTACGACCTAGGTCGCGTCGGTCGTTACAAGATCAATAAAAAGCTGCGCCTCACCATCCCCGATGCGGTGCGCACCCTCACCCCTGAGGACGTGCTCAGCACCATCGACTACTTGATCAATCTCGAGCTCGATGTGGGCGGCGCCAGCCTCGATGACATCGACCACCTCGGCAATCGCCGGGTGCGCTCAGTGGGAGAGCTGCTGCAAAACCAGGTGCGGGTCGGTCTCAACCGACTCGAGCGCATCATCAAAGAGCGCATGACGGTCGGTGAAACCGAATCGCTTACCCCTGCCCAGCTGGTCAACCCCAAGCCCCTTGTGGCGGCGATCAAGGAGTTCTTTGGCTCCAGCCAGCTGAGTCAGTTCATGGATCAGACCAACCCGCTGGCGGAGCTAACCCACAAGCGCCGGATCAGCGCCCTGGGCCCAGGCGGTTTGACCCGCGAACGGGCCGGCTTTGCGGTTCGCGACATCCACCCGTCCCACTACGGGCGCATCTGCCCGATCGAGACACCGGAAGGACCAAATGCAGGCTTGATTGGCTCTTTGGCTACCCACGCCCGAGTCAATGAGTACGGCTTCATCGAGACGCCGTTCTGGAGGGTGGAAGAGGGCATCGTCCATAAGAGCGGTGATCCCATCTACATTTCTGCTGATATCGAGGATGAGTGCCGCGTAGCCCCTGGCGACGTGCCCACCAATTCCGATGGCTACATCACCGCAGATCTGGTGCCCGTGCGCTATCGCCAGGACTTTGAGAAGGTGCCCCCTGAGCAGGTCGATTACGTCCAGCTTTCGCCGGTGCAGGTGATCTCGGTAGCTACTTCCTTGATCCCCTTCCTGGAGCATGACGACGCCAACCGGGCCCTAATGGGATCGAACATGCAGCGCCAGGCCGTGCCCCTGCTGCGGCCAGAGCGTCCCTTGGTGGGTACCGGTCTGGAAACCCAGGTGGCCCGCGACTCCGGCATGGTGCCGATCACCCGGGTCAATGGCACGGTCACCTTTGTCGATGCCACAGCCATCGTGATTCGCGATGAGCAGGGCACCGACCATGTGCACCACCTACAGAAGTACCAGCGCTCCAACCAGGACACCTGCCTCAACCAGCGTCCAATCGTTCGCCAGGGCGATCCGGTGATTGCCGGTCAAGTGCTGGCCGATGGTTCTGCCTGCGAGGGCGGCGAGATCGCCCTGGGGCAAAACGTGCTGATCGCCTACATGCCCTGGGAGGGCTACAACTATGAGGACGCGATCCTGCTGAGCGATCGTCTCGTGCATGACGATCTATACACCTCGGTTCACATCGAGAAGTACGAGATCGAAGCCCGTCAGACCAAGCTTGGGCCTGAGGAGATCACGCGCGAGATCCCTAATGTGGCCGAGGAGAGCCTGGGCCACCTCGACGAGATGGGAATTATCCGCATCGGCGCCTACGTCGAGAGCGGCGATATCCTGGTGGGCAAGGTGACCCCCAAGGGTGAATCCGACCAACCCCCAGAGGAGAAGCTGCTGCGCGCGATCTTCGGCGAGAAGGCCCGCGACGTGCGTGACAACTCCTTGCGAGTGCCTGGCACTGAAAGGGGTCGGGTTGTGGACGTGCGCATCTACACCCGCGAGCAGGGCGACGAACTGCCGCCCGGCGCCAACATGGTTGTGCGGGTCTATGTGGCCCAGCGCCGCAAGATTCAGGTTGGCGACAAGATGGCCGGCCGCCACGGCAACAAAGGCATCATCAGCCGGATCCTGCCGCAGCAGGACATGCCCTACCTGCCCGATGGCACCCCCATCGATATCGTGCTCAACCCCCTGGGGGTACCGAGCCGCATGAATGTGGGCCAGGTGTTCGAGTGCCTGATGGGTTGGGCTTCTTCCCACCTCGACTGCCGGGTCAAGGTGGTGCCATTTGACGAGATGCATGGCGCTGAAAAGTCGAAACAGACCGTGCAGGCTTACCTCGAGGAAGCCGCCAAATTGCCCGGCAAGGAATGGGTCTACAACCCCGATAACCCAGGCAAGATTCAGTTGATCGACGGCCGCAGCGGTGAGCCTTTTGACCAGCCCGTGACTGTTGGGTACGCCCACATCCTCAAGCTGGTTCACCTGGTGGACGACAAGATCCACGCCCGCTCCACCGGCCCCTACTCCCTGGTTACCCAGCAGCCCCTGGGCGGCAAGGCCCAGCAGGGCGGCCAGCGTCTCGGTGAGATGGAGGTCTGGGCTCTTGAGGCCTATGGCGCCGCTTACACCCTGCAGGAACTGCTCACCGTCAAGTCCGATGACATGCAGGGTCGCAACGAGGCCCTCAACGCCATCGTTAAAGGCAAGCCGATTCCCCGTCCTGGCACGCCGGAGTCGTTCAAGGTGCTGATGCGCGAGCTTCAGTCGCTGGGTCTAGACATCGCCGTCTATACCGACGCCGGCGAAGAAGTGGATCTGATGCAGGACGTCAACCCCCGCCGCAGTACCCCCAGCCGCCCCACCTACGAATCCCTCGGCGTCGCGGACTATGACGACGACTGATCGCTGATTGATCGCGGATCGCTCCTCCAGAGGGTGAAGCCGTGCCTCCCATTCCTTTCTCGAGCTCCGCGAGCTGCAAGCCGATGTCCAACAGCAACCTCCGCACCGAAAACCACTTCGACTACGTCAAGATCACCTTGGCGTCGCCGGAGCGGATCATGCAGTGGGGGCAGCGCACGCTGCCCAACGGTCAAGTGGTGGGTGAGGTAACCAAGCCCGAAACCATCAACTACCGCACGCTGAAGCCCGAGATGGACGGGCTCTTCTGCGAGAAGATCTTTGGCCCGTCCAAGGACTGGGAGTGCCACTGCGGCAAGTACAAAAGGGTGCGTCACCGCGGCATCGTCTGCGAGCGCTGTGGTGTGGAGGTGACGGAGAGCCGGGTGCGCCGTCACCGCATGGGTTTCATCAAGCTGGCTGCCCCCGTATCCCACGTTTGGTATCTCAAGGGCATTCCCAGCTATGTAGCGATCCTGCTCGACATGCCCCTGCGGGATGTGGAGCAGATTGTTTACTTCAACTGCTACGTGGTGCTCGATCCGGGCGACCACAAGGACCTCACCTACAAGCAACTTCTTACGGAAGATGAGTGGCTGGAGATTGAGGACCAGATCTATGCCGAGGATTCGGATATTGAGAATGAGCCCGTAGTGGGCATTGGCGCCGAGGCCTTGAAGCAACTGCTGGAAGATCTTGAACTCAACGAGACCGCCGAGCAGCTGCGTGGGGACATTGCCGCCAGCAAGGGGCAAAAGCGCGCCAAGCTGATCAAGCGCCTGCGCGTGATAGACAACTTCATCGCCACTGGTGCCCGTCCCGACTGGATGGTGCTCGATGTGATCCCGGTGATTCCGCCCGACCTGCGCCCGATGGTGCAGCTCGATGGCGGCCGCTTCGCCACCTCAGACCTCAACGATCTCTACCGTCGCGTCATCAACCGGAACAACCGGTTGGCCCGTTTGCAGGAGATCCTGGCTCCTGAAATCATCGTTCGTAACGAGAAGCGGATGCTGCAGGAGGCGGTAGACGCCTTAATCGACAACGGCCGCCGTGGTCGCACCGTGGTGGGGGCCAACAACCGAGCTCTGAAGTCGCTGAGCGACATCATCGAGGGCAAGCAGGGCCGCTTCCGTCAAAACCTGCTTGGTAAGCGGGTCGACTACTCCGGTCGTTCCGTGATCGTGGTGGGTCCGAAGCTGAAGATGCACCAGTGCGGCCTGCCTAAGGAGATGGCGATCGAGTTGTTCCAGCCGTTCGTGATTCATCGCCTGATCCGCCAGAACATCGTCAACAACATCAAGGCCGCTAAGAAGTTGATTCAGCGCGCCGACGATGAAGTTATGCAGGTGCTTCAGGAGGTGATCGAAGGTCACCCGATCCTGCTGAACCGAGCTCCTACCCTGCACCGTCTTGGCATCCAGGCCTTTGAGCCGAAACTGGTTGATGGTCGCGCCATCCAGTTGCACCCCCTGGTGTGTCCGGCCTTCAACGCCGACTTTGACGGTGACCAGATGGCCGTGCACGTGCCGCTGGCGATCGAAGCTCAAACTGAGGCCCGCATGTTGATGCTTGCGAGCAACAACATCCTTTCGCCCGCCACTGGCGAGCCGATCATCACCCCGTCCCAGGACATGGTTCTTGGCGCTTATTACCTCACGGCCGAAAAGCCTGGAGCCATCAAGCCTGAATTTGGCGACCGGGCCAAGACCTTCGCCAACCTCGACGATGTGATCGATGCGTATGAGGAGAAGCACCTTCACCTCCACGATTGGATCTGGGTGCGTTTCAGCGGCGAGGTGGAGAACGACGACGAGGACAAGCAGCCCCAAAAAGAAGAAACCCTCAGCGATGGCACTCGCATCGAGCAGTGGCTGTTCCGCCGCGATCGCTTTGATGAAGATGGCGCTCTTATCAGCCGCTACCTGCTCACCACCGTGGGACGCGTCGTGATCAACCACACGATCATCGACGCCGTGGCTGCGACCTGACGGCCGTTCCGGATTCAAGGTTCCGGGTTTCCGTTTTCCTTCCTCTTACGTCTATCAACCGCGCGCAGCCATGACAGCCACACCCGCTAAGAAAACCACCAAGAAGAGCGCCAAGAAGGCCGCCGAGGCAGCCGCTCTCGAAATTGCTGCTGCTGCAGCATTAAAGGCGAGCAAGGCGCTTAGCAAGCAGGCGCCACCCTTCCGCAACCGCATCATCGACAAGAAGGCGCTGCGCAATCTGGTCGCTTGGGCCTACAAGCACCACGGCACGGCTGCTACGGCCTCACTGGCTGATGAGCTCAAGGATCTCGGCTTCCACTACGCCACCCAGGCCGCCGTTTCGATCTCCGTCGACGACCTGCGCATTCCTGGTGACAAAGCTGCCCTGCTGGCTGAAGCCGAGGAGCAGATCACTGAAACCGAAGAGCGCTACCGACTTGGTGAGATCACCGAGGTTGAACGTCACACCAAGGTGATCGACACCTGGACCGAAACCAACGAACGGCTCGTGGCTGCGGTTCGCCGCAACTTCAACGAGAACGATCCACTCAACTCGGTTTGGATGATGGCCAACTCCGGCGCCCGGGGCAATATGTCCCAGGTGCGCCAGCTAGTGGGCATGCGCGGCTTGATGGCCAACCCCCAGGGGGAAATCATTGACTTGCCGATTCGCACCAACTTCCGTGAGGGTCTGACGGTCACCGAATACGTGATCTCCTCCTACGGCGCCCGCAAGGGTTTGGTGGACACCGCCCTGCGTACAGCAGACTCCGGCTACCTCACCCGTCGCTTGGTAGACGTAGCCCAGGACGTGATCGTGCGGGAAGACGACTGCGGTACAACCCGCAGCATTCCTATCGATGCTGATGAGAAAGGCAGGTTTGGTTCCAGGTTGATCGGCCGCTTAGCAGCCGAGCCCGTGGTGGCAGAGGACGGCGAAATCATTGTTGATCGCGACGGTGAGATCGATCCGATCCTGGCGCGCCGGATCGAGGCAGGTGGTGTGAAAACGGTGAAGGTGCGTTCGCCGCTTACCTGCGAGGCCTCCCGCTCGGTGTGCCGTAAGTGCTACGGCTGGGCCCTAGCCCACAACCAGCTGGTTGATCTGGGCGAAGCCGTCGGCATCGTCGCTGCCCAGTCGATCGGTGAACCCGGCACCCAGCTGACGATGCGGACCTTCCACACCGGTGGTGTGTCCACGGCCGAATCCGGCGTGGTGCGCTCATTGGTAGATGGCACGGTCGAATTCGGGCCCAAGGCTCGGGTGCGCCCCTTCCGCACCCCCCACGGTGTGGAGGCCCAGCTAGCCGAAACAGACTTCACCCTCAGCGTTAAGCCCACGGGTAAGGGCAAGCTGCAAAAGCTCGATATTATTAGCGGCTCGATCCTGTTTGTCGCTGATGGCGACACTGTGCCCGGAGATACGATCCTGGCCCAGATCGCTGCTGGCGTGACGGTTAAAAAGAGTATTGAGAAGGCCACCAAGGACGTGATTTGCGACCTGGCCGGTCAGGTTCGTTACGAGGATGCGATCCAGCCCAAGGAGGTCACCGACCGCCAGGGCAACATCACCCTCAAGGCCCAGCGCCTGGGCCGGATGTGGGTGTTCAGCGGAGACGTTTACAACCTGCCCCCCAATGCCCTGCCCGTGGTGGGCGGCAACAAGCCCGTCACCACCGGGGAAGTGCTGGCCGAAAGCCGCTTGGTGAGCGAGTACGGCGGCGCCGTGCGCCTGCGCGACAGCGCCGGTGACTCCCGCGAGGTACAAATTGTTACCTCCAGTCTCACCCTCAAAGACTGCAAGTTGGTTGGTGAATCCACCCACTCCGGCGAGATCTGGCACCTCGAGGGCAAGGACAACATCCGCTACCGCCTCAATACCGCCCCGGGCAGCAAGATCGCTAACGGTGAGGTGATCGCGGAGCTCGCCGACGACCGCTTCCGCACCCAGACCGGAGGCACCGTCAAGTTTGCCCCTGGCCTTTCGATCAAGAAAGCCCGTAGCGCCAAGAACGGCTACGAGGTGAGCAAGGGCGGAACCCTGCTGTGGATCCCCCAGGAAACCCACGAGATCAACAAGGATATTTCCCTGTTGATGATTGAGGACGGCCAGTGGATTGAGGCCGGCACCGAGGTAGTGAAGGACATCTTCAGCCAGACCGCAGGCATCGTCACGGTGACCCAGAAGAACGACATTCTTCGGGAAATCATTGTGCGCTCAGGCACTCTGCACCTGGTTTCCGATAGCAAAACCATCAGCAAATTTGCTGACGGCAAGATGGTTACCCCTGGCGAGGAGATCGCCAAGGGTCTTAAGGCAGAGGCGATTCTGTTTGTTGAGTCAGTTGAAACCCCCGACGGTGGGGCCCTGCTGCTGCGTCCCGTTGAGGAGTACGCCATCCCGGATGCTGCCCACCTGCCCGAATTGGGCGCGGTTAAGCAGTCTGGCGGCCCCTCTTTGAATCTCAAGGCCACCCAACGCCTGGCCTTTAAGGACGGCGAGCTGATCAAGAGCGTTGATGGAGTGGAGCTGCTGCGCACCCAGCTGATCCTGGAAACCATCGACACCACTCCCCAGATGACGGTGGATGTGGAAGCGGTGTCTGATAAGCGGGCTAAGACGATCGAGCGACTGCAGCTCACGATTTTGGAAACCCTGCTTGTGCGTCGCGACACCCTCTCCGATGCCAGCCACGGCTCCACCCACACCGATCTCCAGGTGGAAGACGGCATTGCTGTGAAGCGCGGCGATGTGGTGGCCACCACCCAAATCCTCTGCAAGGAGGATGGAGTGGTTCAGCTGCCTGATCTGGTCGATGGCGAGCCGATTCGCCGTTTGATCGTGGAGCGTGATGGCGACACTCGCAACATCGAGCTTGGTTCGGCCAAGTGTGAGGTTGGGGTTGACCAGCGCATCGTCGATGGGGACCGGCTGGCGGAAGGGGTCGAAGCCCCTTGCTGTGGTCAGGTGGAGGCCATCAACGGCAGCACCCTCACGATTCGCCTCGGTCGCCCCTACATGGTTTCGCCCGACTCCGTGCTGCACGTTCGCGACGGTGAGTTGGTGCAGCGCGGTGACGCCCTAGCACTGCTGGTGTTCGAACGTCAAAAGACAGGCGACATCGTGCAGGGTCTGCCCCGTATCGAGGAGCTGCTGGAGGCCCGCCGTCCGCGGGAATCCACAATTCTCTGCCGCAAGAGTGGCACCGTGCAGATCAAGCAGGGTGATGACGATGACTCCATAACCGTCTCGGTTATCGAGCACGACGATGCCATCACCGAGTACCCAATCCTGTTGGGTCGCAACGTGATGGTGAGTGATAGCCAGCAGGTGCACGCCGGTGAATCGCTCACCGACGGCCCGATCAATCCCCACGAGTTGCTGGAGTGCTTCTTCGAAGATCTGCGCAGCCGCAAGCCCACCATGGACGCGGCCCAGGAGGCGATCTCCAAGTTGCAGTTCCGGATGGTCACGGAGGTGCAGAACGTCTACAAGAGCCAGGGAGTTGCTATTAGCGACAAGCACATCGAAGTGATCGTGCGCCAGATGACCAGCAAGGTGCGCATCGAGGATGCCGGGGACACCACCCTGCTGCCCGGTGAGCTAATCGAGCTGCGTCAAGTGGAGCAGGTCAATAGCGCCATGGCAATCACCGGTGGCGCACCCGCCGAGTTCACACCGGTGCTGCTTGGTATCACCAAGGCTTCGCTCAACACCGACAGCTTCATCTCGGCTGCCTCCTTCCAGGAGACCACCCGGGTGCTGACTGAGGCGGCGATTGAAGGCAAGAGCGACTGGCTGCGCGGTCTCAAGGAGAACGTGATCATCGGCCGCCTGATCCCTGCTGGTACTGGCTTCAGCGGCTTCGAAGAGGAGCTGCGGGCAGAGGCGGGCCCCCATCCCGACATCCTCGAAGAGGAGGCCATGGGCTATCGCCGTATGCAGAACCTGCGTCCCGATTACACAGTCGAGATGCCTGCCCCGGCGGCGTCGATGGCCGTGCTGGATGATCCCTCCGATGAGGATCTTGAGGCAACTCGCAGCCGTCATGGCATCGAAGCCAGCGCCAGCGGCACTGCAGCATTTACCAGGCCATCCGTTGAGGAGGGTCTGGAGGAGGAGCTGATCGCTGATCCCGCTGCCCTCGAGGGCCTACAGGAAGAGGGTCTGCTCACCGATGAGTGATTCCGTCCGCACCAGCCTTAATACGCCGGTTCCCCAGCGCCGGTTGCCCCGCTTTGGCTTCCACACCCACACCGAGCTGCTCAATGGCCGCATGGCCATGCTCGGTTTTATTGCCCTGCTGGTGGCGGAGTGGAAGCTGGGCCACGGCTTGCTGATCTGGCCTTGAGCACATCGCCCGCTGCGCCGCTAGCCACTCCCCTGCTGGGGATGGGTTTGCCGGCCCTGGAGCAGTGGGCTGTTGGCCATGGTCAAGCCGCCTTCCGCGGCCGTCAGCTCCACGATTGGCTTTACGCCAAGGGAGCCCGCAGCCTCGATCAGGTAACGGTGCTGCCAAAGGCTTTCCGGGACCAGCTGGCCGGCCAGCCCCCCAGTGGTGCCTCCGACTGGATCGGTCGCTCGCGGGAGCTGCACCGCAGCGTCGCCCGCGATGGCACCACAAAACTATTGCTGGGTACTCACGACGGCCTCAGCCTCGAGACCGTGGGCATCCCCGCCGAAGGCAGGCTCACGGTGTGTGTGAGCAGCCAGGTGGGCTGCCCGATGGCCTGTCGCTTTTGCGCCACCGGTAAAGGGGGGCTGCAGCGCTCCCTGGCGGTGCACGAGATCGTTGATCAGGTGCTGAGCGTGCGTGAGGTGATGGACCAGCGCCCCAGCCACGTGGTGTTTATGGGTATGGGTGAGCCCCTGCTTAACAGCGAGGCGGTACTGGCAGCGATCGATTGCCTCTGCACCGATCTCGGTATGGCCCAGCGCCAGATCACCGTGAGCACCGTGGGGGTGCCCAAAAGCCTGCCCACCTTGGCGGAGCAGGCCCTAGAGCGGCTGGGCAGGGCCCAGTTCACCTTGGCGGTGAGCCTGCATGCCCCTGACCAGCAGTTGCGGGAGGAGCTGATCCCCACGGCCCATGCCTATCCCCTGGAGGCGTTGCTGGCCGATTGCCGTCACTACGTTGAGCTCACCGGCCGGCGGGTGAGTTTTGAATACATCCTGCTGGGCGGGCTAAACGACCAGCCCCGCCATGCGGAGGCCCTTTCGCGGCTCCTGCGTGGCTTCCAGAGTCATGTGAATCTGATCGCTTACAACCCAATTGCCGAGGAGGAATTCCAGCGTCCGGCGCCTGGCGCAGTGGAAGCGTTTCGACAGGCCCTGATCGATCGCCACGTGGCTGTCAGTGTGCGGGCTAGCCGCGGCCTCGATGCCGATGCAGCTTGCGGCCAACTGCGTCGCCGGCTCGAGGGCAGCCTGGAGCCGGCGTGAGCTGGAGCTTGATCAGGTGGCGTCGCGGCTGGGATCGAAGGCGCCGCGTGCTTCCTGTTCCCCCCAGGGGGTGAGCTGCAGCATCAGCAGAAAAGCGGGTATAGCGGCAGCGGCCGTAGCCAGGAAAAACACGGGCCAGCCCACGTTGCCCGCCACCACGCCGGCCGGGGCCGACAGCAGCGAGCGGCTCAGTGCGTAGATGCCGGAAAGTAGGGCGTACTGGGTGGCCGAAAAGCGCGGGTTGCAGAGGCTCATCAGCAGCGCCACAAACACCGCGCCCACCATGCCTCCGCTCAGGTTCTCCAGGCTCACGGCGGCGATAAGCCCGCCGAAGCCCCAATTGAACTGGGCCAAGGCCCAATAGGTGAGGTTGCCGCAAACGCCGGCGATTGCGAACAGCCACAGGGAGCGGTTCATGCCGATCCGGGCAAACAGCACGCCGCCAATCACGGTGCCGGCCATGGTGGCGGCAATCGCCCAGCCCCCCTGCACCAAGCCGATCTGGGCATCGCTGAACCCCTGCAATTTCAGGAAGGGGATGGCCATGGCGTTCAGCAGGCCATCGGGCCAGCGGTAGAGCAGCACCAGCAGCAGCAACTGCCAGGCCCGGTTTGGTCCAGCCCGGAACAGGAACTCCCGCGTTGGACCAAGCACCGCCTGCCGCAGGCTCGTGACCGGGTGTTGCACCGGTTGCAGGGCCGGGGCCCAGATGGTGAAGGGCACTACGGCCGCCAGCAGAGCTGCGGCGGCAAGGAAGGCGGCCGGCCAGCCAAAGCAATCAGCCAGCAGGAATCCACCGGCACCCACCGCCAGCATGGCGGCCCGGTAGCCGAGGGTGGCTCCGGCAGCACCTGGCCCCCGCTCCGCCTCGGGCAGGAGGTCGGTGCGATATGCGTCGACAGCGATGTCCTGGGTGGCACTGCAGACGGCCAGCACCAGGGCCGCGATGCCGATGGCGGTGAGGCTGGCTGGATTAGTGCTGGGTTGCAGCAGGGCCATCGCCGCAATCAGTGGCACCAGGATTAGCTGCATCAGCAGCAGCCAGCCGCGGCGGCGATCGGGCCAGGCGATCGGCCAGCGGTCTAAAAGTGGCGCCCAGAAAAGCTTGAGGGTGTAAGGCAGCTCAGCTAGCGGGATCAGGCCGATGAGGGCAAGAGGAACTCCGCTAGCGGTGAGCCAGCCCTGCAGCAACTTGCTGCCCACCATCAGCGGGGTGCCGCTGGCTACTCCCTCGGCGGTCACAGCTGTTAGACGCCGCCATCTGCCGGAACTCTTATCTGCCATCACATAGGCGTTGTTCGGCGAACCCTAGGGGCGATGATGGAAGCCAGCACTCGCAAACGCCTCGGCTGTGCAATTTTTTCGCTCCACCCTGCTGCCGGCCGCGATTGTGGTGTTGTTTGGTCTGGCCCTGTTTGCCGTGAGCGCCCGCATCTGGTTGCCAGGTGACATGGCGGCCCCCGCCCCGATTGGCTGATTCAACGTTGTGAGCGTTTCTCCCCAGTCCGATCAGCCGTCCGGTGGGGAGAGTCCCTTCGGTGGCAGTCCCCAGGAGCTGTACCTCGACCCCGAGATGCTGGCTCAGGAGCTGGCAGAAGAGCTGCGCGGTGATCCGCTCGACGATCTTGATAGCAGTGATCCAACGGCCAGTGATGTGGCGGCCGAGTGCGATCTGGGCTTGGCGTTGTTGCGGGGCGATGCAGGGGCAGACAGTCACGGGCAGTGCATGCAGGGGTTGCGCATTTTTTGTGAACACCGTGATCCCCGGGCCCTGCCCCTGTTGCTGCCGCTGCTGACGGAGAGCTGCCCGATCCTGCGGATGAGCGCGGTCTACGCCTTGGGCCGCAACCCCAGCCCCCAGGCGGTTGAGCCCCTGCTGGGCCTGCTGGTCTCAGATGACAACGGCTACGTGCGCAAGGCCGTGGCCTGGAGCCTGGGCAACTACCCCGATGCTCCCATCCTTAATCCCCTAATCCGCTCCCTGCAGGTGGATATCTCCGCGGTGCGTCTCTGGGCTGCCAGCTCCCTGGCTGAGGCGGGCTGCACCGGGCCGGCAAAGGCCGATCCAGCTGCGGCCCAGCTGTTGCTCAGCATGCGCATCGACAGTGAGCCGGCGGTGCGCAGCAACAGCGCCTGGGCTCTCGGTCGCCTCTTCGGCGAGTTGGTGGAGCCCCGGCAGCAGCTGGTGGTTGAGTCCCTTTTGCACGCCATGCTCAACGATTTCGAATCGGGTGTGCGCGATGAGGCCCGGCTGGCCCTTGAGCAGCTCGAGCAGCCGGAGGTGTTGGAGCGTCTGCAGACCCTGGTGGAGGAGGGGTTGCTCAGCTGAACGGGAGCTGGATTTCCTGGTTAACATCTTCAAACCTTTCCAGCGTGGGATGGAACAGCTCACCATCCGTTATCGAATCCACCCCGATGGGCGCGTCGATGAGCTGGTGGAAGGGCTGAATGGCATGGCGTGCGAGCAGCTCACTGAGCGCATTGAGGCCAGGCTTGGAGTTGTGCAGCAGCGCCGGTCAACGGCTGAGGCATTTCTCTGCGAGCAAAAGGCGCAGCAAAGCCAGGTCCAGTCCCTCTCCTGAACCGATTACCTCTTCCTAGATCGATGTCGCACTTCAGCACCATCAAGACCGAGCTCCGTGATCGCCAGTCCTTGCTCGAGGCTCTCGAGGATCTGGGCCATGGCCCAAGGCAGGGAAGTTTGATGGTGCGCGGTTATCGCGGCCAAACCGTGGAGGCCCAGCTGGCTGTGGCCCAGGCCAATGGCGCTGACATCGGTTTTCGCCTCAATCCCGAGACCGGTAGCTATGAGCTCGTGACCGATCTCGACCTCTGGAATCAGGCCGTGCCGGTGGAACGCTTCTTAGCCCAGCTCAATCAGCGATATGCCCTGCGCAGCATCCTGGCCGCCACGGCTGAGGAGGGTTTCCAGGTGAGCGAGCAAGCCCAGCAGCAAGACGGCTCCATTGAATTGGTGGTTACCCGTTGGGCCTAGATCCGGGAGCTCACCCCGGCATGGTTGATCCCTCCCTGGCATTCACCGCTACCGCCCTTTCCCCTGAGTCACGGCGTAGTGGTCACGAACCACTGCTGGGTGGAGCTTTGGGTCAGAAGGCCGTATGGGTTGACGAGGCTGTCTGCATTGGCTGCCGCTACTGCGCCCACGTGGCCGTCAACACCTTTGCGGTTGAGCCCCACTGGGGCCGCTCCCGGGCGATTCGCCAGGACGGCGACTCCACCGAGCTGATACAGGAGGCGATCGATACCTGTCCCGTTGATTGCATCCATTGGGTTGCTTATGAGCAGTTGCCCGAGTTGCAGCAGCAGCTAGAAGGCCAGGAAATTCTTCCCCTTGGTGTGCCTTCGCCGGTGCGGCTCAAGCGCACGTTGCCGCGCCCAGGGGCTGCTTAGCCGGCAGCCCCACGGCCCTGGGATAGGTGCGCGGGCAGGGGGCCAGCGGTTTAACCACCAGGGCGTGGCGGCTACCCCGGCCACTAGGTAATTCCCTGGCCAGGCACTGGTCGATGCCAGCCTTCAGGGGGATCAGGGCGGCGTTGAGGTCCCGTTGGTCATCGGCTGACCACTGGCCGCGATAAAGCAGGGCTCGCCCCTGGGGTTGCAGCAGCGGCACCAGGTATTCGGCCACCACCGGCGCGCTGGCCACGGCCCGGGCCAGAGCCCAGTCGAACTGGCCCCGACAGGCCTGCTGCTGGCCGGTGCGCTCGATCCTTTCGCAGCGCAGCTGCACTCGCTCCCCAAGCCCTAGCGCTGCGGCCATGGCCTGCACCGCCTCCACCTTGCGCCCCACCGAATCCACCAGGGTCAACCGGGCCTGGGGAAAGGCGATCGCTAGCGCTAGGCCGGGGAAGCCACCGCCTGTGCCCACATCGATCAGCCGCAGCGGTGCCTGGGCTGCCCCCGATTGCAGCAGGGGCACCAGGGGCCAGAGGCTGTCAAACACCTGGGCTATCCAGAAGTCGTCGTCCTCCACCAGCCGGGTCAAGTTGAGCTTGCTATTCCATTGGCGCAGCTGCTCCTGCAGGTCGCCCAGCGACTGTTCTTGGGCTGGGCTGGGCTGCCAGCCGAGCTCCTGCCAGAGGGCATTGCCGGTGAGGGTGCGAGCCATCCAGCTTGGCGACGGGTTTCTGATCTCTAGGATCCCGCAGACCGGATCGTTTTCCCGGTGCCCTGCCCTTGGCCAGCTCCCCACCCAGTTATTACACGTTGCTCCAGGTGCAGCAGAGCGCCTCGCCCCAGGAGCTACGCCAAGCGTTCCGGGGGCTGAGCAAGCGCTACCACCCAGATACCACCGTGCTGCCGGCTGGGGAGGCTGCATTGGCTTTCCAGCAGCTGCAGCAGGCCTATGGGGTGCTGAGCGACCCTGCCCTGCGCCAGCGCTACGACGACCAGCTGCGCCCGCCTTCGGTGCCCATCAGCCCTGTTGCACCGCCCCCGACCATCATTACTCGGCCTGCTTCGGTGCGGCGTGATCTTTCTGGTGGCGAGTGGCTGGCGCTGCTGCTGCTGGGTTTTGCCCTGGTGTTGAGCTTGGTTCTGGGTGTGGGAGTCGCCTGGATGCGCGGCGCCCAATTGGTGCAATTGCCTAGCTGGTGGCCTGAGGGCGCCCCCACCAACGTGACAGGGTTGGTTTCATGACCGAGATGCCCAGTTCCCAGACACCGCTGTACCACCACCCCCTGCCGGCTTTGGAGCACTGGCTGGAGCAGTTGGGTGCCAAGCGGCAGCGCGCCAATCCCTGCCTCTGGGACCTGCACCGCCCCGAATGGAGCGCCCAGATTGAGCTGGAGGTGGACGAGCTCAAAGTGAGCTGGCACAGCGACGGCCAGGTGTGCGTGCGTCACTTTCCCTATGGGTTGTCGCGTGCCGATGCCGAGGCGGTGATCCTGGCGGGGCCTTAACGGCAGATGCGGCTCTGGCGATCATCTGCGCTGGAGAGCGGCCCGCAGTTGACCCAGCGAACCAGGGAGGTTTCCACGTCGGTGAACAGCACCAACACGCCGCCGCAAAGCAGTACTAGGGCGCCACTTACCAACCAGTGCTGCTTGCTCATCTGTGGGGGTTGGGGGCTGCGCCCATGGCTGCCGTCAGGGTACGGCCCAGGTCTTGCGCCTGCCATTGGGCAGCCAGCCCGGAGGCGGTGAGCGGTTCTAAAGGTGGCAGCTGGGCTAGCACCGGCGCTTGGGCCAAGGCGGCCAGGGTGGTGGGATTGTCGGGATGGAGCGGGCCATTAAGCACCAGTCCCAGCAGGGGAATGGAGCGCTGGCGCAGGGCCTCCACCGACAGCAGGGTGTGGTTGAGGGTGCCCAGGCCGCTGCGGGCCACCAGCAGCACCGGCAGCCCCCAGGTGGCTAGCTGATCGATTTGCAGCCAGTCGCGGCGCAGGGGCACCAGCAACCCACCGGCGGTCTCAACTACCAATGCTCCGGCCACTGCCGGCAGGGCCAGCCGGGCCGGGTCGATCGTGATGCCCTCTAGTTCGGCGGCCCAGTGGGGTGACACCGGCGTCTGCAGCCGGTAGGCCTCCGGTAGCAACCGCTCCGCTGGCAGCTGCAGCAGGGCCTGCAGGCGGCCCGAGTCGCCGCCGCCTTCCAGTCCGCTTTGTACCGGTTTCCAGTAGGTGGCCCCGAGCCCCTGGACCACAAGGGAGCTCACCACGGTTTTGCCCACGTCGGTGTCGGTGCCGCAGATCACCAGGGCGTTGCTGCAGCTGCTCATGGGCCGGGTCGCTGACCAACTAGCACTAATACTTCCCAGCTGACGCAGCCATCTGCTGGCCAGCAGTGCAGCAGCCGGCGCAACTGGGCCGCACTGAGGCGGTTGGCTCGGCTAGCGCTGGCCCCGAGGCCCTGTAGCTGCTGCAGAAAGCCGAGGCCGCTGCCGTAGGCGCGGCTGAAGCGCAGCCGGCGGCTGTAGTGAGCCATCAGGCCGCCCCTGCTGGCGGCGGCCAGCAGGGCTTCGGCGTCGGGCAGGCTCAGAGCTGTGCAGGGCACCCCTGCAGCCGCGGCGGCCTGGTGCCACTGGGGAAAACTGGCGCTTGTCGGCACTGCCAGGCCGAGCCAGCCCCCTGGCCGCAACTGCTCGCACCAGTGCTGTACTTGGGCTGGGGGATTCTCCAGCCACTGCACCGCGAAGCTGGAGGTGAGCAGGGAGGCCTGGCCCAGTTGCTCCGGCAGCCCCAAGTTGAGGTCCCAGCTGAGCTGGCCGCCGGCAGTGGTTTGGGGGTTATGGGCCAGCAGTTCGGGGCAGATATCAAGCTGCAGGAAGGCTTCCTGGCATCCCTGAGCCCGCAGCGCCTGGCCCACCAGCCCTGAGCCGGCGCCCAGATCGGCCCGGGGGCCGGCGGCAAGGGGAAGGGGCGCGCACAGGTGGGCCAGGCGCCAGGCCACCCCCTGCTGCAGGCGGGCATGGCGGGCATATCCGGCGGCGTGGCGGCCGAAGCGGCTGCTCACTCGCGAGCTGAATACTGAGTCTTGTAAAAGCGTGTCATTTAAAAGTGTGTCACTTAAAAACGTGTCGCGTACTGGATTTGCGTTCATGCCAGGCCCTCGATCCAGCCACACACGGTGGGTACGAGGGCCGGGCTGAGCAGGCAATGCCCCACGCCCGCCAGCACCAGGTTGTCGGCGGCAGGTAGGAGGTTGCGCAGCTGGTGGCGGGATTGCGGACTCACGATCTGATCCTCGCCGCCCTCCACTATCAGCACCCGAGCCTGGAGCGGGAAGCCAGGCGGTAGCCCCGCCGTGGCCGCCAACAGGTTTAGATCTTCCGCCAGCCGCTGGCGGCCGGAGGCAGCAATAGGGGCGGCGGCGATGCCAGGGGGCAACAGGCTGGGGGGCTGGGGGGCTGCGGCGCGTTCCATGAAGGTTTGCAGCATGGTGCTGGCTTCGGGGCCGGCCAGCTGGCTTGCCATGGCCGCCACGGCGCTGCGCAGCCGGCGGCCGCTGGCCCCCCCTGGCAGGAATGCTCCGAAGCTGGCGAGCAGCACCACCGCATCGGCCTGGGCCAGCACGGAGGCGGGCAGCAGATGGGGGCCCAGCGAGTGGGCGATCACCAGCTTCAGCCCCTGGCCGCTCTGCCAGGCCACCGGCTTGGGAACTTGCCTGCCGTAGCCCCGTTCGCCGCACTGCCACGTCCAGCCGCGGGCGCTCCAGGCGCTGTGGAATGGTTCCCATCCCTGGGCATCGCCGGCCCATCCGTGCATGGCGATCAGCTGCATGCAGGACTCCCCAGAGCTGTGAGCAATCGCTCCAATGTGCCCGCCGGTAGGTCGTGGCGCAGCACCACCCGCAGTCGCGCCGTGCCTTCAGGCACGGTGGGGGGGCGGATGGCGACGCTCAATAGGCCGGCTGCTTCTAAGCGTTGTTGCAGCTCGAGAGCCCGGTGATCATCGCCCACCAGCAGCGGCAGGATCGGCCCGGTGCCTGGCGGCCGCGGCCAGCCGGCCGCTTCCAGACAGGCGCGCCAACGGGCGGCTCGCTGCAGCAGGGCCTCGCTGCGGGGTTCGGCCTGAATCAGGGACAGGGCGGCCAGGGCGCCGGCGGCCAATGGTGGGGCTAGTGCCGTGGTGTAGCGGAAGGCGCCGCTGGATTGCAGCAGCCATTCCCCCACCAGGGCATCGCCGGCCAGAAAGGCCCCGCCGCCACCAAAAGCCTTGCCGAAGGTGCCGCTGATCAGTGCGATTTCGGGCTGGTTGTGGCCCAACCCCCGTCCGCCGGGGCCGAGCACTCCCAGGGCATGGGCCTCATCGAGCAGCAGGGCGGCGCCGTGTTCGGCGCAGAGGGCCGTTAGGACCGCCACATCCACACTGGTGCCCTGCATCGAGAAGAGGCTCTCGCTCAGTACCAGCAGCCGCTGTCCGGGAGCGCGCCGGCGGGCTGCTTGCAGCTGGGAGTCGAGCTGGGCCAGGTCGTTGTGGGCGAAGCGCTGCAGCCGGGCACCGCTGGCGCGCACCCCGGTGAGCAGGGAGTGGTGGATCAGTCGGTCGGCCAGCACCAGGCTGTGGCGATCAGCTAGGGCCCCTACCGCCGCCAGGTTTGCCTGAAAGCCGCTGGGAAATAGCAGCACCTGCTCGCGCCCCAGCCAGGCCGCCAGCGCTGCCTCCAGCTCGCCATGCACCGGCCGACTGCCACTCACCAGCCGCGAGGCTCCGGCCCCTAGTCCCTGGCTGGCCGCGGCGGCCTGGGCGGCTGACACCACCTCGGGGTGACGGCTCAGACCTAGGTAGTCGTTGCTGGCTAGATCCAGCAGGGGGGCACTCCTGCTACGGGGAGTTGCCAGATCAAGGGTGGCGGCGGTTGCGGCGGGGGCAAAGCTGCGCAGGCCGCGGCGGCGCTGGGGGGGAATGGCTGCAAGTTGACGCCGCAATTCATCCCGCCAGCTGGCGGCTCTTTCCCCTGAGGGGGGAGAGGTGGTGCCGGGTTGTGTCAACGACCGGACAGTGCTGCGCAAACGCTAAATCCGAGCTTGTGCCACGGCCTGTTGCTACTAGAGCTGGCCTGAGGCGGAACAGGCTCCTCCCTCATAGGATGGCTTCATGATCCAGCTCAAACAGCAGCGTGCCTGAAACGGCGCCCAATGGGCTGGATCCTGCAGCAATTTTCCCCTTCCCGCTCGACGACTTCCAGCTCGAGGCGATCGACGCGCTCAACCAGGGCCACTCGGTAGTGGTGAGCGCCCCCACGGGCTCCGGTAAGACCCTGGTGGGTGAGTACGCCATCTACCGCGCTCTGGCCCATGGCCAGAAAGTTTTTTACACCACGCCGCTGAAGGCCCTCTCTAATCAGAAACTGCGCGATTTCCGCGAGCAGTTTGGTGCCGACATGGTGGGGCTGCTAACCGGTGATATGAGCCTCAACCGGGAGGCCCAGGTGGTGGTGATGACCACCGAGATCTTCCGCAACATGCTCTACGCGGAAGCCGATGCGGGAGATGACCCGCTGGAGGGCGTGGAGGCGGTGGTGCTCGATGAGTGCCACTACATGAACGATTCCCAGCGCGGCACCGTCTGGGAGGAGTCGATCATTCACTGCCCGCCGCCGATTCAGTTGGTGGCCCTTTCGGCAACGGTGGCCAATGCCGGTCAGCTCACCGACTGGATAGAGAGAGTGCATGGGCCCACCCAGCTGGTGCTCAGTGACCACCGGCCGGTGCCGCTGGCCTTCAGCTTTTGCAGTGCCAAGGGACTGCACCCCCTGCTCAACGACGAGGGCACCGGGCTCCATCCCAACTGCAAGGTGTGGCGCGCCCCCAAGGGCAGCCAGCGCAAGGGTCCGAAAACTCCGAAACCACCCCAGCCCGAGGCTCCGCCCTTGGGTTTTGTGGTGGCCCAGATGGCGGAGCGCGACATGCTGCCGGCCATCTACTTCATCTTCAGTCGCCGCGGTTGCGATAAGGGTGTCAAGGAGCTGGGCAAGGCCGCCCTGGTGACGCCTGCTGAACAGGCGCGCATCAAGGCCCGCCTGGATTTGTTTATGTCAATAACTCCCGAGGCGGTGCGGGAAGGTGGCCACGCCGAGGCACTGCTGCGGGGCATTGCCGCCCACCATGCCGGTGTGCTGCCGGCCTGGAAGGAGCTGATCGAGGAGCTGTTCCAGCAGGGGCTGATCAAGGTGGTGTTTGCCACCGAAACCCTGGCGGCCGGCATCAACATGCCTGCTCGCACAACGGTGATTTCGGCGCTGAGCAAGCGCACCGAGCGAGGCCACCGCCCTTTGATGGGCAGTGAGTTTTTGCAGATGGCGGGCAGGGCCGGCCGGCGCGGCCTTGATACCCAGGGCTACGTGGTGACCGTGCAGAGCCGCTTTGAAGGTGTGCGGGAGGCGGGCCAGCTCGCTACTGCGCCGGCAGATCCGCTGGTCAGCCAATTCATGCCCAGCTACGGCATGGTGCTCAACCTGTTGCAGCGCTACGACCTGGCTAAGGCAAAGGAGCTGGTTGAACGCAGTTTCGGCCGCTACCTGGCCACCCTCGATTTAGTCGAGGACGAGGCCCGCATCGGCCAGTTGATGCAGCAGCTCGAAGGCCTGGAGGATGGCTCCGGCGAGGTGCCCTGGGACGACTTCGAGGACTACGAAAAGCAGCGAGCTCACCTGCGCGAAGAGAGGCGCATCCTGCGGATCCTCCAGCAGCAGGCTGAGGAAACCGTCGCCCATGAGCTCACCTTGGCGTTGCAATTCGCCAGTGAGGGCACTTTGGTGAGCCTCAAGGCACCCCAGCTACGTGGCCGGGTAACGCCGGCGGTGATTGTGGAGAAGGTGAAGGGGCCGGGTCAGTTTCCTTTGCTCAAGTGCCTCACCGACGAGAACCTTTGGCTGTTGCTGCCCTGCCACGGGGTGGTGAGCCTCCATGCCGAGCTCAGTTGCCTCCAGGTGAGCCAGGTGGATCCCCCCGAGTTGCGCCAGCTTGGCGAGTTGCGCCACGGCGATCAGGCCAGCGGCGGCTTGGCCCTTGCCGTTGCCCACATGGCCAGTCGCCACGACATGGCCACGCCCCAGTACGACTTGGCGGGGGAGGTGCAGGACCAGGCCCAGCAGGTGCATCAGCTGGAGGAAAGCCTGGAGCTGCATCCGGCCCACCGCTGGGGCGACCGCCGCCAGCTCAAGAAGCATCGCCGCCGCATGGAGGAGTTGCAGCTGGAGATCGAGGAGCGCCAGCAGCTGCTGCACTTCCGCTCTAATCGCCACTGGGATACCTTCCTGGCCCTTATTGAGGTGTTGCGCTTTTTCGGTGCTCTGGCGGGAGCTGATGGCCTGGAGCCCACCGAGGTGGGCCGCACCGTGGCTGCCCTGCGTGGCGACAACGAGCTTTGGCTGGGACTGTCGCTGATGAGCGGCCACCTTGATGAGCTCGATCCGCCCCAGCTGGCGGCGGTGTTTGAAGCAATCTCCACCGAAGTCAACCGGCCCGATCTGTGGTGCGGCTACCCGCCGCCACCGGCCGCGGAGGAGGTCCTGCATGATCTGCGCGGCCTGCGCCGCGAGCTGGAGCGTCAGCAGGAGCACGCCAAGGTCAACTTCCCGCTTTGGTGGGAGCCCGAGTTGATGGGCCTGGTGCACGCCTGGGCTAAAGGTGCCAGCTGGAGCGACATGATTGCCAACACCTCCCTCGACGAGGGTGATGTGGTGCGGATCCTGCGCCGCACTGTGGATTTGCTGGCCCAGGTGCCCTACTGCGAGGCGATCAGCGAGCAGCTGCGCAGCAAGGCCCGCGCTGCCCTCAAATCGATCAATCGCTTCCCGGTTTGCGAGATCGAGGATTTGGTGGCTAGTGGCAACGGTCAGCTGGATCCGGCGATCGAGCGCCCCCAGTCTTGAGGTTGGTGGGCCGTAACCCGTGATCAATCCCGCCCGCATTCGCATCATTGCCGTCGGCAAGGTGCGCAAGGGCTGGGTGAGCGAAGGGGTAGAGATTTATCGCAAGCGGCTCCCGGGCCTGGAGATCGTGGAGCTGAGGGACGGTGGCATGGCCCGCGAGGCGGAGGCCATATCGGCTGAGCTGCGCGGCGGCGAGCAGTTGGTGGCCCTGTGCGAGGAGGGCCAGGGCTACGACTCGTTGGCCTTCGCCAAGGCGCTTGAAGGTTCTGGCTCGGAGCGGCTGGCGTTTGTGATCGGTGGGGCCGATGGTCTCGACCCGGCGCTCAAGGGGCGGGCCCACTGGCGCCTGAGCCTCTCACCGATGACCTTCCCCCACGAGCTGGCGCGGCTGCTGCTGTTGGAGCAGCTTTACCGGGCCAGCTCGATTCAGCAGGGCGGGCCGTATCACCGCGCCGGCGCTTGACTGGGGTGGTGCTTACGCCACGCGATGACCACGATTGATAGCCGCTACGAGGGAGCCCTGCGCTGCCACTCCAGCCACGGGCCTTCGGGCTGCGAGCTTGAGACCGACGCCCCCACCGACAACCAGGGCAAGGGGGAGCGTTTCTCGCCCACCGATCTGGTGGCCACGGCCCTGAGCACCTGCATCCTGACGATCTTGGGGATCGTTGCCGAGCGCCACGGCTGGCCGCTGCAGGGGGCCAGCGCTCGGATTGAAAAAACCATGACCCCCGAGGCGCCACGGCGCATTGCCCTGCTGGAGGTGTGGATCAGCTTGCCGGCGGGTCTCAGCGAGCAGCAGCGGGCCGTGCTTCACCGGGCCGGAGAGACCTGCCCGGTGAAGCTGAGCCTGGAGGGGGCTGTGCAGATGCGACTGCACTGGGCCTGAACTGCCTGCGAGCTCAAATCCCCAGTCGCTGCCAGATCACGCCCAGGTTGGCCTGATGCAGATCGGTGCTGAAACACTCAGCCAGCTGCTCAGCACTGAGCTTGCTGGTCACCTCTGCATCGGCTTCAAGGTTGGCGCGGAAGTTGCCGCCATCTTTGTTCCAGGCGCTGTGGGCGTTGCGCTGCACAATCCGGTAAGCGTCTTCGCGGTTGATGCCGGCTTCCACCAGGGCCAGCAGCACCCGCTGGCTAAACACCACGCCGCCGTAAACGTTCATATTGCGGGCCATGTTGTCTGGGTAGACCCCTAGGCCCTTCACTACCTCGGTCATCTCCCGCAGCATGAAGTGCAGGGTGGCGGAGCAGTCGGGCAGCATCATCCGCTCCACCGAGCTGTGGCTGATGTCGCGCTCGTGCCAGAGGGCGCAGTTTTCCAGAGCCGCCACCACATAGCTGCGCAGCACCCGGGCCAGGCCACTGATCCGCTCGCTGCGGATCGGGTTGCGCTTGTGGGGCATGGCCGAGCTGCCCTTCTGCCCCTTGGCGAAATTTTCCTCCACCTCGAGCACGTCGGTGCGCTGCAGGTTGCGGATCTCGGTGGAGAAACGCTCAAGAGCCGCGCCCACCAGGGCCAGGGTCTGCACGTATTCGGCGTGGCGATCGCGGGCGATCACCTGGGTGCTGGCGGTATCTGGCTCCAGGCCAAGCTTGGCGCAGGCGATCGCCTCCACCTGGGGGTCGGTGTTGGCGTAGGTGCCCATGGCGCCGCTGATCTGGCCCACGCTCACCACCCGCTCGAGCCGCTCGAGGCGCTCGCGGTTGCGTTCCACTTCCGCCAGCCAGCCGGCCACCTTGAAGCCGAAGCTGATCGGCTCGCCGTGGATGGCATGGCTGCGGCCGATCATCACCGTGCCCTTGTGCTGGCTGGCTAGAGCCCTAAGTGCATCCGCCAGTTGGTCGAGCTCGGCTCGCAGCAGAGCCACCGACGCTTTCATCTGCAGGGCCAGGCCTGTATCGAGCACATCTGAGCTGGTCATGCCCACGTGGATGTAGCGGCCCGCATCCCCCACGTGCTCGTTCACATTGGTGAGGAAGGCGATCACGTCGTGGCGCACCTCGGCCTCGATCTCGAGGATCCGCCCTACCGAAAATCTGGCCTTCGACTTAATCGTTGCGACCGCCTCAGCGGGCACTCGCCCCAACTCACAGTTGGCCTCGGTGGCAGCGATCTCCACATCGAGCCAGCTTTGGAACTTCGCCTGCTCGCTCCACAGGGCGCCCATCTCGGGCAGGGTGTAACGCTCGATCAAGGCCGCGCCTGGCTCACTGCCAGACCAATGTATGGGTGCGCCCCTTAGGCAGCGGTAGTCAGGCGCTGGTGCTCCACCTCCCACTGCACCAGGCTTCCCCAGGCCTGCTGCCGCACCCAGCAGCGGCCCCCGCGGCATTGGATCAGCTGGAAGGGGGGCAGGTCGGAGGGTTGATTGCGCAGTTTGACGAAGCTGCCGGGATAGAGCAGTTCAAGCACATTGGCTGCAGCATTCGCGGTCCGGATTGAGGAGGCCATCGGTGCCGGATCAACTTCTGGGCGCCATCCTCTGCTGGGTTTTGGTGCGGAGGCAGAGATGCTTGGAATCTGTTCCGTTTGCGTTGTGGTTTGATCACAAAAGGTGGAGCGCCATGGCCCGCAAGCAACGACTGGATTTGGAGCTCGTGGCCCGCGGCCTGGCGGCTAGTCGTCAGCAGGCCCAGCTGTTGATTAGGGCCGGGCGGGTGCGCCACGGCGACAAAGTGCTCGATAAACCAGGCACCGAGGTGTTGCCGGAGGCGGAGCTGCTGGTGCAGCAGCTTCCCCGCTATGTATCAAGGGGTGGCGAAAAGCTGGTGCGGGCCCTTGAGGCCTTCCCCATCGCCGTGCAGGGGCGCGTTTGCCTTGATGGCGGCATCTCCACTGGCGGCTTCAGCGATTGTCTGCTTCAGCACGGGGCCTGCCGCATTTATGGAATTGATGTGGGCTACGGCCAGACGGCCTGGAGCCTGCGCAGTGATCCGCGGGTAGTGCTCAAGGAGCGCACCAACCTGCGTCACCTCACCCCGGATGCTCTTTACGGCCCCGAAGACCCCTGGCCCGATCTAGCGGTGGCAGATGTGTCGTTTATTGCCTTGGCCTTGGTGCTGCCTGCCCTCCTGGCGCTGCTGCAACCGCAAGCACCCGTGGATCTGCTGTTGCTGGTTAAACCCCAGTTTGAGGTGGGCAAGGGCCGGGTGGGCAAGGGCGGGGTGGTGCGTGATCCGGTTGCCCATTGCGATGCCATCGAAGGGGTGATCACCGCGGCCTCTGGCCTGGGCTTGGTGGCTTGCGGCCTGGTGGCATCACCAATCACTGGACCTGCCGGCAACCACGAATACCTGCTCTGGCTGCGGCGCTCCGATTGCGATGGGCAGGTCGGAATGGGTGATGTTGCCGGGGATGTTGCTGGGGATGTTGCAGTGGATGTTTTTGAGCCTGTTGAACAGCTTGTTGAACCAGCGCAAAGCGACCCGAAATTCCGCTCTACGCCAATCCGCTCTGCGCCAATCAGCCCAGAGCAAATAAAAAACCTGGTAGCCAGCACGCTGACTCCCAGGGAATAAAAATCAAAAGGGGTGCTGGCGCTCAGATGGCGCCGCTGTCCCGATCACCGGTGCGGATTCGAATCACAGAATCAATCGTGCTCACGAAGATCTTGCCGTCGCCGATTTCGCCGGTGCGGGCCGCGTCTTGAACGGCGCTAACCACGGTGTCGACCTTGTCGTCATCGACAACTATCTCAAGTTTCAGCTTCTGGAGGAATTCGACGGTGAATTCAGAGCCGCGATAGCGCTCCACCTGGCCCTTTTGACGGCCAAAACCCCGCACTTCGCTCACGGTCATGCCCACGATCCCCGCATTGACCAGGGCGACCTTGACGTCCTCGAGCTTGAAGGGACGAATGATGGCCTCAATTTTTTTCATAGGAACAGCTCGGGCTTGGTAGGAAGTCTCTCAGGAAATCCCTGCCGATGGTAGGGAGTAAAGCCATTACGCCCGAGCTTTGCGGGGGTCGTCGTAGCGATTGCTACCGGCTCGGGCAGCCGTTGGCTGCGGCCACTTTCCTTAAGATCACCTAGTGGCACTGGCCCTTTCCCTTTCCTTGCTCCGATGTCTTCCAGCCCCGCTTCTGCCAGCGCGTCCTCCCTCACCCAGACGCCCATGTATGGCGAGCGCGCCATCGCTGAAGCGGAGCTGATCTGTTTTGACAATCCCAGGCCTGGCCGCGCCTACGAGATTTCGATCGAGCTACCGGAGTTCACCTGTAAGTGCCCATTTTCCGGCTACCCCGATTTTGCGGTGTTGCGCCTGATCTACCAGCCCGGCCCCCGGGTGGTGGAGCTGAAGGCGATCAAGCTCTACGTGAATAGCTACCGCGACCGCTCCATTTCCCATGAAGAGGTGACCAATCGCATCTTGGATGATCTGGTTGCTGCCACCGATCCCCAGTGGATGCAGCTGGAGGCTGATTTTCACCCCCGCGGCAACGTTCACACCGTGGTGCGCGTCAGCCACGGCACGCGGCTGGCTTGTTAGAGCTGGGCGAGTATCTGGGGCAGCTCGGCAGCGAAGCCGGTGAGATTGCGGTTGCAGAGGCCCGCAACGTGCAGCTGACCCGCTTGGCCGGCCGGCTGCTCAGCTATGGCCCAAAGCTGACGCGTAGCAAGCAAGCTGAGACCACCGCCGGCTAGGGCGATCGCAAATCCTGCATAAACCAGTGGAACCCCCGGATCACGCTTCAGCAGGATGCCACTGGCGGGGAGCACGCTTTCAACCCGTATCGGTAGCCCTTTCACTTCCACAGCTGCGCCGCCTGGGGCTAGGCGGGCTAAGGAGATTCCGTCGGCGCCATAGATCTCCACAGGCCCTTGTTCGCTGCCCAGGCTGAGCAGCACCGGCTCGCTGCCATCGGGACGGGTGGGCAGCACGATTCCCCAAATCTGTTCGCCTAGTTGAGGAAAGCTCTGCAGCGGTAGCTCCAGTAGGGGGCTTTTGCCCAGTTGCAGGCTGATAGTGGCCAGGGCCCAGTCGGCTTGATAAAGGGTGACTCCCTGGAAGCGCAGCGGATGGTTGACGCTGATCTCAGCCTGCTTCAGCAGGCTGCCGCCGCTGCCATCGCCCTCCAAGATGCGCAACTGGGAGGTGAATTGCTCAGGTCGTCCGGCGGGATCGCGCTGGATTGAAAAGTGGTCGAGGGCGAGGGTGAGTTGGCTGCTGCCCCGGCTGTCCATCAGCTCGAGGCTGCGGCCGGGGGCGAGGTATTGCTCAGCCCGTTGCCCCCCAAGTGCCCCCCAAGCGGCTCCGAGCATCAGCACCACCATCCCAGCGTGCACCAGCAGGGGCCCAACCCGGCCCAGCAGCCCCTTGCGGGCGGCTAGGCGGTCGTCGTGGCGCTGAATTTGCCAGCCCTGGCGCTGCAGCAGTCCGGCCAGCTGTTCGAGGCTCGCCTTGGGGGTGTCGGTAGTGAAGGTTTCGGCCACGCTCAGCTTGCTGAGCTGGCGGGGGGTGCTGTAGTCGATCCAGCGCAGGGCGGCTTGCAGGGCGGGCCACTGGCGGCGCCAGCTGCAGAGCAGCAGGGCTAGGGCCAGCCAGGCCAGCAGCCCCAGGAACCAGCCGCTGGAATACACGTGGTCGAGCTGGAGGGCCAGCACCCCATCACCGTTCAGCAGTCCAAGCCAGGGCTGGGGGTCGTAGAGCCGGTGGTAAAGGTCGGCTGGTTCCCGCTGGGGGATGGCCGTGCCGACGCCACTGGTGATGGCAATCACTAAAAGCAGCACGATCGCTACCCGCAGATCGGAAATCCAGCCCACCACCCGCAGCAAGGCTTTCATCGCCAGTTGGCCACCAGGGTGAGGGCGCCGGTGGTCACCAGCACCACGCCGCTGATCGGGGGAACCCATTGGCCCAGCCGCCTCAGGCTCAGCAAGCCCGGCAGGCTGGCGGCCGCCGTGCCTGCCAGCAGCAGCGGCACCACCTGACCGGCCCCGAAGCTGGTGAGCAGCAACATGCCGACCAGTGGTTTGCCGTTCTGGGCCATCCAGGCCAGCAGCACAGCCAGCACTGGCGTTGTGCATGGGGTTGCGGCTAATCCGAAAGCCAACCCTGCTGCCAAAGGAGCTAGGGGGGCTGGCACCCGGCGACGCCAGACTTCAGGATCGGGTCCGGCGGGCAGGGGCAGCTTCAGCAGGCCCAGCAGGTTTAGGCCCATCAGCAGGGCAAGCACAGCCACCACCGTGGGAATCAGCCCGGGGATTTGGCCGTAGATCCGGCCCAGTAGGCCGCTAACCAGGCCCAGCAGCACCAGGGAGGCCACGATGCCGGCCGCAAAGCTGAGGCTGCGCTGCCAGGGAGCCTGGCTGGGTTTAACGCCGGGCGTGCCGCCAAAGCCGGCCAGATAGGCAAGGGTGACCGGCAAAAGCGACAGGGAGCAGGGCCCCAGGCTCGTTAGCAGGCCGCCAGCAAATACAACCCCAACGGTGGTGGGGGTGGGGCTGGCCAGGGAGTGCTGCAGCAGCGTCTCGCTGCTGCGGGCCCAATCGGCCAGTTGGGGCCCAAAACTGATCATTCAATCAGCCTATCGGGCAGCTGCGGTGCGCCGGCGCCTAGGGGTAGGGGCAAGACCGCCTGCCTCCAGCGAGCAGCGGATCAGCAGGCCGCAAATAAGCAGGCTGGCCATCAAGGAGTTGCCGCCGTAGCTGATCAGTGGCAAAGGCAGGCCGGTGGTGGGCATGGCACCGCTGGCTACGGCGATATTGAGGATGGATTGGCCCACCAGCAAGGTGGTGCAGCCGATGGCGATTAGGCGCTGCTGGTTGCTGCGGCAGCTGAGGGCAACCCTCAGGCCCACAAAGCCAAACAGCAGCAAAAACAGCAACAGCACCAGCGAGCCCACGAAGCCAAATTCCTCAGCAAACACAGCAAAAATGAAATCTGTGCTTTGGATCGGCAGGTATTGCAGTTTCTGGGTGGAAAGGCCAAACCCTTCGCCTAGGAAGCCTCCTGAGCCGATCGCCATCAAGCTCTGCACCAGTTGGTAACCATCCCCCTGGGCATCCCGCCAGGGATCCAGGAAGGACACCACCCGCAAACGCTGGTATTCGTTGATCATGATGCTGGCGCTGCCAAGCAGCCCTCCCGCTCCGGCTGCCCCGAGCAGCATGGGCAGGGAAAGGCCCCCAGCCAGGGCCATCAGCCAGAGCAGCAGCCCGGATAGGGCGGCGGTGCTGAGGTTTGGTTGCTTGAGGATCAGCAGGATCAGGGCCCCAAATGCCCCTAGCCAGAGCAGTTTCTGGTCGTTGCCGATTCGCTTCCAGTGGGCAAACAGGGCAGCGCCCTGCAACACCACAAAAGGCTTGACCAATTCCGATGGCTGCAGCTGTACCGGTCCAAGCACCAGCCAGCGACTGGCGCCGTTGACAGTGCTGCCCATTACCAGGGTGGCTGCGACCAGAACGATCCCAACCCACAACCCCAGCGGAGCCAGGTGCAGCCAGCGTCGCAGGCTGGTGCGCAGGCCGAGCCAGAGCAGCCCCCAGCTAGCAGCCATCCAAATCAACTGGCGCTTGAGATAGAAGGCGCCGTCACCCATCTCCCTTTCAGCTACCCACCAACTGGCGGAGGTGAGCACCAGTAGTCCGATCACGCTCCAGAGCGCCACCATGCCCAGAAGCAATCTGGCCTCTGCTGGCCATTGGGACCAGGGCAACGGCAGCAGCGCCCCAGCCTTCTGAGATCCGCTGACTGCGTCGCGGTGGGGGGTGTGAGTTGCGGTGCGGGCCAAGGCTGGAATTTGGGAGTGCAGAGGTGGGGCCATCGTCAACCCATTGAGCCGTGCTCGGGGGGGGGGTGTCGACCCCTGGCAACCAGAGTCAAACAATAAAAAAGCCCGGCATCTGCCGAGCTTGGGGAGAAACGAAAGGTACTGACTATTCAGTTGCCGACGTTCTGTTGGCGACGCCCAGCGGCTAGTTCTACTTTGAGGATCTTGCCGCCCTGTTTCATGATCCGCTGCTGCTCAGCGAACCAGCTGTCGTAGGGCACCCATTTGGTGAAATAGGTGTTTTGAAGCTCACGCTGGGAGCGGCTCTTTTCCGGGCAAGGAATGCAAGCCGTGATCTTGAACAGACGCATGGAGATGATCCTCGGGTGTGCCGATGGCAGGGATCAGTTGCCCAAGCCGGAGCAGATGTAGTCGAAGTAGACGGCCATTTCACGACCAGCATCAGGACCCACCAGTGCAGCGGTGGTTTCCTTCATGGCCTGGATGGATTGCACGGTGGCACCAATGGGTACACCCAGGGAGTTATAGGTCTCCTTGAGACCATTCAGCACCCGCTCATCGAGGATGGAGGTGTCCCCAGCTAGCATGGCGTAGGTGGCGTAACGTAGGTAGTAGTCCAGATCGCGGATGCAGGCTGCATAGCGACGGGTGGTGTACATGTTGCCGCCCGGACGGGTGACATCCGAATACAGCAGCGACTTAGCTACGGCCTCTCTGATGATCGCCGAACCATTGGCGCTGATGGTGGCAGCGGCGCGGACGCGCAGTTCACCACTGGTGAAGTACTGCTCCAGGCGGCCCATGGCGGAGTCGTCCAGGTATAGGCCCTGAACGTCGGCTTGGTTAATGACGTTTGTGATCGCGTCTTGCATGAATCCAGCTGTGGTGGCGGGGAGTAGTAAAAGAACGCTGCCTCAGGAGAGGGCGCCAATGACGTAGTCGAAGTAGAAGCCGGCTTCTTCAGCGTCAGAGCCGGTGAGTAGGCCCATGGCGGCGTTCTTCATTTCCCGCACGGACTCAGCCATGGCATCGAGGGGAGTGCCGAGGGAGCGATACATCTCCTTTGCTCCGATGATGCCAACCTCTTCGATGGGGGTCACATCGCCAGCGATGATCCCGTAGGTCACCAAACGCAGGTAGTAGTCCATGTCGCGGAGACACGAAGCGGTCATCTCCTCGCCGTAGGCGTTGCCGCCGGGGGAAATCACGTCGGGACGCCGCTGGAACAGGGCGCCACCAGCGGTCTTGACGATGCGCTCGCGGCTTTCTCCGAGAACCTGGGCGACGCGGATACGACGTTGACCAGCGCCCACGAAGGACTTGATCTGGTCGAGTTCGCCAGGGCTGAGATAGCGGGCTTCCGCGTCCGCGTTGATGATCGAGTTGGAGACGATGCTCATGCAGTTCTGCCTCGAAACAAGCGGCCGCCTTGACGGAGACCGATATCCGGTGGGTAAGGGAAAGGATCGACTTGCGCCGATCGCCAAATCATTCTGCGGCAAAGCCCCTCGCTGCTCCCCTGGTGGTAACAGTTCTTCATGGCGTTTGTGGCTGAAAAACCCCTTGCGGCGCAATGGCTTTGAGCGATATTATTAATAGCGGCTTGGCGCAGCAATTATTCATCATTTTGCTTCGCTAATCGCTCCACTTGTTTCGGCTTGCGGCTCAACTTTTGCGACAATTATTATCTTGATCATAAAAAAGCCCCCGATGTGTCTCCGGGAGGCTCGAAGTCGCTGAAGCGGCGCGCAGGGGTGGCATGCGGTTGAGGCGTTGCTGGACGTAGGGGCCTACTTCCAGCGGCGAGTTGGGGCAGGTGCTTGGCGGATGCTGCCCGGCCCTGCGATGAAGTTGTCTTCGGGCTGAGATGCCGTCATGGTTTCTCCCCCTACGGTCTGAGCTGTCCAGCTCCCCACGACAATCTGCCGGCGCCCCGACAGATTTCGATTGGTTATATCCCCGGTAGTGCGTACGGTCTGATCAACGGGCACGTTTGGACGTTTGTCCTGGGTAAATTCATTGGCATAGGCAGATGCATCGAAGGGGCGGTTCAGGCCGGGCACCTTACGCGCATTGCGATCAGTAGCGGTGACAAAACGCTCGTAGGGGACTGTGTCTTCGCCGTAGGTTTCGTTGTATTCGACGCTGTTCAGGATCCTGTCGACGACGCCGTAGAAGCCGGTGCGGGCAGCAGTATCGAAGTAGGCGTCAATTTCCCATCTCCCGAAGGTTGGGCGACCTAGCAGCCGGCGATGGATCACCTCGATGGCCTTGGTGATGTAAAGGCCGCTCCAATAACGGCGGCGGAAGGCCTTGGAGCGGGCGACCTGGCGGATGAATTCCCGCAGGCTGATATCGCCGTTCTCGAGCTTGATTTCTTCAACCTTATTGCGCTCTCCGGCATAGCCAGAAGTGCCTAAAACTTGCACATAGACCGCATTAATAACGGCCTGGGTGCTGGCTTCAGTGCCACGGATGCTGGGTTGGCCGCCGCGGCGTGGCACGGAGCTGCCGCCGGTAGCAATCTGCTGGAGGCGTACAACCTTGGGCCCCACCCGGCGGGGCTTGGCCTTACGGAACTGGGCGCTGTCCATCTGGCCAGGCTGGGCCATGCCATTGCCGATCAGGATGCGGCGGCTGTCGTAGCCGTAGGGCGCTGGCCGGGTGGCCACTGAGGCGGTGCCGGAAGGGAAAATCGCGCCGAAGTTGAGGGCCAGTGGATCGTTGCCGCCGCCGTAGACGTGCTGATCGGCGAAGGGTTGGCGATAGGAGGCGTAGAGGGTGACGTATTGGGGTGCGCCTTCAAAAGGAGCGCTGAAGCGGAATAGCTTGCGGTTTGATCCCCAGCCGGCACTCTCCTGGGCTTCTTCACCGAGATCCCGCAGGTAGGGCACGGTTTCCTCGCCGAACACCCGCGCGTATTCAAGGGTATTGATCAGGGAATCCACTAGGCCATTCAGGCCTTGGACGCTGACGATGTCGAAGTAGCGGGTGAATTCCTCACGGGAGCTGATGCCGCGACCGAGGAAGTGGCGGAAGGCCAGCTCAACCGCCCGGCTATTGGAGAAGCGGCCGAAAAACTGTTGGCGATATTCCTTGCTGTGGCCGAGGGAGCGGATGAATTCCCGCATGGAAAGCTGGCCCTGGCGCACCTGGCTGGCTTCAGCCGGGCAGGGCGTCTGGCTGTATGCCTTGGCGATGTCCCGTTCAAAAACCTGGCGGTAGGCGGCCCGAATCACTTCGGCCTTTTGGGCACCACTTAGGCGCGGCCTCATGATGAAGCGCTGCTTGCCGTCTGCGGCTAGGGCATAGGTGGCAGGCAGTTGGAGGCCCTGACTTTCAGGGCTGCCGAGGCGCTGCCGGGTGCTTGGTGTGGCCACCTGCAGTTCGGCGAGCAGCACGTTGAAGTACTGGATCACCAGCTCGCGGGCCTGGGGATTGTCTTTGCAGAGGCCGGCGGCTGCGGCGCGCATTTCCTGCAGGGCCACATTGGTAGCCGCCAGGGAGCAGGCCTTCTCCAATATGTCGCGCAGGCCGCGGGTGTTCACGGCCAGGATGCTGGGGTCTCCTGCCACCAGGGCGTAGCCCACATAGCGGAGGAACCAGCCCATGTCGCGCAGCGACTTGCGCATCCGATCGGTGCCGTAACGGCCCACGGCAATCGGGCTGAAGCCGGTGGGCAGCACAACCCTTACATCGGCGTCGCCACCTGTGCTTTCGAGCAAGCGAGTGATCAGGTTGCCGCTGGAGTTGCCGGTGCCCTGGGCGAAGGTCTGCACCGAACGCTGGAAGGCGGCCTGGTCAGCGGCCAAGGGGGTGGCGTCGCTGGACCTACCGCTGACGACGCTCAAAGGAGCATCTAGGTAGGAGAGGGGCGTGCCGCCGGAGAAGATCCGGTTGGCCGCCTTGGCCACGATGAAATCAGCGTTTTCTGAGATGCGGCGTGCAGCTTCTAAGCGCTGCTGGCCACTCTGGAAAAACGCCACCAGGGTTTCAAGCTCGCCGCCGTCGGGGAAGCGATCCTGTTGCTCCGCCTGACGGACGCTGGAGAGCGGCAGGGTGTCGTAGCGCTGGGGTGAAACCCTGGTGCTGCCGCTGCTGGCGGTCACGGTCATTGACGAGAGCGAACCGGGCTGGGCCACGTTACGGCGGGCCCTCGGGGCCTTTGCCCAGCCATGAACAAATGTTTGCAGCTTCGCTGGCTTGCTGATGCCAATTGACCCGTTTTGACTCGTTCCAGTGGCCGCTGGACGTGAAAAGCTCAGCCGGTTGCCGCTGATCCGTCCTTGCCTGCCAGTGATGCCGCCACGCCGATGGTGAGCGCCTTTTACGACCGTTTCCCCTACCCGGGAGACCCCCTCCAAGACGGCCCACCCCCTGGATACAACTGGCGCTGGTGCGTCGATAGCGCCTGGGCTGCTGCTACTGGAGCCCTACCGCTGCGCTCCGACCAAGGTGAACGGCCTTGGCGGATTCTCGACGCCGGCTGCGGCACCGGCGTCAGCACCGATTACCTCTGCCACCTCAACCCCGGTTCCTCGGTGCTGGCGGTAGATATCAGCGGCGGAGCGCTTGAGGTGGCACGGGAGCGCACCCGACGTTCAGGGGCTGCAAAAGCAGTGCGGGAGTTGCGTATCGAACAGCGCAGCCTGCTGGATCTGGCGGGGGAGGGACCCTTCGACTACATCAATTCCGTTGGCGTTCTGCACCACCTGCGCGAGCCAGAGGCTGGTTTGCAGTCATTGGCTGGCTTGCTGCGGCCAGGCGGGCTACTGCATCTCTTTCTGTATGCGGATGGCGGCCGCTGGGAAATTCACCGCACCCAGCGCGCCTTGACGCGGCTGGCCGTCGGTTCAGGAGCGGAGGGGCTAAGGCTGGGTCGCCAGCTGCTGGCTGAGTTGCCTGAGGGAAACCGACTGCGCCAGCATCACGAGCGGCGCTGGATCGTCGACACGGCAGCCGATGCCAATTTTGCGGATATGTATCTGCACCCCCAAGAGACCAGCTACAACCTCGAACGTCTGCTGGCTTTTGTCGCCTCAGCCGGTTTGGAGTTTGCCGGGTTTTCCAATCCGGAGGTGTGGTCGCCCGCGCGCTTGCTTAGTGGTGAGCTGCTGGAGCGGGCCCAGGGCCTTAGTCAGCTTGAGCAGTGGAGCCTGGTGGAGGAGCTTGATCCCGATATCAGCCATTTCGAATTTTTTCTCAGCCATGGTGCGGTGAGGGCACCCGATTGGAGCGACGACGAAGTTTTGCTGGCAGCGCGGGGTGAAATAAACCGCTGCCTTTGGGGTTGGCCAGCCACCCGCTTGATGGGGCCAGACCTAACGCCCCTTGACGTCAGCGAGGCGGGGCTCAATTTGATGGCTGCCCTTGAGAGCGCACCGGGTGTGGCGATCGGCCAGCTGCCTTTGGATTGGCCTGCAGCGCAACGGCTTGCCGTGGCCCGCCAACTGCTGAACCAGAGGGTTTTGCTGCCGGTGCTCTGAGGGGGCGGGGATCAGCACCGTGATAGATTCCGCGCGCCTTTTCAGGGATTTGAGCGCGCTTGTCGGTATCCCTCCCCTGCCCCCTACTTCCCGACCCTGAACCCACCGTTTCAACGGCAGTTCAGGCTGGTGGAGCGGTCGTGCAGCTGGATGATGCCACCGGTGCATCAACCCTGCCAGCGCTAACCGTCGATGTCAGCAATGGCATGGATGGTTATTTCCGGCTCCAACGCCGGCTTTTGCTAGCAACCTTGCTGCTTTCGGCAGTGGCGGTGGCAGTAACAGCCGTTTTGGGCTCCATCTCCACGGCTTCCAGCCTGTTGGTGGGTGCTCTAGCTGGCCTTCTTTACCTGTGGCTGCTCAGCCGCAGTGTCACCAAGCTGGGAGAAAATGCCCGGCGGGTTAGCAAGGTTCAGCTGCTGGTGCCGGTCGTCCTGGTGCTTATCGCAGCCCGGATCCCCCAACTTTCGATCCTGCCGGCTCTTCTGGGCTTTTTGCTCTATAAGCCGGCCGTGATCCTCCAGGCAGTCTTCGACACCTGACCCCGTTTCCGTTCCGTCGCCCTGGCGACCCCGAACTCCCCTTCGCTGGCTCCGATGCCTCTCCTTCTCCCCTTTGCTGAACTGGAGGTTGGTAAACACCTCTACTGGCAACTTGGCAACCTCAAGATTCACGGCCAGGTCTTCCTGAGCTCCTGGGTGGTTATCGGTGCCTTGCTTGCCCTTGTAGTGGTTGGCACCCGCAAGCTGGAGCGTGATCCCCGAGGCACCCAGAACCTGCTGGAGTTCCTGTGGGATTACATACGCGATCTCTCCCGTGAACAGATTGGTGAGAAGGCTTACCGCGATTGGATGCCCTTCATCGGCACCCTGTTCCTGTTCATTTTTGTGAGCAACTGGGGCGGAGCTCTGGTGCCCTGGAAGCTGATCCACCTGCCCAGTGGCGAGCTTGGTGCACCAACGGCAGATATCAACACAACCATTGCTTTGGCTTTGTTGGTATCTCTTGCCTACTTCTATGCCGGCTTGAGCCGTAAGGGACTGAGGTACTTCGAGTACTACGTGGAGCCGACACCGATCATGCTTCCATTCAAGATCGTTGAAGATTTCACAAAGCCCCTTTCCCTTTCCTTCCGTCTTTTTGGCAACATCTTGGCGGATGAACTGGTGGTCGCAGTTCTGGCATTTTTGGTGCCATTGATTGTGCCCCTGCCTGCAATGTTCCTTGGTCTTTTCACCAGTGCTATTCAGGCTCTGATTTTTGCCACCCTCGCTGCCTACTACATCGGCGAGGCGGTGCACGAAGAGCACCACTAATAGCTCTTCACCAGCAGCTCCGCTCCGGCGGTCTGCTAAATCTCCCTCGCGCAGGTCCGGTAGCATCCCGGGCCCATCCTTGAAAGGATGTCCTCAGCGCAGGGTTTTATTCCCGGTCCATAACGCGCCACAACCGCGACCCCAATCCCCCACTCCACCATGGATTCCATCACCTCCGCTGCGTCTGTTCTGGCCGCTGGTCTGGCTGTAGGCCTCGGTGCCATCGGCCCCGGCATCGGTCAGGGCACCGCAGCTGGCGGCGCCGTTGAAGGCATTGCACGTCAGCCTGAAGCCGAAGGCAAGATTCGCGGCACCTTGCTGCTCTCCCTGGCCTTCATGGAAGCGCTCACCATCTACGGCCTTGTGGTCGCCCTAGTGCTGTTGTTTGCCAACCCCTTCGCTGGTTGAGCGTTGTTGTGAGTGGAAGGAGGGCTGGGGCTTGTTGCTCCTGCCCTCCCAGGCTCACAAACCTCAATCCCGACCGATCGTTCCAGCGCCCTCGCCCAAATGACCAGCTGGCTTCTGCTCGCCGAAGCAGGTGTCCCTGAGGGAGGTCTTTTTGACCTCGATGCCACCCTGCCGCTGATGGCGGTTCAGGTTGTTCTCCTCACTTTCATTCTGAATTCGCTGTTCTTCCGCCCCGTAGGACGGGCCGTGGAGGAGCGTGAGAGCTTTATCTCCACTAGCCGCGCCGACGCCAAGCAGAAGCTGGCTCAAGCCGAGCGGCTGGAAGCCGATCTCAAGGAACAGCTCAAGGACGCGCGTCAGCAGTCCCAAAAGCTGATCCTCGAGGCCGAGCAGGACATGGATCGTCTCTACCGCGATGCCCTTGCCGCGGCTACGGCCGATGCCAATGCTTCCCGGGAGCAGGCCCGCCGTGAGATTGATTCTCAGCGAGACCAAGCGATGGACCGGCTTAATAAGGACGCCGACAAGCTCGGTGATCTGATCGTGACCCGCTTGCTGGCTGCCTCATGACTTTCCTGCTCCCCTCTTTGCTAGCAAGTCACGGCGGATTTGGTTTCAACCTCAATCCGTTTGAGACCAACATCATCAACTTGGCGATTGTGATCGCCGGCCTTTGGAAGTTTTTGCCAGGTTTCCTCGGCAGCATCCTGGAGCGCCGTCGTGCAGCCATCCTCAACGATCTGCAAGATGCTGAGCAGCGTCTTCTCGCAGCAACATCTTCGTTAGCTCAAGCCCAGCAGGATTTGTCGGCAGCACAACAAAAGGCTGAGCAGATTCGCGCTGATGGTTTGGCCCGTGCCCAAACTTTGCGGCTGGAAAGCGAAAAGCGCACGATCGATGAAATGGCTCGGCTTAAGCAGGGAGCCATGGCCGACTTGAATGCCGAGGCAGCTCGAGTCACCGACCAGTTGCGCCGCGAAGCCGCCAATCGGGCTATTGCCCAAGCACTTGCCACCCTCCCCGGCAAGCTCAATGCAGATGCCCAGGCACGACTGATCGATCAGTCCATTTCAACCCTGGGTAAAGCCTGATGCCACTCCTCAACTCGATTGCAACTCCATACGCCGATGCGTTGCTGCAGGTAGCTGAATCTCGTAAGGAGACTGATGCTGTTGCCGAACAGGCAAAATCCCTTCTGGCCGTATTGAGTTCGAGCCCCGAGCTAAAAGCTGCTCTTGCGTCGCCCGTCCTTGAGCCGGAAGCCAAGAAGGCTGCTTTGGCAAAGCTTTTCGACGATCAGGTCACCCCTTCGGTGCAAAACCTGCTCAAGCTCTTGGCCGACCGCCAGCGCCTGCCCATGATGGAGGCTGTTTTGATGCGTTTCCTGGAGCTTTATCGGGAGCTGCGCAACATCACTTTGGCCAAGGTGACATCTGCTGCTGCCCTCAGCGAGGAGCAGCAGGCTGAGCTCAACCGCAAGGTTCAAGAGATTGCAGGCTCTAAATCGGTGGAGTTCGACCTCGTGGTTGACCCCTCCTTGATAGGAGGCTTCATCGTCAGCATGGGCTCCCAAGTCATTGACGCCAGCCTTTCTGGTCAGGTGCGCCGTCTCGGACTGGCGCTGGCCCAGGTGAGCTAGCTCCTCTGTCCGCCCAAACTTCCGGAACCTTCTTGCTCCGGTAGCCCTCTCCCCGCTTCCCCGTCTTCCCCTCCATCAGCCCCCCTGTGGGGACTTCCTCCCATGGTTTCCATCCGCCCCGACGAGATCAGCGCCATCCTCAAGCAGCAGATTGAGGACTACGACAAGTCGGTTTCGGTTAGCAACGTTGGCACCGTTCTGCAGATCGGCGATGGCATCGCCCGCGTGTATGGCCTGCAGCAGGTGATGGCCGGTGAACTGGTGCAGTTCGAGGACGGCACCGAAGGCATCGCCCTCAATCTCGAAGACGACAACGTCGGCGTGGTGTTGATGGGCGAAGGTCGCGGCATCCAGGAGGGCAGCACCGTCAAGGCAACCGGCAAGATCGCCGCCGTGCCCGTTGGCGACGCCATGCTTGGCCGGGTTGTTAATTCGCTGGGCCAGCCCATTGACGGTAAGGGTGACATCGCCACTACCGAAACCCGCCTGATCGAATCGATGGCGCCTGGGATCATCCAGCGCAAGTCGGTGCACGAGCCCATGCAAACGGGCATCACCGCTATCGACGCCATGATTCCGATCGGTCGGGGCCAGCGCGAGCTGATTATTGGCGACCGTCAGACGGGCAAAACCGCTATTGCCATCGACACGATTATTAACCAGAAGGGCGAAGACGTCGTCTGCGTTTATGTGGCCATTGGTCAGAAGGCCGCATCCGTAGCCAACGTGGTTGAAGTGCTGCGGGAGAAGGGAGCCCTCGATTACACCATCGTGGTTGCTGCGAGTGCTTCCGAGGCTGCAGCTCTTCAATACCTGGCTCCCTACACCGGCGCGGCGCTTGCCGAATCTTTCATGTACAAGGGCAAGGCCACCTTGGTGATTTACGACGACCTCACCAAGCAGGCCCAGGCCTACCGCCAGATGTCCCTGCTGCTGCGTCGCCCCCCCGGTCGTGAGGCCTATCCCGGCGACGTCTTCTATTGCCACAGCCGTTTGCTTGAGCGTGCCGCCAAACTCAGCGATGCCATGGGCAAGGGCTCGATGACCGCGCTGCCGATTATCGAAACTCAGGCCGGTGACGTATCCGCTTACATTCCTACCAACGTGATCTCGATCACCGATGGCCAGGTGTTCCTGAGCTCCGACTTGTTCAACTCCGGTCTACGCCCCGCCATCAACGTTGGTATTTCCGTGAGTCGGGTGGGCGGTGCCGCCCAGACCAAGGCGATCAAGAAGATTGCCGGCACCTTGAAGCTCGAGCTGGCCCAGTTCGATGAACTGGCTGCCTTCTCCCAGTTCGCCTCCGACCTCGATGCTGCAACCCAGCAGCAGCTCGGCAGGGGTAAGCGCCTGCGCGAGATTCTCAAGCAGCCCCAGTTCAGCCCCCTAATCCTGGCTGAGCAGGTGGCTGTGGTTTATGCCGGCGTCAAGGGCCTGATCGACGAGGTTCCTGTCGAGTCTGTGGTGCAGTTCTGCCGCGAGCTGCGCGAATACCTCAAGAGCAACAAGGCCGAGTTCATCTCCAAGGTGCAGACCGAGAAGCAGCTCAGCGACGAAGCTGAAGCCATGCTCAAGGATGCCATCAACGAGGTGAAGTCGACCATGCTCGCCTCCGTTTGAGGAGGGGCATAACTAATGGCAAACCTCAAAGATATCCGCGACCGGATTGGTTCGGTCAAGAACACTCGCAAGATCACTGAGGCCATGCGCCTGGTGGCAGCCGCCAAGGTGCGCCGCGCCCAGGAGCAGGTGCTGCGCAGCCGTCCTTTTGCTGACCGGCTCGCCCGCGTGCTGGAAAATCTTCAGTCACGCATGCGCTTTGAAGATGCCGACGCTCCCCTGCTCGCGCAGCGCGAGGTTGGCACCATCACTCTGCTTGCCATTACCGGTGATCGGGGATTGTGCGGTGGCTACAACGCCAACATCATCAAGCGCACCGAACTGCGCACCGCTGAATTGGTTGGCCAGGGCTACAAGGTGGATCTGGTATTGATCGGTCGTAAGGCGATCACCTACTTCCAGAATCGCGCTAATCAGTACACGATTCGCGCCACCTTTACCGGTCTTGACCAGGTGCCCAAGGCCAGTGAAGCGATGGGTATCGCCAACGAAGTGCTTGCGGAATTTCTCTCCGGCAGCACCGATCGTGTCGAGATCATCTTCACCAAGTTCATCAACCTGGTGAGCTCCAAGCCCGTGATTCAGACCCTGCTGCCCCTTGATCCCCAGGGCATTGCTATCCCTGAAGACGAGATCTTCCGCCTCACTACCCGGGACGGACGGCTGGGAGTTGAAGTGGGTACGACTTCCAACTTGCAGCCCAAGCTGCCCTCCGACATCGTGTTTGATCAGAGCCCAGATCAGCTGCTCAATGCCCTGCTGCCCCTTTACCTGGAAAACCAGCTTCTGCGTTCTCTGCAGGAGTCAGCAGCTTCGGAGTTGGCCAGTCGGATGACGGCAATGAACAACGCCAGCGATAACGCCAAGGCTCTCGCTAAGAGCCTCACGCTCGACTACAACAAGGCCCGCCAGGCCGCCATTACCCAGGAAATTCTGGAAGTGGTTGGCGGTTCTGCCGGTATGTCCTGAGTCTGGGGGCTGGTTTGCAGATCGAGCCTCTGTTTCCGGTGGCTCTTGGCAGGGTGCAGCTATCGCCTGATCCCCTGGATACGGCACTGCAACTTCAGGCCCTGCACGAGCTGCGGGGCCAAGCCAGCTCCAACCCCGACCCTGGTTGTGCCTGGACCGGTGACCTTAATGGTGTCTGGCAGTTGCAGCGTCAGCCGGCCTTTGCGCCACTGATTGCTGGCTTGACAGGCCATGCAGAAGCTTTTCTGCAGCAATTGGGTTTCGATCTCAGCCGAGTGGCCTTGCACCTGCAGCGCTGCTGGCCCGTGCTCAGCGAGGAGGGGCAGGTGGTAGGCCGCCACCACCACCCCAACGCTCACCTCAGCGCCATTTATTACCTCAATGGTGATGGCAGCGGTCGCAGCGGCTGTCTGCGCCTTTGGCCGCAGCGGCAGGTGAATGAGCTGGTGCCTGGGATGGCAGTTGGCCATGAAGGTCCGTTGGCTGCATCGCCTTGGAGCGCACCTTGGCTGGATGTGGCTCCCCAGGCAGGCCTGCTGCTGCTGTTTCCCAGTTGTCTGGATCACGCCGTGCTTCCCAACGAGGATCCGGATGATTTGCGGTGCTCCCTCAGCATTGATTTCGCCCTAACAGCACCCGTGGCTAGGGATGGGTCCTCGCCACCGGAATATCTGGCGCCCCACCCCAGCCAGTGGCAGGAGCTTTGATCGCCGCGGCTGTTGCGGGTGGGCTGGAACAATGGCCTCTAGCTGCCCACTCCGGCACCCTCCTGTGACCGAAACCCAGACCTTCACAATCACCGCCGAGTTTCAAGGCACCCAACACACTTTTTCCTGCCGCAGCGACCAAACCGTGCTGTCTGCAGCCGAGGCCGCTGGGGTCCCCTTGCCCAGTTCATGCTGTTCGGGGGTCTGCACCACTTGCGCGGCTCTGATCAGTGAGGGCAGCGTGCACCAGCCCGATGCCATGGGGGTCAAGGCGGACCTGCAACTAAAGGGCTATGCCCTGCTCTGCGTTTCCTTCCCCCTGGCTGATCTCAAGCTCCAGGCGGGGATGGAGGACGCCCTCTACGAAGCCCAGTTCGGTAAATACCAGAAATGAGTGCTGCGGCGGTGCGCCTGCAGCCCATAACTCTGCAGTTACGCCGTGCTCCAGGGCCGTTGTTGGCCCAGATCGAGGCCGCGTTGGCCCCGCACGGCCAACCGCTGCGCTGGGCGATCACCGCGGTGGAGCCTGGTCTGGCTGGATCGTGCCCATTGCTGACGCTTGAAGCGGTGGTGCTGGCATGACGGCGAGCCTGCCTCTGCCCACCTTGCTGGTGATTCCCACCGGGATTGGATGTGAGCTCGGTGGTTATGCGGGCGATGGCCTGCCCGCCGCCCGCCTGCTGGCGGCCGCCAGTGGCTGCCTGATCACCCATCCCAACGTGATGAATGGGGCCTCGTTGTACTGGAGCGATCGGCGCATCCACTACGTGGAGGGCTGGGCCCTGGATCGCTTCGCAGCTGGCGAGCTAGCCCTGGCGCCGCGGGCGTCCCAGCGGGTGGGCGTGCTGCTCGACGCCGGCATCGAACCGGAGCTGCTGCTGCGCCACCGCCAGGTGATCGACGCCTGCAAAGCCAGCCTCGGCCTGCCGATCGGGCCGGTGCTAACAAGCGAGGTGCCCCTTGGGGTGAGCCTGCAGTTGGGGGCCAGCGGCAGCAGCTGGGGCACGATCGCCCGCCCCGATGTCCTGCTGCGCGCCGGCGAGCAGCTGGTGGCGGCCGGCGCCACCGCCATCGCCGTGGTGGCCCGCTTCCCTGAGGATCCCGAAAGCGAAGCCCTAGCGGCCTACCGGGCTGGATCGGGCGTCGATGCCCTGGCGGGCGCCGAAGCGGTGATCAGCCACCTGCTGGTGCGCCATCTGGGGATTCCCTGTGCCCATGCCCCGGCGCTGCTGCCCCTGCCTCTCGATCCCGCGCTAGATCCCCGCGCCGCGGCTGAAGAGCTGGGCCACACCTTTCTGCCTTGCGTGTTGGTGGGATTGAGCCGGGCGCCGGATCTGGTGCCCCTGGTGGACTCAGCAACGCGCGGAACGGCTCCGCTGCTGCACGTCGCGCAGCTGGGTGCGGTGGTGGCCCCCGCCGGTGCCCTGGGCGGAGCGGCGGTGCTGGCCTGTGCCGAGCGGGGCATCCCCCTGATCAGCGTCGCCAATCCCTGCCTGCTGGAGGTGACCGCCGAGGCGCTGGGGCTGGCGGCGATCCCGGCCAGCTCCTACGCCGAAGCCGCCGGGTTGCTGGTGGCCCTGCGCGAGGGGATCGATCCGGCGGCTCTGAACCGCCCGCTGGCTGGGTCAGCCTGAGCCATGCAGGACCCTTGCCCCTGTGGTGGAGATCGCTATGGCAGCTGCTGCGCGCCGCTGCACCGCGGCGAACGCCAGGCGGCCACGGCCGAGCAGCTGATGCGCTCGCGCTACAGCGCCTATGCCCTGGGGGAGGTGGAGTACCTGCTGCAGACCCAGCCAGCCCTCCCCGGTGCCCCTGGCGCGCCGGCGTCGGGAGCTGCTGGCCAGCCTTGGTCAGCTCCATTGGCAGCGGCTACAGATCCTCGCCGTGACGGCCGGAGCCCCGCACGACCTCAGCGGCACGGTGACCTTTGAGGCCCACTACTTCGCTGCCGGCCAGCGGGGTGTGATGCGGGAATGCTCGCTGTTCGGCCGCGAGGGCCACAGCCTCGACGGCGGCTGGCTCTACCTGGAGGCGCTGGAACTGGCCTGACCCTGGTTCATCGGCGCAAGCCGGGTCAGTGCAAGACGGGTCAGTGCAAGACCGTGTCAGCGCAGACAGGCCATCGGGTGGCGGGGCGTCACATCCAGGGCCCGGGCAACGCCGGGATGGCACACCGCCCCATGCACAGTGTTGAGGCCGGAGAGTAGTTCGGGCCGGTCGGTGACGGCTTCGACCAGGCCCCGCCCCGCCATTACGAGGATGTAGGGCAGGGTGACACTCACCAGCGCTTCGGTGGAGGTGAAGGGCACGGCCCCTGGCATGTTGCCGACGGCATAGTGCTGCACGCCGTGGAGCGTGTGCACCGGATCGGTGTGCGTGGTCTCGCGGCTGGTGGCAATGCAGCCCCCCTGGTCGATCGCCACATCCACCACCACGGAGCCGGGTTGCATTTGCTGCACCAGCGCCTCCGCCACCAGGGTGGGGGCCCGGCCACCGGCGGTGAGCACGGCACCAATCAGTAGATCGGCACCCGGCACTAGGCGCTCGATCAGGCTGCTGCTGCTCACCAGGCTCACCAGTCGACCGCGGCGGTGGGCCTCGAGGCTGCGCAGCCGCTCGGGCGAGCGATCCAGCAGGAATACCTCCGCATCCATGGCGGCGGCGATCCGGGCCGCATTCCAGCCCACACTGCCTGCACCCAGCACCACCACCCGCGCCGGCCGCACCCCGGTGCAACCACCCATCAGGATGCCGCGACCGCCGTGGGGGCGCTCCAGCAGATGGGCTCCCACCTGGGCTGCCAGCCGACCGGCGATTTCGCTCATCGGCGCCAGCAGGGGCAGGCTGCCGTCTTCGAGCTGCACGGTTTCGTAGGCCACGGCAGTGGTGCCCGCTTCCAGCAGGGCCCGGCCCACCTCCGGGTAGGCGGCCAGGTGCAGGTAGGTGAACAGCACCAGATCGGAGCGCAGAAAGCCGAACTCCTCGGGCTGGGGCTCCTTGACCTTCACCACCAAATGAGCGCCCCAGGCTTCTGCGGCGCTCACCAGCCGGGCCCCGGCGGCGGCGAAGGCGGCATCGCTGAAGCCAGCCCCTAAACCTGCTCCCGCCTGGATGCGCACCTCCATGCCCTGGTTCACCAGATCGGCCACCCCGTCAGGGGTGAGGGCCACGCGCTGTTCATCGCGCTTGATCTCTGCGGGCACGCCGATGCTTGCCATCGGGGCCGTCAGGCTGGCGCCGCTGGAGCTGGGGGGTGCCATGGATGTGCTGCTGTTTGTGGTTCCAGATTGGCTGCGGCTGGCGATCGGCGCCATGCAGGATTTAGCGGGCGGCGATCGGCATGCGCCAGCCGCTGCCGAAGGCCCGGTCGCCGATCTTGAGCAGGGGCGGTGCCTGGCGACGCTTGAACTCGGCCCGGCGCAGCAGCTGCATCACCCGTTCGGCCAGCTCCGCTGGGGTGCCGCTGGCGATCAGCTGCTCCGGACTGGCCAACTCCTCGATGTAGGCCTTCAAGATCGGGTCGAGCACGGCGTAGTCGGGCAGGGAATCGCTATCGAGCTGGTCGGGGCGCAGCTCGGCGCTGGGGGGTTTATCGCGGATCGTCCGCCCCACCAGCTCGCCGTCGCCTGGCAGCCCCAGCTCACGCCGGCAGGGGCCGGCGGCGGTCGAATCGAGCCAGGCGCAGAGCTCGAACACGCTGGTTTTGTAGAGGTCACCGATCACGGCCAGGCCGCCGTTCATGTCGCCGTAGAGGGTGCAATAACCGACGGCCAGCTCGCTTTTGTTGCCGGTGGAGAGCAGCAGCTGGCCCTGCTGGTTGGCCACAGCCATCAGCATGGTGCCGCGGATGCGCGACTGCAGGTTTTCGGCGCTCAGACCGCTGGGTGGGCCAGCCAGCACCGGTGTTAGGGCGGTGTCGAAGCTGGCCATCAGCGCCGCGATCTCAGCGGTGCGGCAGCCCAGGCCCAGGCGCCCAGCTAGGGCCTGGGCATCGCGTAGGGAGCCATCCGAGCTCCAGGGGGAGGGCATCATCAGTGCCTGCACCCGCTCACCCCCCAGGGCAGCGGCGGCGATCACGGCCACCAGGGCTGAATCGATACCGCCGCTCAGTCCCAGCACGGCGCTGCTGAAGCCGCATTTGCGGGCGTAGTCGGCCACGCCTAGCACCAGGACCCGAAACAACTGCTCGTTTTCAGTAGGCAAAGATGCCGCTGGCAAAGATGTCGCTGGCGCTGCGCTGTTGACTTCCCAGCAGCTCACCTGCTCCTTGCAACTGGCCAGCTGGCTCACCACTGCGCTGCTGGCGTCTACTCCGCCGCTGGCACCTACTCCGCTGCCGGCATCCACCACGAAGCTGGCACCGTCGAATACCAGCTCGTCGTTGCCGCCCACCTGATTGACGTAGACCACCGGGCAAGCGAGCCGGCTGGCGGCCCGGCGGGCCAGGCTCTGACGCAGGGCCACTTTGGCCTGGCCAAACGGTGATGCCGAGAGGTTGAGCAGCAGGTCGATGCGGCTTGAGAGCAGCTCGGCGACGGGATCGGCACCAGCCAGGCGGTGGCCCTGCAGCTCCTCCTCAACCCAGAGGTCTTCGCAGATCGTTAGCCCTAGGCGCCAGGTCCGGCCGCCCAGCTCAAGCTCCAGCACACTCGGCCCTGTGGCGGCGCAGAAGTAGCGCTGCTCGTCGAAGACGTCGTAGGTGGGTAGCAGCCGCTTACGGGCCACCACGCGCCAGCTGCCGGCCTCCACTAAGGCCACAGCGTTGAACAGGTTGGGCAACGGCGCGGCGCCTGATGGTTCGGCCATGCCCACCAGCACGGCCAGCTGGGGCAGCTCTTGGGCTAGGGACGCGGCCAGCTGGTTGAGCACGGCGCCTTGCTTCGCGATCAGGCTGGGGCGCAGCAGCAGGTCGCGCGGTGGGTAGCCCCAAAGGGACAGCTCGGGGGTGAGCACCAGATCAGCCCCCTGGGCAGCGGCCTGACGGCTGGCCGCCAGAATCAGCTCACCGTTGCCCGCCAGGTCGCCAACTAGCGGATTTAGTTGGGCCAGGGCGAGGCGCATTAGGGGCGTTTGAGGGGCTGGCTGAGGTTCGGTTCGCCTAATCCGTAGAGATTGTGCTCGAGCAGTAGCGGCAACAGGGCCGCAGGTAGCTGGGCGGGGTCGGGGGTTTGGCGCAGCGCCGAGCTGGCGGTGGCGGGAACCTGCAGGGGCAGGATCACCACCCGGCCCCCCAGCTGGGTGAGCTGCTCCAGTTGTTTGGGCTGCAGGGGCCAGCCGGCCCGGGGGGCGATTGCCAGCACGCAGGCCTTCAGCACGGCTTCGGCCTGTTTCCAGCTGGGGATCTGGGCAGCCAGATCACTGCCCACCACAAACACCAGCTCGCTACCAGGCCACTGGGCCGCTGCCTGCTCCAGGGTGGTGATTGCCCAGGGGCTGCTGAGCTCCTGCCGGTGGCTCAGCCTTGGATCGCCGATGGCTGCCACCAGCTCGCCCAGCAGGGTGGATCGTTGCTCCAGGGGGGCGCCGTGGAGTTTTTGGGGGTTGTCGCTTGCCCAAGTGGCGACCTGGGGATAGAGCTGCACCAGGCCCTCCAGCAGGGCCTGGTGGCCGCGGGTCGGCGGGTCGGCGCTGGTGCCAAACAGGGCTACCGGCCCCTCTGCGGCTTTGACGACCCCGTTGCTCATGGCAGCAGGGCCTGGAGGTTGGGGGCCGGCTCGCTTCGCTCGCCCAGCCAGAGGCGCACCTGGGGATCGCTGATAGACAGGCGCCGCAGCAGGGCGCCGGGTTGGCCGCCCCGCTGGGCGCTCCGCAGTAGTTCGGCGGCGGCGAGCCGGCCGGTGAGCCTGGTGGTGTGCACGGCCAGGGCTGCCTGGGCCAGGGCTACCGGGGCGGCTGGAGCGAGGCTGAGTCCGCCGGTGAGCGGTGCCGCCAGCAGCAGCAGTTGGCGTAGGGCGCCCAGGGCTAGCTGGATGCCGATCTGGGCGCCGCCCAGCAGGGCGTTGTGGCCGGAGAGCCGCCGCAGCAGCTGGCGGGCGCCGGCGCCATGCATCTGCAGGCCGTAGAGCTGGCAGAGCTGCAGCACCAGGGCGGTGTCGCAGGCCAGGCCGCCGGCTAGATCCAGCAGTACCAGGGGGTTGGCGGCCACGCCGGTGGCCTTGAGGGCGGCGAAGCGGCCGATCAGGCTCTGGGCGGCCTGGCGGCTGGTCCCCAGGCGCCAGCGTTGCAGGGACTGGTGAAAGCGCTCCGCGCTGCCCAGGGCATTAAGGGCGAGCAACAGGCAGCCGTGCTGCTCCAGCAACAGCTGCAGCGACTGCCGCAGCGGCTCCACCTGCGGAGCTTGAACAACGCTGCGCACCCGGCCATCGGCCAGCAGCTGGGGTTGGCGTGGCGCGGCGGCCACCGGGATCAGCTCCAGGTGCCGGGCCGCTGCCGGCAGCCGCCGCTTGATGCTGGCGATCAGCTCGGCCTGCTCGGCCTCGCTCCAGCAGTCGCAGCGGTTTAGCACCAGCAGTACCGGCTTGCCGCTGGCCAGCAGTGGCGCCAGGGCGTCGTGCTCGACGCTGGTGAGGTCGCCGTCTAGCACCAGCAGCACCAGATCTGAGCCGAGGGCTACTCGGGCCGCCAGTCGGGCCCTGGCGGCGGCCGCGATCTCATCGATGCCAGGGGTGTCCACCAGCTCCACCCGGTTTAGCCCCGCCATGGGTTGCGCCCACGCTTGGGCCTGCTGGTGTCGGGTGCAGCCGTGGGCCACGTCGGTGGCGAAAGCCGCCTCCCCCAGCAAGGCGTTGAGCAGGCTCGACTTGCCCACCCCCACACGGCCGAACACGGCCACCCGCAGACTGCGCTGCTGCAGGCGCCCTAGCTGGCGATCTAGGGCCAGCAGCTGGCCGGCCAGCTGGCTTTGCTCGCGGCCGCTGAGCTGGAGCTGGCGGCGCCACTGGTCGAGCAGGGATTGGCAGCGCTCCGGGATGGCGGGCGCCTGATCGGGGAACGGTTTGGCGCACGGTTCGGGCCTCATGGCCGCATCCCTTCGCCCGCCGGTTGGGGACGGCGCCACCAGCCGGCCAGCACCGCAAGCACCGCTTCAGCGCCAATCACGCCCACGAAGCCGCCGAATTCGTCCACAACGACGCGAACGCCGCTGCTGTTGCGGCGGAAGCCCGTGAGCAACCGGTCGGCCCGGATCATTTCCGGCACGTAATCGACCGGCTCGCTTAGGGAGGCGGCAGTGCGATTGCCTTCGCCTTGGAGCAGGGCTGCCAAAAGTCGCTCCCGGCCGGCCACGCCCAGCACCTCATCCACCTCTTCGCCGAGCACCACCCACCATTCGGCGTTGTTCGCCAGTAGATCTTCGCGCAACTGCTCCAGGCTGGTCGCCCCATCGAGGGTGGGAGCCGCCACCCGTGGTGTCATCAGATCGCGGGCGGTGAGATCGTTTAGCTGGAACACCTTGGCGATCATGGCCGCCTCATCGGCCTCGATTTGGCCCTTCTGGGAGCCCAGCCGAGCCAGCAGACGAATCTCTTCTTCGTCGGTACTGATCTCGTTTTCGGCGGTGATCGCCGGCAGGAGCCGCTCCAGTAGCAGCACTAGGGGCAACATCAGGCCGGCCACGATCGCCAGGGCAGGGGCGCTGGCCAGGGCCACCGGCAGGGCCAGGCGGCTGCCGAGGGCCTTGGGCAGGATTTCCCCCAGCAGGATCACCAGCACGGTGAGCCCTACGGAAAACAGGGGCAGGGCGACCCCCTCGATGCCCTGGCGTTTGAAAACGATGGCGGCGTAGCCGCCCAGCATCAAGCTGCCAAAAATGTTGAAGCCGTTATTGGCGATCACCAGTACCGACAGGGTGCGGCCCAGGCGCTGGCGCAGCTGCTCCAGGCGCCGCGCTCCGCGCACGGGCTTGCTGCGGGAGGCAAGTTCGTGCACCCGCACCGGGTTCACGGTGAGCAGAGCTGCCTCAACTCCAGAGCACAGGGCCGAACCTGCGATCACCAGCACCACCAGCAGCGCCAGGATGAGCAGGTCGTTCATTCCGCCATTTCGCCGCTCACCATCTACCTATTAAATCGGCTCCGCCAGCGTCTGTCCCGCTGCCTGCTCCAAACTGGGCTTCTGCAGGGCCCGCCGGCCGCTTTTTCATGATCGATCCGTCGACCTTCGCCCAGCGGCGTCAGCGTTTCTTCGCTCAGCTCGGGGAAGCTGCTGCCGTGATTCCGGCGGCAACCCTGGTGACCCATCACGCCGACTGCGAGTGGCCCTTCCGCCAAAACAGCGACTTTTGGTACCTCACCGGTTTTGATGAACCCGAGGCGGTGGCCCTGTTCTTGCCCCACCGGCCCGAGGGTGAGCGCTACGTGCTGTTTGTGCAGCCCCGCGAGGCCAGCGCCGAGGTTTGGAATGGTTTCCGTTGGGGTACTGAAGGCGCCGTGGCCGAGTTTGGCGCTGACCTGGCCCACCCGCGCAGCGAGCTAGAGCAGCGCCTGCCCGACTACCTCAGGGGCGCTGAGGGCATCGCCTTTCGCGTTGGCAAGCACCCGAAGGTGGAGCCGCTGGTGCTGGCGGCTTGGGCCGCTCAGCTCGACCGAGCCCCCCGCAGCGGCCGGGCCGCCCTGGGGCTGGTGGCCCCCTGTCCGCTCCTGCATGAGCTGCGGCTGCGCAAGGGCCCCGAGGAGCTGGAGCGCATGCGCGAGGCGGCGCGAATCTCGGCCGAGGCCCATGAGCTGGCCCGCCAGGTGGTGCGGCCTGGCCTCAATGAGCGGCAGGTGCAGGCTGTGATTGAGCAGCACTTCCTGGAGCAGGGTGCCCGTGGCCCGGCCTACGGCACGATCGTTGCCGGCGGCGATAACGCCTGCGTGTTGCACTACATCGCCAACAACGCCCCGCTAAACGACGGCGATCTTCTGTTGATCGATGCCGGTTGCTCCTTGGCCGACTACTACAACGGCGATATCACCCGCAGCTTTCCGATCAACGGTCGCTTCAGTGCTGAGCAGCGCGCCCTCTACGAGCTGGTGCTGGCGGCCCAGGAGGCGGCGGTGGATTCGGTGGCCCCGGGCTTCAGCGCTGAAGGGGTGCACGAGACCGCCCTGCGGGTGCTGGTGGCGGGCCTGCTGGACCTAGGGCTGCTGGCAGGATCCCTTGACGGGGTGATCGAGCAGGGGGCCTACCGCCACCTCTACATGCACCGCACCGGCCACTGGCTTGGCCTTGATGTACACGATGTGGGGGCCTATCGCCTCGGTGAGCACCACGTGGAGCTGGAGCCGGGCATGGTGCTCACCGTGGAGCCGGGCCTCTACGTGAGCGATCGGCTGCCGGTGCCAGATGGCCAGCCGGAGATCGAAGCTCGCTGGAAGGGCATCGGCATTCGCATCGAAGACGATGTGGCGGTAACGGCCCATGGCCATGAAAATCTCACCGCCGCCGCCCTGAAGTCTCCGGCGGCGCTTGAGCGCTGAGGTTTAGGGCAGGGCATCAGCCCAGCTCTGGATGATCCGCAGCCCATCGATCTGCTGGAAATGCTCGTCGAAGCTGAACAGAACCGATCCCATCTCAACTGCACTGGCGGCGATCCAGATGTCATTGGTGGGAATGGGCCGACCCTTGCGGCGCAGGTCTCGGTAAATCAGTGCATAGGTGTCCGCTGTGGCCAAGCCGCAGGGGCAGTGCTGGACCCGTGGTGAGGCCAGAAACTGGCTGAGTTCCTCTCGGTTGCGGGCTTCGCGTGTGCCGCAGGCGAAGCCTGCCAGAAGTTCTCCAATCACGGTGCTGCTGATCAGCAGCCTGTCGGCACGTTGGACCAGCTCCATGCAGGGGAGGAGGCCCCTCTTAAACCCGGCATAGGCATTGGTATCCAGGGCAATGGGCCGCATGGCTCAGGCCCAGAGTTCCTGGTCGATCTGTTCGAGGGGGGCGATGGCCGAGCTGAAGGCATTGCTCTCTTCCTCAGACCACGTGCCAGCCAGGTCGTCCAGGTCGTGATGCTGGTTGTGCGGTGCGGATGACTCTCCTGTTAAGCGACGCAGTACGAGGCGATTCAGGCTGATGCCTTGCTGGCGGGCCTGCTCCTTCAATTGGTCCAGCTGGGACTCATCCAGGCCGCGAACACTGATGGCTGGCATCACTGATATCACTAGCTGATTGCAAGCTAGTGCAGGTCTATGGCATCCAGACCCTTGACGCTGCTCAAAAGTGCCGCCGTGCTGGGAATCACCACATCGGCGCCGGCCTCCCGCAGGCGCGCCTCGTAGGCGGCTCGCGCTTCGGGCTGGCTGTGCAGATGGGGTGGCGCTACCGCAAAGCTCAAGAAGCGCTGCCCGGGGCACTGGGCGCGGGCGCGCTGCACGGTGAGCACATCGGCCACCGTGTCGCCCAGGTAAATCACCGGCGCTGCGCCAGCCCCCAGGCTCTCGCCGGCCAACCGGCTGGCTAGCTGCAGCAGGCCGGTGGGATCGGGCTTATCTGGCGCATCGCCCATGGCAATCAAGGGCGGATTGGCCAGCTCCAGGCGGGTTTCCAGCACGTAGCGGCAGGAGGGGGGCTCGGAGCCACTCACGAAGCCGTAGGCCAGACCTGCAGCCTCCAGAGCGGCAAAAAAAGCTTGCTGCACCTGTAGAGGCTCGTCGCGGATGAAGCCCCGCCAATGGCCCGGATCGCCGGCGGGATCGCCGCCGAAATAGAAGCCTTCGAACACCGCCACCAGCTCCTCAAACGCCGGTAGCGGGTTATGGCCGGTGCGGCGCAGCAGCTCCATCGAGGCCTGCCAATCGTTGTTCCAGCTTCCTTCGCTTTTGAGGCGGTCGATGGCGGCGGGCTCGGGACGCTGGCCATGGAAGTGGTGCACCGTTTCGACGATTGCCCGGCGGTAGCTGGCGCTCACATCGCGGATTACGCCATCGATGTCGAACAGCACTACGGCCCGGGGCGAAGAGGCGAACATGGGCATCAAGATTGGCTTTCAGGAACGGGCATCGCTTTCAAACTGGACGCTGGCTGCAGCGGTGGCCTCACTGCCGAATAGTTCAGCTGCCAGTGCCGGGCTGATCGTGAAGGTGTTCAGCCCTTCAGCGGCCAGGTGGCTGAGTTCGCTGGGCTGGCGCAAGCTGGCCACCAGCAGCCGCACGCTGGAGCCGAGCCCCGCAAGGCATCGCTGCATGGTGACCACTTCAGCTACCCCATTGCGCCCCTGATCCTGGATGCGGCCCAGGTAGGGGGCGATGTATTCGACTCCCAGGGCCGCGGCGATCAGCACCTGGTGGGGCTCGTAGCAGGCGGTGAAGGTGACGGCAACGCCGGCGCCAACCAGCTCCCGGGCAACCGCTGCTCCCTGCTTGGTCACCGGCAGCTTCACAGCGATGCGGCCGGGGGCCAGGGCCGCTAGTTTCTGGCCGCAGCGCAGCATGTCTGCCGTGGTGGCGCCCCATGCCTGCAGGTGGAGTTCGGCGATGCCATGGGCCAGGGCCGTGCGGCTGAGGGCTGCCAGGCTGTCGAGGGTGCAGGGCTGGGCGGCCCGGCGCAGCAGGGTGGGGTTGGTGGTTACGCCGTGAAATAGGCCGCTGGCCAGCCACTGCTGCCAGGCTTTGGGATCTGCAGAATCGAGGAACAGGCGCAGGGCCATAGCCGCAGGCGGGGGCCGAGGGCGGCCAGGCGGCTGGTAGGTTAGTTCTTTGCTCTGTTGCCTTGAGCACTGACCCCATGACAGCCTTCGAGAGCGCTCCTGACGCAGCAGTAACCGAATTGGCCGAAGTGGCCGCGGCTGCCGAAGACACCACCACCCAGGGGCGTCCGGTGATGCGTGGCGGCAGTGCGGCTCTGGCGACCGCCATCATTGATGAGGATGGCGTTCCTTCTGGCTATACCCCCAAGGCTGACGAAGGTCGTTTCCTGCTCAAGATCCTGTGGCTGCCTGACAACGTCGCCCTAGCGGTGGATCAGATTGTTGGCGGTGGTCCGAGCCCTCTTACTTCTTACTTCTTCTGGCCCCGGGAAGATGCCTGGGAAACCCTCAAGACCGAGCTCGAAGGCAAGAGCTGGATCACCGATAACGAGCGCGTTGAGGTGCTTAACAAGGCTACCGAGGTGATCAACTACTGGCAGGAAGAAGGAAAAGGCAAGAGCCTGGACGACGCCAAACTCAAGTTTCCTGATGTCACTTTCTGCGGTACCGCCTGATCGGCGCTGAATTCTGAAGCTTAGTTTTTGCCCGGATAAAAATTATATCTACCAGCGCTCCGCGAGGAGTGCTTTTTTGTGCATCTTTTTTGCTCATTAACGACATAACCATAAAAATTCCGGAAGTCAACCCTGGGTACGGGTTGACTTCCGGAATTAAAATCTTTGAATACTTAGATTCTTGGAAAATCTAGAATGTTTGGAAATCTAGATGGCTTTGCTTGCTTGGAATCGGGCGCGAGACGCAGCCAGTGCTTGCTGGGCTTTGACCTTGTCTGGGCTAGCTGGCTTGCCCTCGAATGCAGCTGCTGCCGATTGGGCAGCCTCAAAGGCAGCCTCTGCGGATGCAGCATTAATTGAGCTGCCGAGCTCAGCGGCATTCACCAAAACGGTGACCTCATCGGCCTCCACTTCAGCGAAACCACCCATTAGGGCGATCGTTGACCAAGCGCCGCCGGAGCGCAGACGCATTACGCCTGTATCCAGTGCTGCCAGCATGGTGACGTGGCCAGGAAGGATACCTACCTGCCCAGTAGTGCTTGGCAGGATTACCTCTTCGGCGGTTCCATCAAAAACGCTCTGATCAGGGGCCAGAACGCGGAGGGTGAGACTCATGGGTAGGGGTCCTCAGGGAAAAGCAGGAATCAACCCTTGGCTTCGGCAAGAATCTTGGCGGCCTTGGCCCTCACCTGGTCGATGTTGCCCACTAGGTAGAAGGCAGCTTCAGGTAGGTCGTCAAGCTCGCCGGCCAGAATCATGTTGAAGCCCTTGATCGTGTCGTCCAGCTTGACGTACTCACCCTTTTGACCGGTGAAGATCTCGGCCACGAAGAATGGCTGGGAGAGAAACTTCTCGATCTTGCGGGCCCGGTCAACCGTGCGGCGGTCGTCCTCGGAGAGTTCGTCGAGACCAAGAATCGCAATGATGTCTTGGAGCTCTTTGTAGCGCTGCAGGGTGCTTTGCACGGAGCGTGCAGTGCGGTAGTGCTCATCACCTACCACCGCTGGCTGAAGCATGGTGCTGGTGGAATCCAGAGGATCCACAGCCGGGTAGATGCCCTTGGAAGCCAGGCCGCGGCTCAGCACGGTGGTGGCGTCTAGGTGGGCAAAGGTGGTGGCAGGTGCCGGGTCGGTCAGGTCGTCTGCAGGTACGTAGACGGCCTGGATCGAAGTGATCGAGCCTTCCAGGGTGGAGGTGATGCGCTCTTGCAGCATGCCCACGTCGGTGCCGAGGGTGGGCTGATAGCCCACAGCTGAAGGCATGCGGCCGAGCAGGGCCGATACCTCTGAACCGGCCTGCACGAAACGGAAGATGTTGTCGACGAACAGCAAGACGTCTTGCTTGTTCGTATCGCGGAAGTGCTCAGCCATGGTGAGTGCTGAGAGACCCACGCGCATGCGGGCACCAGGGGGCTCGTTCATCTGGCCATAGCAGAGCGCCACCTTCGACTTGGAAAGGTCGTCGGGGTTGATCACACCCGATTCCTTGAATTCCTCGTAAAGGTCGTTGCCTTCGCGGGTGCGCTCGCCAACGCCAGCGAACACGGAAACGCCGCCGTGCTCCTTGGCGATGTTGTTGATTAGCTCTTGGATCAGCACGGTCTTGCCAACGCCGGCACCGCCGAACAGGCCAACCTTGCCCCCTTGGCGGTAAGGAGCCAGCAGGTCGATCACCTTGATGCCGGTCTCAAAAACCTTGGGCTTGGTCTCCAGCTCAGTGAGGCTGGGGGCGGCGCGGTGGATCGAAGCGGTCACGCTGGTGGTTACTGGACCCTGCTCATCCACGGGCTCGCCGAGCACGTTGAAGATGCGACCGAGGGTGGCTTCGCCCACGGGTACGCAAATTGGGGCGCCAGTATCAACTGCCTCCATGCCACGGACCAAGCCGTCGGTGGTGCTCATGGCCACAGCACGGACTCGGTGATCGCCCAGCAACTGTTGGACTTCAGCAGTTAGGGCGACTAGCTGGCCGGCCGAATTTTTGGCTTCAATCCGAAGCGCGTTGTAAATCTTGGGCAGCTTGCCGGCCGGGAATTCAACGTCTAAAACCGGGCCAATCACCTGCCGGACGGTGCCTTTGGTGCCGGTGGCGGTAGCAGCTGCCATAGGTAAGGAAATCTTGGGGAAGCGCAGGGGGAATCAGCCCGCCTGAAGCGGCGCAACCTTACCACCGCGACAGGCGGTAAACCCTGTTCAGCAACTGTTCGCCCTGGTGGTTCGGTCACCCGCACGGTCTGGGCCTGGGCACTGGAACTTGATTGGGCATAAGTTGGCACTCGTAGAGCTCGAGTGCTAAATCGCCCCTCAGGCCCACTCAAGTTCACTGTTCTGTGGCGTCTCAGGCGTCATGTCATTGCTCCCGCAATCCATCCATGGCTGCTGTTTCTCTCAGCGTCTCCACGGTTAAGCCCCTCGGAGATCGCATTTTTATCAAGGTGTCCGAATCGGAGGAGAAAACCGCCGGCGGCATCCTTCTGCCTGACACCGCTAAGGAAAAGCCCCAGGTGGGCGAGGTGGTGCAGATCGGCCCCGGCAAGCGCAACGACGACGGCAGCCGCCAGGCTCCTGAGGTCAGCGTTGGCGACAAGGTGCTCTACAGCAAGTACGCCGGCACCGACATCAAGCTCGGCAGCGACGAGTTTGTGTTGCTTTCCGAGAAGGACATCCTCGCCATCGTCAACTGACGACTGGCCGATTACTGAATCCGACCTAACCCCATAAGGACATCGCCTTCCATGGCTAAGCGCATTATTTACAACGAGAACGCTCGCAGAGCTCTCGAAAGAGGTATCGACATTCTGGCTGAGGCCGTTGCTGTCACCCTTGGACCCAAGGGCCGCAACGTGGTCCTGGAGAAAAAGTTTGGTGCTCCCCAGATCATCAACGACGGCGTCACCATCGCCAAGGAAATTGAGCTCGAAGACCACATCGAGAACACCGGTGTTGCCCTGATCCGTCAGGCCGCCTCCAAAACCAACGATGCCGCCGGCGACGGCACCACCACCGCCACTGTTTTGGCCCATGCCATGGTCAAGGCAGGCTTGCGCAACGTGGCTGCAGGCGCCAATGCGATCACCCTCAAAAAGGGCATCGATAAGGCTTCCGATTTCCTCGTAGGCAAGATCAAGGAGCACGCCAAGCCCATCTCCGACTCCAGCGCCATCGCCCAAGTGGGCACCATCTCCGCCGGCAACGACGAAGAGGTAGGTCGCATGATCGCCGATGCGATGGACAAGGTCGGTAAGGAAGGTGTGATCTCCCTGGAAGAAGGGAAATCGATGACCACCGAGCTGGAGGTCACCGAAGGCATGCGCTTCGACAAGGGCTACATCTCGCCCTATTTCGCCACCGACACCGAGCGCATGGAAGCGGTGCTCGAAGAGCCCTACATCCTGCTCACCGATAAGAAGATCGGTTTGGTGCAGGACCTGGTGCCCGTGCTTGAGCAGATCGCCCGTACAGGCAAGCCCCTGCTGATCATTGCCGAGGACATCGAGAAGGAAGCCCTAGCCACCCTCGTTGTGAACCGCCTGCGCGGCGTGCTCAACGTGGCGGCAGTCAAGGCCCCTGGTTTCGGTGATCGCCGCAAGGCCATGCTCGAGGACATCGCCGTTCTCACCAACGGTCAGCTGATCACCGAGGACGCCGGTCTCAAGCTTGAGAACGCCAAATTGGAGATGCTGGGCACCGCCCGCCGCATCACCATCAACAAGGACACCACCACCATCGTGGCCGAAGGCAACGAAGTGGCCGTCAAGGCGCGCTGCGAGCAGATCCGCAAGCAGATGGACGAAACCGACTCCTCCTATGACAAGGAGAAGCTGCAGGAGCGTCTTGCCAAGCTGAGCGGCGGTGTGGCCGTGGTCAAGGTGGGTGCCGCCACCGAGACTGAGATGAAGGACAAGAAGCTGCGCCTGGAAGACGCCATCAACGCCACCAAGGCGGCTGTTGAAGAAGGCATCGTTCCTGGTGGTGGCACCACCTTGGCCCACCTGGCCCCCGCCCTCGAGGAGTGGGCTGCGGCCAACCTCTCTGGCGAGGAGCTGATCGGCGCCCACATCGTGGCCTCCGCGCTGACCGCACCCTTGATGCGCATCGCTCAAAACGCTGGCGTCAATGGCGCTGTCGTGGCTGAGAACGTGCGCAACAAGCCCTTCAACGAGGGCTACAACGCCGCCACCGGCGAGTACGTCGACATGCTGGCTGCCGGTATCGTCGACCCCGCCAAGGTGACCCGCTCCGGTCTGCAAAATGCCGCCTCCATCGCCGGCATGGTGCTGACCACCGAGTGCATCGTGGCTGATATGCCAGACAAGAAAGATGCTGCTCCCGCCGGTGGCGGCATGGGCGGCGGCGACTTCGACTATTGACAGCGAGATGGGTGCCTTCGAGGCCCCTCTCCGTCATCGTCAGCGAGGGCAGAAGGGTTTTCCTTCTGCCCTTTTTTTGTTCGTTTCCGTTCAGCCAAGCGGGCCCATCCATCCCAGCTGTATCGGTTGCCACCTTTAAAGGCTCTTTTGGTAGCGGTTGCTACTGGCTGCTGATCCGTTGGTCTTCAGGGTGGCGCCTGGTTTTGGCTCAGCTGTGCCGCTTCTGTTTGCAACCGATCTGGCCCTTCGCAGTGCCAACAATGGTTTTGTGTTGGTGAGTGCCGCCCTGGTGCTGATGATGACGCCAGCTCTGGCCCTCTTTTATGCGGGCTTTGTTCGCAGCCGCAACGTGCTTAACACCATGGTGATGAGCTTCACCGCCATGGCCCTGGTGAGTGTGCTCTGGGTGTTGTTCGGCTACAGCCTGGCCTTCTCTCCCGGCAGCGGTCCCCTGGCTCCGTTCATCGGCGGGTTGCAGTGGGCGGGGCTCAGCAATTGGTCGGCTCCCTATGGGGATGGGCAACTCAGTCACGGTGCCGTTGCCCTGTTCCAGGTCACCTTTGCGATCATCACTCCGGCGCTGATTTCCGGTGCGGTGGTGGAGCGGATGCATTTCCGCGCCTGGATGGTGTTTCTGCTGCTCTGGAGCACCTTCATCTATCTACCCCTGGCCCACATGGTGTGGGGCCCCGGTGGGTTCTTGGGTAGCTCCGGCCTCGGTGCTATCGACTTCGCCGGTGGCCTGGTGGTGGAACTGGCCTCGGGCGTGGCCGCCGCCGTTGCTGCCTTGGTGGTGGGCCGGCGTCGCAGTGGGGGCGTGGGCTATGCCGCCCCACCCCACAACGTGCCCTTCATCCTGTTTGGGGCGGGCCTGCTCTGGTTCGGCTGGTTTGGCTTCAATGGTGGTAGCGGCCTGGTGGCAGGCAATTTGGCCTCCCTTGCCTGCCTCACCACCAATACCGCTGCCGCTGCCGCTGCCCTGGGCTGGATGCTGCTGGAAACATGGCAGCGCGGCAAGCCCACTGCCGTGGGTGTGGCTACCGGCGCCGTGGCCGGCCTAGTGGCGATCACCCCAGCGGCTGGCTATGTGAGCCCTCTGGCGGCTGTGTTGATCGGCTTTGCGGCGGCCCTGGTTTGCAGCTATGCCATGCAACTCAAGAATCGCTGGCGGCTCGATGACAGCCTCGATGTGCTGCCGGTGCATGGCGTGGCCGGGTTGCTCGGCACTCTGCTAACTGGCGTGTTCACGTTGAAAAGCCTCAATCCCGCTGGCGCAGATGGACTGCTAGTCGGTCAGCCAGGTCAGCTCTGGATTCAGCTCAAGGCCGCAGGATTCACAATTCTTTTTGTTGGAGTAGGCACGTATGTGATTCTTCTACTGATTCGCCTGGTGATGCCCCTGCGTGTTAACGACATTCAGGAACAGCAGGGCCTCGATATCAATGCTCACGGCGAAGAGGCCTACAACGGCGAATACACCGGTTAACCGGTGATGAAATTGAGGGCTGCGCCGTTGTTGCAGTAGCGCTTGCCACTGGGCTTAGGGCCGTCGTCAAACACGTGGCCCTGATGGCCGCCGCAGCGCCGGCAGTGGTATTCGGTGCGGGGCACGATCAACTTGAAGTCCACCTTGGTGGCGATCCCGTTGGGCAGCGGTTGCCAGAAGCTGGGCCAGCCGGTGCCGCTCTCGTATTTGGCCTTGGAGCTAAAGAGGGGCAGGGCGCAGCCAGCACAAACGAAAGTGCCTGGGCGTTTTTCGCTATTCAAGGGGCTGGAGAAGGGCCTTTCGGTGCCTTCCTGGCGGAGCACGTTATAAGCGGCAGGGTTGAGACGTTTCTTCCAGCTGGCTTCGCTGAGCTGCCAGGCGGGATCTTGGGCCTTGGAAGCTGCTTCGGCGCGGGAGACGCCAGTGAAGAAGGCACCCAGGCTTGATCCCAGGGCTACCAGCAGATTGCGTCGCGGCATTGGCGTCACAGACCTAACCGAGCCAGCCGGCGCTGAGCACAACGGCCAGGCCAAGAAAAATTGCTAGCAAGGTCCAGCTGATGCGGTTGAGGGTGGCTTCGGCGCTACGGGCACTGGTGAACATCGAACCGCCGCTAGCGGCCAGCCCGCCCATGCCATCGCCCTTGGGGCTATGTAGTAGCACGCTGATGATCAGCAGAACGCCACTGCCAATCCACACCCATGACAAAACTGAAGTGATCATGGGCCTCTTTGAATAGAGGCAGATTAAACGCCCAGGGTCTGGGGGATGGGACTGGATGCGGCTGCGGTCCCAGTTGCCAGGATCAGTGATTCACCGCTCATGGTTGCGGGCTTGGGCAGGTGCAAGATCTCGAGCAGGGTCGGGGCGATGTCGGCTAAGCCGCCATGGTCACGCAGCGACACGTTGGTGCCGTGGCCGGGCAGCTTGCGTTTCTCGCCCTCCACCAAAATCACGGGCACGGGGTTTGTGGTGTGAGCAGTCCAAGGGCGACCATCTGGGCCCTCCATCACTTCGGCATTGCCGTGGTCTGCGGTGATCAGCAGCGTGCCTCCCATGCGGTTGGTGGCCTCCATCAGCTTTCCTACACAGGTGTCGACAGTGGTGATTGCTTCAGTGGTGGCTTTCATTTTGCCGGTGTGCCCCACCATGTCCGGATTGGCGTAATTGATTACCACCAACGAGTAAATGCCCTTTTTGATTGCGGCAATACAGCTTTCAGTGAGCTCGCCGGCGGACATTTCCGGGGATAGGTCGTAGGTAGCCACCCGGGGGGAGGGGACTAGGTGGCGATCTTCTCCAGGGAAGGCCTGCTCAATTCCCCCATTCATGAAATAGGTGACGTGAGGATATTTTTCGGTTTCAGCTGTGCGGAACTGGCGCAGCCCCGAGTTCGAAACCACTTGGCCCAGTAAGCCATCGAGAGATTCGGGCGGAAAAGCCACCGCTACGGGCAAGCCCCTTTCGTATTGGGTGAAGGTGACCACATCCAGTTGGGCTTGGCGCTGCCGCGAGAAGTCGTCAAATTCCGGCAAAACCAGGGCGCGGATCAACTGGCGCACCCGGTCGGGCCGGAAGTTGAAACACACCAGAGCGTCTCCGCTCTTGATCAATCCCTCCGCCAATCGCAACGGCTCGAGGAATTCGTCGCCGATCTCTTGGGCGTAGGAGGCGTGGATGGCGTTGACCGGGCTGAGCTCGGATATCTCGCTTGGTTCGGTTAAGAGTCGATAGGCCTTCTCAGTGCGCTCCCAGCGGTTATCGCGATCCATTGCCCAGTAGCGGCCGCAGAGGGTAGCGATTCGGCCCACGCCGGCCCGACTGATCTGCTCTTGAACCTGGGTGACGAATCGGGGGGCACTGCTCGGGTCCGTGTCCCGGCCATCGGTGATCACGTGGATGCAGACATCCTTGAGACCGCGGCTCGCGGCCCATTGCAACAAACCCCCTAGGTGGGTGATGTGACTGTGCACGCCCCCATCGGAGCACAGGCCGATCAGGTGCAGGCAGCCGCCCTTGAGAAGTAGGCGGTCGGCTAAGGAATTGAGCGCAGGGTTGGCGGCCAAGCTGCCGTCCTTGACAGCTTGGCTGATCCGCACCAGCTCCTGGCGAATGATTCGACCGGAGCCGATTGTGAGATGGCCCACCTCAGAATTGCCCATCTGATGATCTGGCAGGCCGACAGCGGCGCCGCTGGCCTCAATCAGGGTGTGGGGGTAGGCGTGCCAGAGGGCATCCATCACCGGGGTGCTGGCAGCACGTATGGCGTTGTGATCGGCTTCGTGGCTGTAACCCCAGCCATCCAAAATGGCGAGTACGACCGGGGCCACAGAGGATGAAGCCCTAGAGGCCGATGCTGGGCCTGGCACCAGGGTGGATTGCTGCTGGGAGGGAATAGTCGTCACCCGTCTCGCCTAGCGACGTTGAACCAACGCCTTCCAAAACCAACTTACAGTGCAAATGTGCTGCGATCCCAACTGCTTCCCTCGGGGTCAGCCTTTGGTCACACAGCCAACCAGCCCTAGCCGACTTGCCTGATTCCCTAATGCATCGGCTCGAACTGCTCTCGGCCCTGGATTTGGGCCGCACCCTTGACCGGCTTGCCTCCCAGGTGTTGGAAGGCGTGGCCGATAGCAGCTCCTTGGTGCTTCTCGGCATACCCACCCGTGGAGTGGCGTTGGCTGAGGTTTTGGCCTCCCGCTTGGCAGTCTTAGCCGGCCATCCGATCGACCAAGGCAGTGTCGATCCCACCTTTCATCGAGATGACCTGGAGCGAGTCGGCACCCGTTTGGGCCAGCCCACCGATTTGCCCGTGGCTCTGGATGGGCGCCAGGTGGTGTTGGTGGATGACGTGATCTTTACGGGGCGCACTGTGCGGGCGGCACTTGAAGCCTTGCAAGCCTGGGGGCGGCCCAAGCGGGTCAGCTTGCTGGCCATGGTGGATCGCGGTCACCGGGAGCTGCCGATCCAGCCTGATTTCTGTGGAAAGCTAGTGCCCACCAGTCGCCAAGAATCAATCCAGCTCTGCCTACAGGAGATCGATGGCGAGGAGGGGGTGTTCCTGCTGCGGCCGGAGCTCTAACGAGATTCAGGCAAGCGATCAGGCGGGAGCCAGCTCATCTGAGCGGAAATGGGCCCGAAATTTGCCGAAGGCAACTACCACCGGCAAGGTTGGGCTGATCACCCGGCCCTTCCACTCGTTGAGCACGGTGACCACCTCACCCTGTTGGCCTTTGAGATCGAAGGCGACCCCGCGGTGCTGGGGGTGGTGGTATACGACCACGCTTTGGGAGACCTGAACCTGATCACCTGCCTGCATGGCTCCAGAGCTTCATCGCGGGGCCAATCTTGTCACGCGCCAATCACCGCTTGCTGGATCGGCGCTGACAGGCCGTCTCCGGCCCGGCCTCAACCACCTGTCCACCTAAGGCCCGACAGGCCTCCTGGAACGCGGACCACTCGTCCATACCCTGGGAGATCCGTTGGCGCACCTGGGCATCGAGTTGGGCGGCGGGCACGGTGTGGGGCAGCTGGCCATGGGCGTCGTGTTCGCGCTCCTGCACTGACAGGCCTTCGATGCCCTTCTGCACCTTGGCTTGTAGGCCGCGGCTCTGGGTTTTCCACCAGGGATGGTCGATGCGGGTGAGGGCCTCGAGGGCCTCCCACCAGCGCTTTTGCTCTGTGAGGCCCTTGGCCCGCTCCAGCTGCAGCCGGTTGCGAGTCCAGTTTTCACTGAGTTTGTCGCCCAGGCTGTCGCCGTCGGCCCGGTGGTCATCGCCCATCACAGCCAGGATCTTCAGGGCTGCAGGTAGGTCGCCCTCCTGGAAGCGGGTCATGGCGCGCTGCTGCAGGTTTTGCTGCCACACCAGCAGCCGCTGGCGGTCGGCTTCGCTGCCGGTAAGGGAGTTCACCAGTTGCAATTGCAACTGCAGAGCCTCGCCCCAGCGCTCCTGCTGCCAGAGCTGGGCCGCTTTGCGGCGCCGGCAGCTGCCTTGTTCGGCAGGGGCCTGCCCCCCCAGCCAGCGCAGGGCTTCGAGCTGTTCGCTGTAGCGCAGGCAGGCTTCTAAGTCGCCGCTCCTTGCCGCCTGCTCCAACCGTTGCGGCAGCTGCTGCTCCCACCAGTAGGTCGCCCCAATGCCGCAGGCCACAAGACCCAGGGTGAGACCCAGCCAGAAACGGGGCAGCCTGTGGCGGCGTAGGGCCAAGGCAAATACGGAAATATGAAACTTAGTTTTATGGACGCTGCGGCCGAGATGCCGTCAGCGGAGGGCAGCGCTTGCGGCGTCCACTTGACTTTGCCTCTAACTCTCAGCGCACCGGGCCCAGAAGTTGGGGGGCGCTGAGGCGACCACTGCGTAGGTCCGTGACCTCCAGCACCAGCTGGCCCTGGTCGTTGACAGAAAAAGACAACCGCAGACAGTCCTCGCCAGGCTGTCCCGGCACGTCCAGGGCAAGGTCTGGGGGTTGCTCGCTCCAGGGCATCACTCGGGCTTGCCCCGCTGGTCGCGGACGCAGCACCGGTAGCCCGGCCTCAAACACCACCTCGCTGCGTCTTTCGTTGTCTGGTTCTCCCAGCACCAGCTCCAGGCTTCGCTGGTTGGGGCTGCTGCAGGCGAGCACGATTTCCAGCGGCCGCTCACTCGGCCAGGTTTGTCCCGCCACAAACAGCGGTTGCCAGTGATGGCGGCTGGAGCGCTGATCCCAGCAGCGCAGGCAAATTCCGTAGCGCAAAACATCCCGCACCCGCACCCCGGGGGTGAGGGCCAGGGCCCCCAGGGCTACGGCTTCCACCGGCCGGCTTTCCTGCAGGGGAATGCCGCCGCAGCGCTCCTGCAGCCATTGGTGGATCAGGGGCATGCGGCTGCTGCCACCAACCGGCAGCAGGGCGGTGATCTGGTTTGGGGCCAGGCCATCGCGTCGGGCTCCCGCCAACACGACCTCCAACAGATCATCGAGTTGGGCCAGCAAGCCCCGCTCCACCAACAAGGCGTTTAGGCCGCTGCGACTCAGCCGCAGAGGTTGGGGAGGCAGGCCTGCAGGACTCCAGAACACCAGGGCCTCTTCGGCGCTGCTGAGCTGGCATTTGAGCGATTCAGCTGCCTCCAGCAGGGCCCCATCAAGGGGGGCTCCGGGACAAAGGTGGGCTGCGATCCAGCGATCTATATCCCGGCCTCCCAGGGCCACCCCTGCCTTGCCTATCACCCGGGCACAGCGCAGGGCCTGGCGACTTGAACTCAGATCCCGGCCGGCGAAGCGCAGCAGCTGGGCCATGGGCGCCGGGCGTCCTTCGCCACCCTCTAGGGCCACCAGGGATAGGTCGATGGTGCCGCCTCCCAGGTCCACCACCAGCACCGTGCTGCCAGCAGGCAACCCCGCACCGATGGCTGCGGCGGTGGGTTCGTCCACCAGGGCCAGCTCAGGCACCTCTAGCTCGCTGCATACCTCCTGCAGCCATTGGCGGTAGCGGGGGTAGCTGTCAATAGGAGCGGTCAGCACCAGCCGCTCGGGCGCAAGCCCTGGCGGCAGGGCGGCCCAGAGCTGCCTCAGCAGCAAGGCTCCGGCCTGTTCTGGCCGCAGTGGCAAGGCTGGGGGTGGTTCGGGCGCCGGGCAGGGGAGCGCGCCGATTTGTCGTTTGAAGTCCCGATGCAACTGGGGGCAATCGCTGTGGGCCAGGCCCGCCTCCAATACCTGGCGACCGATCAGGGGCCGTGGCATTGCTGGATCGCTGAGCCATAGCAGGGTTGGCACCGCAACCGGCTCGCTGGTGCTGTACGGCGGCAGGGCCAGCAGCTTGGCCGCGGTGTCTGGCCCCTGGTAGGCCACCACCGTGGTGCTGCTGCCTAGATCAATCGCCAGCGTGCCCCGCATTACACCCTTCTAAACGGGGAGTTGCCGTTGTTGACCTAGGTTGAGGTGATTGCAAGGTTGCCCATGCAGAGCGGTATTGATGTCAACCACAAGGAACTGGCCCAGCGGGCCGAGAGCCTGATCCGCCACACCAGCAACCGTTACCTCACCACGGTGAAGATTGCTTTTCGGGCTAAGCAGCGTCGTTTCGATGATTTCGATGGCCTGCTTGACGATTCGATGATCAAACCCGTGCAGCGGGCCATCATCGAAATGAGCGATGAGCAGGACCAGCCCGATTTGCTGCCCGGCTGATTCGGCGGATGCGTGTTCAAGAAGGTGAGGGGTGGAGGTGGCTGGAAGATTCAGCCCGCCACCCCTTTTCTTTTTTGATTGGTGGCCAAGGCTGGGCCTCTGAGCTCACAGCGGAGGAGGCCCGGGGGCTGGGTCAGGCTCTGGTGCAGTTGGTGCAAGAGCACCATGATCTGGCCAGTCAGTTGATGGCTGAAGAGTCGATCAGCATTGAGCTAGAGCGCGGCCCTTTGTGGATTGCCTTGGAAGGCGACCGCAACGCCTGGTCGCTGCGGTTTGTGCTCACGCCTGGGGCTGATTGCCGTGCCGTTGAGGGCAGCTGGCTACCCGGGCCTAGCGCGGCTTTGGTGGCGGCCCTGGCACAGGGGGCTGGCGGCTAGCTGGGGCATGTGGGCAAGCCAGCACGGTTGCAGCTGAGACCCAGCGGCAGTTGAAGCTGTTTAGCACTGCTGATCATTGCCGTATTCCCGCCCAGCCCCCAGATCACTCTTAGTTTTGCTCAGTTTTTCCCCAGGTCAGTTGTTCAGATGGGGCTTGCCCACTAGGGCCTGGGGAGAAGCTCGCTGCCAGAGCCTTTCCCCTTGACAGCGCTGGCTCCAGCCTCACCGCTTGGCCCAAAGGCGAGGGGGCCATGGCAAATGCTCTGGCAGAGCTGGGTTCTTAGCTTTGGAGGCTGGCCAGGGCAGCTTCGCCAGGCCATTTGACGGGCCCGGCCTGATGTGGAGAACTGGTGCCACACAAGGCCGTTATCTCTCATGGATCTGCAGACTCCCGTCCGAGCTCAAGCTCCCGTGGAGGGGGAAGGCTTAACGGTGAGCTTTCGCGCAGAGGTGCCTGAGGCCTTACTGGCCTCGATGCGTGGCTTTATCGAGCAGCACCCCAATTGGGATCAATACCGGTTGTTTCAAGCTGCCCTGGCTGGTTTCCTGGTGCAGAACGGCCTTGGCGACCGGGAAGTCACCCGCTGCTACCTGGCAAATCTCTTTCCCGCCCAGGCGAGCTTCAGGCAGCAGTGAGCTGGCCCCGGTCCTCCTGGCCGAAGAGTTGCTGGTAGGCGGCCGTGAGGGTGCAGGCCGCCACTGGCAACGCCACCACCAGCCCGATGAGCAGCACCAGGAAGCCGGCCAGCACCATGGCAAGCAGCACCAGAGTTAGGCCAAGGGCTTGGAGCCAGTGGGGATCGGTGGCGGCCCGGCCGCTGCGAAAGGCTGCCAGGGGGGTAAGCCCTCCGATTAGGGCTAGCGGCAGGCTCAGAATTTGATCGGCGCTCAAATAAATAACGGCAGCCAAACCCGCCACCAGCGGTAGGGGGGCTAACAGAGGTTGAATCATCGTGAGCAGCCAGGAGCTCGCCTGGGCCAGGCGCACTATCAGTGCCAGCACCACCAGGATCAGCACCACGGTTCCAAAGCAGCGCAACATCGCTCTGCCATCGACCCGGATCAGTGCTCCCAGCCTGGGTCGCCTCTGATTGAGAGCTAGTTGGGCCCCCCGCATCAACCCCACCACCAGCCAAAGCCCGGTAAGGGCGTAGATGATCCAGGCAGCCGCCGCCATGGTTATAGCGACGGGGTCGGGCTTGCCCTGCAGCGACAGCACCAGGCTGCTTTCGTAGCGATAAAGAAGCTGGGCAGCCAAATTGGCGCCGCCGCTCAGCAGGGTGAACCCCATCAGCACCCAGGGGCAGTGGCTGAAGGCAGCCCAGCCTCGCTCGACGGCGCTGCGGATGGCTAGGGGGGGCTTGGGGCTGATCCGGGCCAGTTGGCTCATGGCGACTCAAGCAGGTCCAGCAGTCGCTTGGCACTGCTGGGCTCAACCGGCAGGATCGAAAGACGGTTGCCCCGCTTCACCACCCCCAGCTGCTCGGGGCTGAAGTTTTCCCGTAGGGCATCCAGGCTGAGCAGCTGCTGGAAGTGGCGTAAGTAGCGCAGCCGGCAACAGTCCCAGCGGGGCTTTTGCAAGCTTGCGGCGGGATCGAAATATTTGGAGTTGGGATCAAATTGGCTGGGGTCGACAATCTGGGTTTCAACCACCTCCATCAAGCCCACAATGCCCGGTGGTTTGGTATTGGAGTGGTAGAAAAAAGCCCTATCGCCAATTTGCATGCTCCGCATAAAATTGCGGGCCTGGTAGTTGCGAATGCCGTCCCATAAGGTGCTGCCCTCCCGCTGCAGATGGTCAATCCCGTAGACATCGGGCTCGCTTTTCATCAACCAATAGGCCATGGCCCGTTGCGGTCGCCTGGTGCGCGAATGTTAGGAGCTAGATAGCTGAACGCCCTTACAGCGACATCACCAGCTGGCGGAAGTCATCACCACGGGCCTCAAAATCGCTGTATTGGTCAAAGCTTGCGCAGGCTGGGGAAAGCAGCACCGCTAGGCAGCGATGGCTGCGGGCTAATTGGTCGGCCAGGGGTACGGCTTCAGCCAGGTTGTCGCAGCAGTGCACGACTCCGCTAAAGCCTGCCTGGCTAAGTAGTTGATCAAACTCAGCCTGGGCAGCTCCGTAGAGCACCACCGCTGCGGCTTTCTGTTGCAAGGCTGCCAGCCAGCTATCGGGATTGCCCTGCTTCGATTCACCACCCGCTAGCACTACTAGCGGACCGTCCAGGGCGTGCAGCGCCACCTCGGCGGCGTCGTAGTTGGTGGCCTTGCTGTCGTTGTAGAAGCTGATGCCTTGCTGCTCGCGGATGCGCTCAAGCCGGTGGGGCACGCCGGTAAAGGAGCGGAAGGCTTGCTCCATCTGGGCGCCGCTCAAGCCGGCTTCGAGCCCGGCCGCAGCGGCCAGCAGCATGTTTTGGCGGTTGTGGGCGCCGGGCATGGCTAGGCAATCGGCAGCCATTAAAAGTTTGCCGGGGCCGGTCTCGCCGGGCTGGGGGGCTTGCCATACCTGGCCAGCTTCGATCCAGAGACTGGGCTGGATCGTGGGTGGGAGGTCCTCCCGGCTGCCGGCGGTGACCCAGATGGCCCGCTGCAAGCCGGCGGCATGGGCGCGTAGGTCGGCGTCATCGGCGTTGAGTATGGGCGACGTGGAACGCTCCAACAGGCTGCGTTTGATGGCCCGGTAGGCCTCAATGGTGCCGTGGCGCTCGAGATGGTCGGGGGTCAAGGTGGTCCAAATTCCCACCCGTGGAGCTACTTGAGGGGCCGATTCGATCTGATAGCTGCTGAGCTCCATCACCAGCCAGTTGGGTTGGGGATCGCCGCGCTCCAGTCGCTCCAGCACCAGCTCTGCCCCAGAGAAGCCCACGTTGCCGCCCATGGGGGCATCGAGCCCAGCGTGCTGAAGCAGGTGGCTCACCAGGTGGGTAACGGTGGTTTTGCCATTGGTGCCGGTGATGCCGATCCAGGGCACGTAGCCACTGGCTTGGAAAGCCAGCTCCATTTCGCCTTTGGTGCTTACTCCTGAGTTGCGCAGCTCCACCAGGGTGGGATGGTCCCAGCGGATGCCTGGACTCACCACCACCGCTGCGGGAGTAGTGCCAAGGGCGGCAAAGGCGTCGCCGTGGAGGGGCACGCCTAGCAGAACATCAATGCCTGCCTGGCGCAACTCGCTCGCTTTGGTTTCAAGTGCTGGGCTGGATTGGCTCTCAATCACCAGCACCGCATGGCCGAGATGGTTAAGCAGCCGAGCAGCACCTATCCCTGAGCGAGCAAGTCCAACAACAACGGTCAATTCCCTTGTTGCATCTGCCATCTCGAAACTTAGGGCTAATACTGAATTTTTAAAATGGGCGATACTGGATTCGAACCAGTGACTCCTACCGTGTCAAGGTAGTGCTCTACCTCTGAGCTAATCGCCCCAGAAGCTTTGCCAGGTTACAGGTAGGCCTGATTCAGGTAATCCCTCAGCAGCGCACCAGCTCGATTCGCCAGCGCTCCCGCTTGGTTGCTGTGACCGTCTCAAGCTGCAGTTCGCCCCGGCCCTCCAGCTGCACCCGGTCTCCCACCGTCACCGCCCTGCTGGGACTGCTGACTGGCTGCCAGTTGAGTCTCACCCTGCCTTGGCGGATCAGCTCGGCCATGCGGTTGCGAGATAACCCGAATCCGGCAGAGGCCACCGCATCGAGGCGCAGGGAGGCTTCCACGGTTTGAAAGCGGCGGGGCAGGCGCGGCGCCGGAAGTTGCAACTCATGCAGGGGGCGGGCTTCCAGGGCCACCTCCACCGTGCGCACCACAGCGGTGCGGCCATCAAGGGCAGCAGCTTGAGCAGCCGTGAGAATTGCCTGGGCACCCCGGTCGCCTCGCAGCCAGAGATCGCCCAGCTCTCCCTCCGCAGCGCCGAGGGCTAGCAGGCCCGCGCGGAAGTCTTGTCGCTCAGCCGGGTCAAATAGGAAATTGCCGCCCAGCTCCAGGCCCATCAGGCCGGCGGCAACTTCATCGGCATCAATGGCTGCGTCGTAGCGCTGCAAAAGCAGACGCTGGCGTTCAGCTCCTGGGTAGCCCCCCCGGCTGGCCATCTCCAGCTCGGCCAGCCCTGCCAGGTGCTCTTGGGCCTGCTCAAGCAACGCCCCATCAAGAAAGGGAGTCCACACCGGCTCCCAGGTGCGCAGGGCCTGGTCTGCGGCAGCGATCACGGCTTCAAGGTCCCTAGCCATCGCCCAGTCGCACCACCGCCAGGGGTTTGGCCTGCTGCAGGGAAATCCAGGGCATATCGACGCCGTTAGCTGTTTCGGCCAGCAGCAGCCAGTTGCCTTCTTCCACCCGGTTGCGCAGGCTGCGGATGCGGTCGTCCTCTTCGGAGCGCACGCTCGCGGCGGCTGCAAAGCTGCCCATCCAGCCTGAACCCATGCCGAGCAGGGCGCCGATCAGGTGCTGGCTCCAGGCACCCGCAAAGGCGAAGGTGTCCAGATCGGTGATGTAGGTGAAGGTGAGGCCAGCCAAAAAGCCAAAGGGAATTAGCCAGCGAGCCATGCCCTGCTGGCGGGCCCGCCGTGCCACCGCAGGGTTTAGTCGGGCCACCTCGGCCATGGCCTGCTCTCCCTCGCCGATGGCCTCCAACTGCAGCAGCGGCGGCTGCAGCTCGGCCAGTCGATCCCGAAGCTGATGCAACCTTTTGCGGTCGTTCAGAACTACCACCACACTTGTGCCCACGCTGCGCCCTACTCAGTGTTGTTGGGGCGATTCTCGCCGCTCACTACACTGCACGGCCGGCTCTCCGCTTCGCACCGCCGGGCATGACAAAGGTTCTCGTTTCGGATCCCATCGACCAGGCGGGGATCGACATCCTGTCCCAGGTGGCTCAGGTTGATGTACGCACTGGCCTGCCCCCCGAGGAGCTCAAGGCGATCATCGGCGACTACGACGCCCTGATGATTCGCTCAGGCACCACGGTGACTGCCGAAATCATCGAAGCGGCCGACAAGCTGCGGATCATTGGCCGAGCCGGCGTCGGTGTCGACAACGTCGATGTGCCGGCGGCCACCAAGCGCGGTGTGCTTGTGGTGAACTCGCCGGAGGGCAACACCATCGCCGCCGCTGAGCAGGCCTTAGCCCTGATGCTGGCCCTGTCGCGCCACGTGCCCCATGCCCATGCCAGCACCATGGCCGGCGGCTGGGATCGCAAGAAATATGTAGGCAACGAGCTCTACAAGAAAAAGCTGGGCGTGGTGGGTCTCGGCAAGATCGGCTCCCACGTGGCTCGAGTGGCCAAGGCGATGGGCATGGACGTGATGGCCTACGACCCCTACGTGTCTGCCGAGCGGGCCCAGCAAATGCAGGTCCGACTGCTGCCCCTGCCCGCCCTATTTGCCGAAGCTGACTTCGTCAGCCTGCACCTGCCCCGCACCCCAGACACCGAGAACCTGGTGAACGCGGAGCTGCTCAAGACAATGAAATCGACGGCGCGGATCGTTAACTGCGCCCGCGGCGGCATCATTGACGAAGCGGCCCTCGCTGAGGCAGTTGAGAACGGCACCATCGGCGGTGCTGCCCTTGATGTGTACGCCAAAGAGCCTCTAGAGGCGGGTTCGCCCTTGCGGCAGGTGAAGGAGCGCCTAATCCTCACGCCCCATTTGGGTGCCTCCACCGAAGAGGCCCAGGAAAACGTTGCGATCGATGTCGCAGAGCAGATCCGCGACGTACTGCTGGGCTTGCCTGCCCGCAGCGCCGTGAATATCCCTGGCCTCAATGCCGAGGTGATGGAGCAGCTCAAGCCCCACCTGCAATTGGCCGAAACCCTGGGTCAGCTGCTGAGCCAGCTGGCTGGTGGCCCGATCAGTGAGCTTGAGGTGAGACTCCAGGGCGACTTCGCCGCCCACCCGGCCCAGCCCCTGGTGGTGGCGGCCCTCAAGGGTCTGCTTTCCACCGCCCTGGGCGACAGCATCAACTACGTGAACGCCAGCTTGGAGGCCAAGGAGCGAGGCATCCACGTGCTTGAAGTCAAGGATGACGCCAGTCGCGATTTCGCCGGTGGTTCGCTGCAGCTCAGCTGCCGCAATTCCCAGGCCAGCCACAGCGTTACCGGAGCGGTGTTCGCCGAAGGCGAGCTGCGCATCACCACCATCGATGAATTTCCGGTGAACGTGGCTCCAAGCCGCCACATGCTGTTCACTCGCCACCGGGACATGCCCGGGATCATCGGCCAGTTGGGCTCCCTGTTGGGCGAGCACAACGTCAACATTGCCTCGATGCAGGTGGGCCGCCGCATCGTGCGTGGTGACGCCGTGATGGTGCTCAGCCTCGATGACCCCATCCCCCCCAGCCTGCTGGTCTCGGTGCACGCCATCAACGGCATTCAGGAAGCCCACCCGGTAACCCTTTGATGGCTGCTGCTCCGGGCTGGTGGCGACTGGAGCTGGCCTCCCTGCCGGAGCTGGAGGAATCCCTGCTCTGGAAGCTCGCTGACCTGGGCATACCTCGGGTTGCGGTTCAGCACCGCCCCGAAACCCCCAGCCAGCGTCAGCTGATTGCCTGGTTGCCGGCGATCGATTGGCCTGAGCCGGAGCGGCAGCAGCTGGCTCTGGCTCTGGCGCCACTGGCCGAGCCCTTCGGCTTGGCCCTGCCCCCGCTGCTGTGGAGTCAGCAGGCCGATGAAGACTGGAGCCTCAGCTGGAAGCAGCACTGGCAGGCCGATCCTGTGGGCAAGGGGCTGCTGATCCTGCCTGCGTGGCTGCCCTGTCCGCCCGAGCATGCCGAGCGGAAGCTAATTGCCATGGATCCGGGCAGTGCCTTCGGCACCGGCAGCCATCCCACCACCAGGCTGTGCCTGGAGGCCTTGGAGCTGCTGGCCGCCATGACGCCAGAGGGGCTGGCTGGCCTGCGGGTGGCCGACCTCGGCTGCGGTAGCGGCGTGCTGGGCCTGGCTGCCCTGCGGCTGGGCGCGGCCTCGGTAGCGGCTGTCGATACAGATTCGCTGGCAGTGCAAGCCACTGCCGACAATGCCGCCCTCAACGGACTCACGCCTCAAGTACGGGGGCAACTGGGCTCGGTTGAGGCCCTGGCTGAGCTGCTTGAGGGCCAGCCGGCCGATCTTTTGCTCTGCAACATCCTTGCTCCGGTGATTCAGGCCCTTTGTCCAGCCTTCAACACTGTGTTGGCTGCTAACGGCGTGGGTCTGCTGAGTGGCCTGCTCGTTGACCAGGCTCCGGCGTTACAACTGGCCCTGCGGGACGAGGGCTGGCAGGCCGAACTCACGGCTGAACAAAGCCAATGGGGCCTGATGACGATCCGGCGTGTCGCATAAGGCACGCTGATCTGTGCCTTCAATTTGATTGGCCTTCCAGCGTTCTGGCCGCCAAATCGACAGTTAGGGCGTCCGGCGGATGTATGAAGGGCGAGTCCTACAGGCCCGGCTTCCGGGTGCCTGTGAGCCCCAATCTTTTTCATGGCTTCCTACAAGGTCACCCTCATCAGCGAGAGCGAAGGCCTCAACAAGACCATCGAGGTTCCTGATGACCAGTACATCCTCGACGCTGCTGAAGAACAGGGCGTTGATCTGCCCTACTCCTGCCGCGCCGGCGCTTGCTCCACCTGCGCAGGCAAGCTGACTTCCGGCACCGTCGATCAAAGCGACCAGAGCTTCCTCGACGACGACCAGATCGAAGCTGGTTTTGTGCTCACCTGCGTGGCCTACCCCACCAGCGACTGCACCATCAAGACCCACGCCGAAGAAGAGCTCTATTGAGCCCCAGATCAGCCTGCGCAGGCTCGGCAAATCCCCGACCTGCGCTTGAGCAATCTGAACTTATCTGCCACCCTTAGGGGTGGCTTTTTGCTGTCATTCCCGAGCCGCAGTTCTGTGTCAGCCCAGGCACCCCCCTCCAAGGGCAACGTCGCAGCCCTGCTGGAGCCAGGGAGCGAGCACACCAGCCCCGGCGGCCACTACAGCTATCGGGTGCTGGGCCCCTGCTGTCGCCTGTTTGATCGCGAGGAGTTGCCCTGGCCTTGCTGTCGGCTGGCCTGGCGTAGCAAGGAGCCAAGCTGGCGGCGCATCGGCCGGCGCTTTGTGCCAGATCTGGCCTCCCGCCGCTGCCCGTCCTATGCCGTTGAGCTGCTGCAGCCCGGCGCCCGCCCCACCCGCACGGTTATCACCCTGTTCCCGATGCGGCTTGAATCCCAGTTGCAGGAGTGGTGGTACAGCAAGCAGCCCACCTCCCTAGACCTGGCCAACTGCAAGCCACCGCCTTTTACGGCCAATAAAAAAGCCGGTGCTATTGCACCGGCTGAACGGGGGGATTGAGGCTAAAAGTTGATCTGAGCCTAGAAGTAGATCTTGCCGCCGCCCCACTGGATGCCCTGAACCTTGGGGGCCACCAGGATGTAGCCAGCCATCAGGCGCAGGTCGTCGTCGTCGAGGTCGCGCATTTTCACGAAGATGTCGCTGCTGCGCATGCTGGGGTGCACGTCAGCAATGCTGTATTCCCCGTCGTAGGAGGTGGGGTCCTTCATGTAGTCCACTAGGGCCTCAACGCTGTCCCGCGACGGCGTCGCCAAGGCCAGAGTCTCAGGGTCGAGGCCCACGTTCTGATTGGTTTTGGTGATGCCACCGGCGTGGCACTCGCCGCAGCTGCTGTTGAACACCTTGCGACCGGCCTTGATCTCCTGCTCGCTGAAGGTCACCAGGGTGCCGTCTGGCGTGGCGGGCACGGTGAGCTGCTCTGTGGTCCAGGCGGCTGCCAGAGCCGGGCTGCCGAAGCCCATGAACAGCAGGAGGGCCAGCATGGTTCGAGCAAGAACGCGAACCGCCTTGCGGAGGGCAGCCGAGGGGAAGGAGGAGGCCATTGGAAAAAGCCGGCGGGTAGGCGGTAAAGACCGCATCGGAGACCTTGTATCACGGGAAAAGGGCCCTCCGCAGCCGATTAACGCGAACTGTTGCAGGGCTAGGCCGTGGCTGGTTCGGATGGGGTGATGTCGATGCTGAGGAAATCCTTGGCCACCAGGGTGTTGGCAAAGATGGATTGGGCTTCCGCTACCAAGTCGTCGGGGGTCATCGGATTGCCTGGCATGTAGCGAGGGCTCAGGTGGGTGAGCACCAGTTGCTTGACGCCGGCCTCCAGGGCGGTTTGGGCCGCCATCGTGCTGGTGGAGTGCTGGCGCTGGTAGGCAAGCTCCGCTTCGGCGTGGGAAAAGGTGGATTCGTGGATCAGTAGGTCAGCGCCGCGGGCCAGCTCCACCGCCGCTTCGCAGAACACGGTGTCGGTGCAATACACAACGCTGACCCCCGGGCGATCGGGGCCGCAAAGGCTGGCGCCATTGATGATCCGGCCGTCTTCGAGGCTGATGTCGCGCCCAGCCTTGAGTTCGGCGTAGATCGGCCCTGGCGGGATGCCGAGGGCCTTGGCTCGCTCCACGTCGAAGCGGCCCGCCCGCGGCTTCTGATCGACCCGGTAGGCGTAGGCAGGCACCCGGTGGGTCAGCGGCGTGCAGCGCACCGTGAGGTCGTCGTCATCGAGGAGCAGGGCACCGCTCTCGGCAGCGGATCGCACCCGGTGGGTGCGAAGGGGGTAGCTGATCCGGGTGGAGGAGGTGCGCAGCACCCCTTCGAGGTAGTCGCGCAGGGGATCGGGGCCGTAGAGGTCGATGCCCGTGCAGGTGCCCGCCAGGCCGAGGCTGGCCAGCAGGCCGGGCAGGCCAAATACATGGTCGCCGTGCATGTGGGTGACGAAAATCCGCCGCAGCTGGCTCACCCGCAGATCGCTGCGCAGAAACTGGTGCTGGGTGCCCTCGCCGCAGTCGAACAACCACAGCTCGCTGCGCTGGGGCAGACGCAGCGCCACGGCCGAGACATTGCGGCCCCGGGTGGGCACACCGGAGCTGGTGCCTAAAAAGGTGACCTGCACGGTCGTGCTGCCTCTGGCGCATGTTGCCACGCCGGGCACAATGGGCCCCCTGAGTCGGGAGAAGCAGCCTCCGTGCCCGTATTGCGCTTTCCCCTGGTGTCTTTGCTGGCAAGCGCCCTGGTGCTGACCGGTGCTGCTCCGGGACAGCTGCGGGCCCAGCAGGCCAACCCGCAGGTGCGGGTGCTGTTGCTCGAAACGGTCAAGCTCACGCTGGCGGCGCCTCAGCAGCCCTTGGTTTTGCGGGCCGGTAGCCAGCGCTGGTCGCTGGCGCCGCTGGAGCCGGTGGTGTTGCAGCTGGCTGCCGGCAGCCTTGTGCTGGAACGAGCCGCCGGCGTGGAGCGACTGCCTGCAGTTAGAGAGCTCTGGCTGGAGCCGGCAGCCCAGTCCGCTGGCCACCCGTTGGATTTGCAGTTTGGCCCCCAGGAAGGCGCCGATTTTCAGCTACAGCAGCGGGGCTATCGCGGCCGACTGCAGGTGCTTGTGGGTAGCTCATCCCTACAGGCCGTGAACCATTTGCCCCTCGAGGCCTACCTTCCCAGCGTGGTGGCTAGCGAGATGCCGGCGAGCTGGCCCCAGGCGGCCTTGCGCGCTCAGGCGGTGGCCGCCCGCACCTATGCCCTGCGCCAGCGCAAGCCAGCTGCCGCTTTTGACGTGAGCGCCACCGTTTCGAGCCAGGTTTACAAGGGTGTTGAGGCGGAAACCCCTTCAACCCGTCAGGCGGTGGTTAGCACCCGCGGCCAGGTGTTGATGTTTGGTCCCAGCTTGGCCAACGCGGTTTTTCACAGCAGCGCCGGTGGCAGCACCGAAAACAGCGGTGATCTCTGGAGCCAGCAGCTTCCCTACCTGGTGAGCGTGCCCGATTTTGATCAGCACAGCCCGGTGCACGCCTGGCAGTTGCGCCTGGAGCCCGAGCAGCTGCAGAAGGCGTTTGGCGAGATCGGCGGTGCCCAGCGCATCGATGTGCTCGCCACCACCGGCTCTGGTCGGGTGCGCCAGGCGCGGGTGACTGGCCCTGCCGGCACCCTGGTGCTCACCGGCGCCCAGCTGCGCAGCCGCCTGGGGCTCAAGAGCACCATGGTGCGCTTTGAGGTGCTGGCCCCACAGCTGGCGGCCCTGCCGGCCTTGCCGCCGCTGATGCCGCGGGATGCCGACCAGAGTGGGCTAGCCGAGCCTGCCATCACCCCGGATCAGGTGCCCGTGCAACTGCCGCCGCCTTCGCTGCTGGCGATCGGCCGGGGCTTCGGCCATGGTGTGGGTATGAGCCAGTGGGGCGCCCACGGCATGGCCAACCGGGGCCAGAGCTACGAGCAGATCCTGCATCACTACTACCGCGGAACGGAGTTGCGCTCCTACGTCAGTCCCTGAAGTTGGAGTTGCGCTGCCTCGTTGATGGGCCGGCCGTGGCTGCTGCGGTGGCGTCCCGCTTGCTGGAAGAGCGCCTGCAGCGGCCCCGGCTTCCCCTAGGACTGGCCACGGGCCGCACCATGGAGCCTGTCTACGCGGCTTTAGCCCAGCAGCTTGAGCAGCTCAGTGGGGCGCAACAGCAGGCGATCCGCCAGGGCTGGCTGAGCTTCAACCTGGATGAATATGTGGGCTTGGCGGCCACCGATACCCGTTCCTTTGCGGCCTTCATGGCTGCCCGGCTGCAGCGCACCTTGGGGTTGCAGCCTGAGCAGGTGCTGCTGCCCGATGGCCTGGCGGCCGATCCCCAGGCTGAGGCCAGGCGCTACGGTTCCGCCCTCGCGGTTGCTGGTGGTGTGGGGCTGCAGCTGCTTGGTTTGGGCTTAAACGGCCATGTGGGCTTCAACGAGCCCCCCTGCGGAGCTCAAGCCCCCTGCCGCTGCCTGACCCTCAGCGCCGCCACCCGGACCCAGAACGCTGGTGCCTTTGGCGGCGATCCCGAGGCGGTGCCGGCCCAGGCGATCACGCTTGGATTGGCGGAGATCCTGGCGGCAGAGCGGATCCTGCTGGTGGTCACCGGGGCCAGCAAGGCGGCCATTTTGAAACGGGCTTTGCAGGAGCCCCCCTGCCCTGAGGTGCCAGCCAGCTGGCTGCAGCACCACCCCCGGCTGGAGGTAGTGGCGGATCGGGCGGCCCTAGGGACGTTCCTGCAGGGCAGGTAGCTGCCATTGCCCTGAAAGGGCCGACGGGCCTGGCCCATAGAGACGGCCCACGAAGAAGAAGGGCCCAGCAGGAGCCGGCAGCCAGTTGGAGACCTTGGCTGGGCCTGGGTTTTCATGCTGGAGATAGATCTCCAGGGAGCCATCTGCCCCCAGCTTCAGGCCCTCGGTGCGATCCCCGATCGAATAGCGGTTGATCGGATTGGCCACCAGCAATCGCTGGGGGAGTGAATACATCGTGATCGACCAGAACTCACTCACCGGCGGTAGCTGGCCGGCGGGGAAGCGCAGCACCCACTGGCGGCGGCCATCGAGCACCTTGCCGTCGGGGCCTTTCTGCTGAGTGGCGTAGAAGGCCTCGGAACTGCTGTTGCCGTAGATCCCCAGCATCGCCCCCATGGCCCGGTAGGTGAGGTAATCGCTCCCGAGTTCCTCGCGGGTGCCGAAGAAGCCCTTGGAACTGCTCTGGGCCAGGGCCTTGCTGCGCAGGTTGGCGGCGGCGGCGGCCACCCCGGCCTCGATGGCGCTGCGGGTGGCGGGAGTCAGTTGTTTGGGGTCAAAGGGCCGCCCCGGGCCGATGCCGATGCGGGCGAAGCGAGTCATCATCCCCTGCTCCGACGGCACGGTGGGCATGAACGGCAGCAGGGCGTTGAGGTAGCCGATGAAGCCGATTCCCTCGGCCTTTGCCGGATCCCAGGCGGGCCAGTTCACCGGCGGAGCGGGCTTGGGCGGCTTGGTCCCTTCGAAGCTCGAAAGGGGGATCAACTGGTATTTCGCCTGCAGCGCCTGAAGCGCTGGGATCTCCCCGGGCCCGTTGAGCTGGGTGCGGGTGAGGCTGCCTACGAAATCTGTCTCGGCGCGGAACACCTTGGTGATCCCCTTGGGCACGCTGCCCTGCCAACGGGGGCCGGCAAACAAATAGGTGCCGGCGCCGCGCCCCGTGGCCCGCACGCCGGTGTAGGCGAAGTTGTGGGTGTAGAGGTCGACCCACTGGTTTACGTAATAGCGGGGTGCCGGCACGGCTGGCAGCTTCAGCACGATCGGTTCAGCCCTTAGATCCAGCCAGGTCCAGGAATAGGGCGTGTCGTTGTTGGGGGTGACGATGTCGGTGTCGGCCGGGGTGGCGGAGCGGCTGTAATGACGGAATCGGTTGAAGCCGCCCACATAGCCCGGAAAGGCCTTGTTCTGAGTCTGGTTCCAGAAGGTCTGGTAGCCCTGCAGGGGGGCATAGGCGTAGAGCCAGGCCTCAGCGGCGATGGCCTTCGCTTCGGCGGGGGTGGGGGCTGGCGCCACAGAGGCGGCTAGGGCTGGTCCCGGCGCGGCGCTGGTCACTGCCATCAGGGCGAGGATCAGCCCCAGGCTTCTGGGCGGACGCTGGTTGCTGGTCTTCATGGCTGGATCGTCGTGATGTCGTTGAGTTGCCAGGTTTTGGCGAAATAGGGCTCGGTGGGGCCGTAGAAGCGGAAGTAGGCAAACCAGCCCTTGCCTGGAGTGGTCTGGATCCAGTTCTTGGCACCGGCAGGCCGGATTGGCCCGAAATCCACATCCACCGAGCCGTCGGCGTTGCTCGCCAGATCGGGCTTGCGGGAGCTGAGGTCGGCGGCGCCCTGGGGGGTGATCAGCGGGCCGCGGCTGAGGTTGTCGTAGAGGGTGATCGACCAGAACTGCTTCACCGGCGCATTGGCCGGCACGCGCATGCGATAGCTGCGGCTGCCGTCGAGCCATTGGCCCTTGGCATCTTTGGAGGCCTCCAGATACACCTGGCCGAAGCCCACCACCCGGCCCTGCATCCCCACCGACATGGCTATGGCCTCGTAGAACCAGGAGCTGCGTTCGTCGAACTGAACCCGCAGCTTGTCGGGGGATTCCTGATTCAGATCAAACAGGACGGCGTACTCCCAGTGCTTGCCGGGGTACACCGTGGCTCCAGGGGTGCGCTTGTCGTAGGCGATGGTGCGGGCCATCAGGTCACCCAGCTGGGCCCCCTCGCTGAGGATTCGTGCCTGCCGGGCATCGGGCTTGAAAGGCTGGCCCGGCGCAATGCCCAGGGGCGACAGCATCCCAAACATCATCCGATCGCGGGGGGCGACGGGCTCATTGGCGTAAAGATCACTGAGCAGTCGCCAGTAGGAGAGATCGGCGGGTTGGGCCGACTGCCAGGGGCGCCCGCCCACCTCGCTGTACCCGGTGGCCGCTGGGTTGGTGCGTTCGTTCCAGCCGTAGAGACGGTGCTGGCGCACGGTGGCCTCGGCCACGGCCTTGTCCGGCGCCAGGCCCCGGGTGCCGAACCACACCTGGTTGCTTGGGGAGCGGAAGATGCGGTAGCCCGGGGCCACCATCTCCGGCCCACCGGGGGGAAGGATCAGGTACTTGCCGCCGGCGCCCTTGTCGGGCCCGGTCTGGCCCAGGTCGGTGATCGGCTGCTGCCAGATGTCGAGCACGCCGCCGGCGGTGAGCCCGGCCGGCACCTCCACCACCAGCGGCCCCTGCTTGGCCAGATCCCAGAAGCTGAAGGCGTAGAGGGTAGTGATGTTGGGGGTGAGCATCCCCGCCTTGTCCTGCAGCGTGCGGTAGAGCAGCACATCGCCGTTGCGCACGCCCATGGTTTTCGCCTGGGCGTCGTAGAGGGCCTTGAAGCCCACCGCGGGCAGGGCCCACAGGTAGCCCTGGGTGGCCCGCTGCAGGTCGAGGGTGTCGTAGAGCTTGCGGGCGGTGGCGGCCGTGGGGTAGCCGTTCTCCAGTTGCAGGCGTCCCAAAGCCGGCGTGTCCACGCTGGTTTTGGCTGAGGCGGTGGGTGCGGCCTGGGCCAGGGACGGGCTGCTCAGGGGGGCCAGCAGGGCCAGGATTCCCAGGGATAGCGCTGCGGGGCGGACAGGGGGCATTAAGCGGGGTGCTAGGGGGGTCGCGTACTAATTATTAGTGAGGAACCTCGCCGCTGTTTGCCGCCGAATCACACAAAGTCGTGTGGCGGCTGAACGATCAGCTAGTCACGATTATGTAAGGAATCTTTCTCGGCCTTGCCAATGACATCCAATCCAGCTCCGCCCGCTTCCGGTGTTCGCAAGATTCCGGTTCGGACTGCTCACGGCACGTTTGAGGTTTGGACACGTCGCAGCGGTGCAAGTCCAAACATCAAGCTATTGCTGCTCCATGGCGGGCCTGGCTGCACCCACGAGTATTTCGAGGTGTTTGATAGCTTTCTGCCCCAGGCGGGAGTCGAGCTCTATTTCTACGATCAGTTGGGTTCGCATCACAGCAGCCAGCCTGATCACGCTGATCTCTGGGAGATCGAGCGATTTGTCGATGAGGTGGAGCAGGTGCGCCAAGCCCTGGCTCTCGATGGCAACAATTTTTTCTTGCTCGGTCACTCCTGGGGCGGGATTCTGGCGATTGAGTATGCGCTGCGCCACCAGCAGCATCTGAAGGGATTAATAATCTCTAACATGGTTTGGAGTGTGCCCGAGTATAATCGTTACGCTGAAGAAAATTTCTACGTCAACTGCCGGCGGGCGTTCTGGCCGAGCTCCAAGCCATCGAAGCTGCCGAGGATTACGACAACCCACGCTACATGGAGTTGTTGATTCCGCACCACTACGAGCACCATGTGTTGCGCCGGCCCTATGCGCAATGGCCCGATTCGGTTCTGCGTGCATTTGAGCACCTCAATCCGAAGGTCTACATCCCCATGCAGGGCCCCAGTGAGCTGGGCGCCCGGGGCAAGTTGGCCCAGTGGGATCGCAGGGCTGACTTATCACGGATTCAGGTTCCCACTCTCACCATTGGTGCCGCCCACGACACCATGAATCCCCAGCAGATGGCGGCTATGGCCAAGGCTCTGCCGCGGGGTTCCCATCTCCACTGCCCGAATGGAAGCCATATGGCGATGGTTGATGACCAGGTGGTTTATATCCAGGGTCTGATCGATTTTCTGCGGCGGGTTGATGCCCAAACGATTCGAGAGGATCCTTAAGTGGGTTAGCTACTCCCTAGCGCTGCTGCCTAGCGCCACTCCCTAGCGCAGCTGCTCTCAGCCCATCACCGCCGCCAGCAGCCCCTCGTCGGCCTCCAGGTTGCTGGTAACGCTGCGCCCATCTTCCAGGTCCTCGAGGGCATCAAGCATGCGCAGGCAGGCACGCAGAGTTTCGGCGTCGCTTAGGGGGCAGGCGGTCTGGGGAATCCAGCGGTGTTCCCAACCCACCACTACCCAGTCTTGGTGCCGCAGGCCGTCCTGCAGGGCTTCCAGGTCTGCGAAGTTGCCGAACACCTCCAGCCCCCCTTCCTCAAGAGGGCTGTAGCCGAGGGCGGCGGGTCCGCCCTGCTCCTCCAGGGCCAGCAACCCCTCCAGCAGAGTTTCTTCATCGATGGCTTGGCCATCCCCGGCGGCGAGCTGCACCACCGAGCGCTGCTCAAACAGATAGCCCACACAGCCGGTCTCGCCCAGGTTGCCGCCATGCTTGCCGAAGGCCAGGCGCACCTCGGCGGCAGTGCGGTTGCGGTTGTCGGTGAAGGCCTCCACCAGCACCGCCACGCCACCGGGGCCGTAGCCCTCGTAGCGCACCGCCTCGAAGGTTTCGCCAGCGCCACCGCCTTGGCCTGAACCCTTGGCGATGGCTCGCTCGATGTTGGCGTTGGGAACGCCTGCGGCTTTGGCCTTCTCGATGGCGGTGCGCAGCTGGAAGTTGCCGGCGGGGTCGGCCCCGCTTCGGGCCGCCACCATGATCTCCCTGCCAAGCCGGGTGAACACGGCGCCGCGTTTGGAATCCACCACGGCCTTGCTGCGTTTTATCTGGGCCCACTTGCTGTGGCCGGCCATCGGGGTGCGGGGGGAGAGGAGCGAGGGGCTAGCCGGTTGCGTTGAAAACCAGCTTGGGCTGCAAGAGGCCGCTTTCACTGGTGCGAGCCATGCCGGCCAGGTTGCCATCCGGCCCCAGCACCGCCACCGGCGCTCCTTCCTCCAGCGACAACCCATGGTCAATGGCGCGGCCGCAGCGCCAGCCTTCAAGTTCAGCATCGAGCAGCCGCCGTTGGGGTAGGTGCCCAAGGGCTGTCAGTGGATTCAGCAGGGCGGGCAATGGCGCCTGATCGAGGGCTTCCAATGGCACGGCCTGTTCGAGGCCAAAGCCCAGGGCCTCGGTGCGGCGCAGCCGCGCCAGGGCACCACCGCAGCCCAGCACCTCGCCAAGGTCGCGGGCTAGAGCTCGGATGTAGGTGCCGGCCGAGCAGCGCACCAGCAGCTCCAGGCTGGCGGTTGCGGCATCCCAGCCCAGCAGCTCCAGCCGCTGGATTGTGACCGCTCGGGCGGCCAGCTCGACCTGCTCGCCCTGGCGCACCAGGGCATAGGCCCGCTGACCCTCCACGTGCACGGCTGAAACCTGGGGCGGCACCTGGTCGATCGTGCCACGAAAGGCTGCCAGGGCCGCCTCCAGATCCGACGCCACCAAAGCTGGCACGGCAAAGCGGGCCAGCACCTCTCCCTCCAGGTCGTCGCTGACGGTGCTCACTCCCAGTTGGACGACGCCTTGATAGGTCTTGTCGCCCTCGAGGTAGGGCAGTAGCCGGGTGGCGGGGCCTAGGGCGATTGGCAGCACCCCGGTGACGGCTGGATCCAGGGTGCCGCCATGGCCCACCCGCTTGAGCTTGTAGGCGCGCCGCACCCGGGCGACACAGGCGTGGGAGGTGAGTCCCGCCGCCTTGTCAAGCACCAGAAAGCCGCAGGGCTGGTCAGCCATGGATCGGAGCGTCACCCTTGCAGCGTCCCATGTTCAGCTCCAATGACCCTGCTGCAGCGCCGTGACCTGGCGTTTCTGGTGCTGGCTGGGATCTTCCTGGGCACCATGGGCATGCTCAACATCCTTGGCCTCACCCGCTTTCTGCAGTTGGGCACGATTGGCTCCTGGCCGATCGTGGTGGCGGTGGGGGCCCTGCCCTATCCGATCACCTTTCTCTGCACCGACCTGATCAGTGAGCTTTGGGGCGAGCAGAAGGCTTCCCAGCTGGTGTGGGTGGGTCTGCTGCTAAACGGCTGGATTGTGCTGATCCTTTGGCTTGGCGGCATCCTGCCGGGGCTGGCAGGCGCGCCCGATGCCACCTTTTTTGAGGTGCGCCGGCTCGCCTTCGGCGCGGTTGGCGCCTCTATGGTGGCTTACCTGGCGGCCCAGTTCACCGACGTGCGCCTATTCCATTTCTGGAAGCGCCTCAGTGGGGGCAAGGCCCTATGGCTGCGCAACAACGGCTCCACCCTGGTTAGCCAGCTGGTGGATACCAGCGCCGTGGTGCTGATCAGTCACTACGCCAGCCATGTGCTGCCGGTGCGCCCCGGCGAGCCGGTGGTACCCCAGCTGGCCTCCTTCATCGCCAGTGGTTACCTGTTCAAACTCGTGGCAGCACTGGCGGACACCCTGCCCTTCTATGGCCTGGTGGCCTGGCTGCGGCGCTGGTTAGAAGTGCCGGGAGAAGGGGCTGAACTTGTGGAACAGGCCCGTATCGGGGCTGGCTCCTAGGTTGACGCTCATCTAAAGGGCATGGCAAGGCATGGGCGCGGCAGGGGAGCTGGAGTTCGGGGTGGAGCGGTTCTTGGCTGATGGCTTCGCCCTGCGCCCCCAGTTGGCCAGCTTCCTCGACATTTCTCCCGAGGAGCTGGAGCGCCGCCTGCCCAGCAGCACCGACGACCTGGCCGCCCTGCACCCCGGTGCCTTTGATCCAGACCAGGCGGGTCGCTTTTATGAAGACACTGTTGGCACCGGCCATCTGCTGGAGTTGGCGGCCTGGCACCTAGGCAGCGCCGATTACATCGCTGACACCCTGCGGCTGCAGCAGCGCTTTGCCCGCGGTCAGGTGCTCGACTTCGGCGGCGGCATCGGCAGCCATGCCCTAGCCGCGGCGGCTCTTCCCGAGGTGGAGCGGGTGTGGTTTGTGGATCTCAATCCCCACAATCGCGCCTTTGTGCAGGCTCGCGCTGCCGAGCTGGGCTTGGGCGCCAAGTTGAGCTGCTATCGGGATATGGCTGATCCGGCACTGCCCGGGCGCTTCGACACGATCGTTTGCCTGGATGTGCTGGAGCATCTGAGCGATCCTGCCGCCCAGCTGGCCCTGTTTGCCGAGCGCCTCGCCCCAGCCGGCATCGCCCTACTCAACTGGTATTTCTTCAAGGGATTTCAGGGCGAGTACCCCTTTCACTTCGATGCCCCAGAGCTGGTGGAGGCTTTTTTCCGCACGCTGCAGAGCCGCTTTCTCGAGGTGTTTCACCCCTACCTGATCACGACCCGGGCCTACCGATTGGCCTGAAGGGCAGGTAGCCCGGGGCATAAAAAAGCCGGCGGAGATCCGCCGGCAGTAAGGAATCGCTTTAAGGGCCTGGGGCCGATTCAGGCGATGGCAACATTGATGCGCTTGCGGTTGCGCAGGCCGCGCTTGATGCTCTCGAAGTTGACTACGCCATCCACTAGGGCGAACAGGGTGTCGTCGGAGCCGCGGCCAACATTGACCCCGGGCAGCACGGAGGTGCCGCGCTGGCGAATCAGGATGGAGCCTGCGCACACGGTTTCACCGCCGTAGCGCTTGACGCCGAGGCGCTTGGAATTGGAATCGCGGCCGTTGCGGGTGGAGCCTGTGCCTTTCTTGTGGGCCATGGATCGGGGGTATCAGCTAGTGGAAATGGAAATTGGAGAGGGGCGGTTAAAAAGCTCAGGCCAGAGCCTTGCCACCTATGGAAATCGATTCGACCATCACGCGGGTCAACTCCTGACGGTGACCGTTTTTGCGCCTGGTCTTTTTCTTAGGGCGCATTTTGTAAATGATGATCTTGGGGCCGCGGCGATGGGCCATCACCTTGAGCTCAACACTGGCTCCTTTTACGTACGGCTGGCCCAGGGTCGTGGTTTTGCCGTCGTTGACCAGCAACACGTTTTCGATGGTCAAGGTGCCGTCGACATCGATGCCAAGGCGGTCGAGGTCGTAGTAGCGGTTCGGCTGCAGCCAGAATTGTTGGCCTGATGCCTCAACAATGGCGTAGGCGCCACTGGTGGGGGCGTCTTGGGAAGCGGCCGGTTCGGCGCTGCTCTTGGCTGCGGATTCGGTGGTAGGGCTCATGGCGGCAGGAGCGTGGCCAGGCTGACGGAGCACTTTTTGAGCCAAGGTTTTCAATAAACCCTGACCTAAAAATGGCTTAGCGTCATTCGGCCTGGCGCACAATCGAAAAACAAACAATAATCCTCTCGCCCGGCCCTTCCTTTCGTCAACATTCAGGGGCCTTTCCCGCGGGTTGCCCCGCTGCCAACGCGGTCCATGCCCGAACCGGCCCTCACCATCGCTTCTCTGATCCGAGATCCCCGCCTGCAGCAAGCATGCTCTCGCTGGCTGGTCGGGGGGCGTTGCCGCATGGTCTGGGTTGATCCCTCTACCAACCCCCTGGTGGAGCTAGAGCAGCGACGGGAGGAATTCGACGCCGTGCTGCTGGAGCAGGGGGGGCTCAGCCCAGATGACTGCCGCGCCTTTGGGGATCTGGGACTGCTGATGCCGGCGGTGGTGATCGGGGGCGTGGGAGGGAAGATCGAACTCCATGAAGCGGAGGTGCACCTGCCCCCCGATCAGCTTGAACAGCTCAGCTACAGCCTGGATGCGGCTGTCTCCCGCTATTTACGTGAAGGCCTGGCCGGCTCCGAGAGCTCCCCTGCTGGCCAGAGCACCGAACCCCCCGACCGCTGGAAGCTGGCCAACCGGTTGAAGGGCCGCGTCGGCTTTGTTGGGGTTTTCTACAAGCGTGATCCAGCCCGCTTTCTACGTAACCTGAGCGAGCGGGAGCGCGAAGAGCTGATCCATTCTCTAGAGCGCACCTATCGAGACCTGCTACTCAGTTATTTCCGGGATCCGGCGGCGGCAAACCAGGCCTTGGAAAGTTTCGTCAATACGGCTTTTTTCAGTGATTTACCCATTACTAAAACTGTTGAGATTCACATGAATCTCATTGATGGCTTCTCCAAGCAGCTCAAGCTGGAAGGGCACAAGAACGATTTCCTCCAGGATTATCGACTGGCCCTGCTCGATGTGATGGCCCATCTCTGCGAGATGTACCGCCGCTCCATTCCACCCGATGCGCCTTTGACTGGTTTGCCGGTCCAGGCGTCCGGCCAGCCCAAGACGGCTTGAACCAGGAGGTTTCTTAACCATGACTCCACGCAAGACCTACATCCTCAAGCTCTACGTGGCGGGCAATACGCCCAACTCGATGCGTGCCTTGAAAACACTGCGGAATATTCTGGAAACGGAATTCCGGGGCGTATATGCCTTGAAGGTGATTGATGTCTTGAAAAATCCTCAGCTGGCTGAGGAGGACAAGATTCTCGCAACCCCCACCTTGGCCAAGATCTTGCCGCCGCCTGTGCGCCGCATCATCGGCGATCTCTCCGATCGGGAGCGGGTGCTGATCGGGCTTGATTTGCTCTACGAAGAGCTTAGTGAGGAGGTTTTGGAAGAGGAACTATGCGACGCCGACGGCATGGCAAATCCGTCGGTTTCGGTTCCTACAGATCCTCTCCCTTCTCTTGAGCCGCTGCCCTGAGTAGTTTTTATTCAGAACTCTTCCCTCGATGCAGGAACCAAGCCCCACTAGCAACCCTCTGATGCAGGTACAGAAGCTCCCGACTGGGATCGAGGGCTTCGACGACGTGTGCCATGGCGGTTTGCCCATCGGCCGCTCCACCCTGATCAGCGGCACCTCAGGCACCGGTAAGACGGTGTTTTCTCTTAACTTCCTATACAACGGCATTCGTCAGTACAACGAACCGGGAATCTTTGTAACCTTTGAAGAGTCGCCCCTAGATATTCTGCGTAATGCGGCAAGTTTTGGTTGGGATCTGCAAGAGATGGTGGAGCAAGACAAGCTCTTTATTCTTGACGCCTCGCCGGATCCGGAAGGCCAGGATGTGGCGGGGAGTTTTGATCTGTCCGGTTTGATTGAGCGGATTAATTATGCAATTCGTAAGTATAAAGCCCGTCGGGTGGCTATTGATTCGATTACGGCTGTATTTCAGCAATACGACGCGGTTTCCGTGGTGCGTCGGGAGATATTCCGCCTTATTGCCAGGTTGAAGGAAATTGGTGTCACCACGCTGATGACCACCGAAAGGATCGATGAATACGGTCCGATTGCTCGCTACGGGGTTGAAGAATTTGTTTCCGACAACGTTGTGATTCTCCGCAACGTGCTGGAGGGGGAGCGGCGGCGCCGCACCGCGGAGATTCTCAAGCTGCGCGGCACCACCCACATGAAGGGCGAGTTCCCTTTCACGATGGGTAGCCACGGCATCAGCGTTTTCCCGCTGGGAGCCATGCGCCTCACCCAGCGATCCTCAAATGTGCGGCTCAGCTCCGGCGTTCCCAGGCTCGACGAGATGTGCGGCGGAGGCTTCTTCAAGGATTCGATCATCTTGGCCACCGGTGCCACGGGTACGGGTAAAACCCTGCTGGTATCCAAATTTGTCGAGGATGCTTGTCGCTCTAAGGAGAGAGCAATTCTGTTCGCTTACGAGGAGTCCCGTGCCCAGCTGCTTCGCAATGCCACCAGTTGGGGTATCGATTTTGAGCAGATGGAGCAGGACGGCCTGCTCAAGATCATTTGCGCCTATCCCGAGTCCACGGGTTTGGAAGATCACCTCCAAATCATCAAAACCGAAATAGGCCAGTTCAAGCCATCGCGGATGGCGATCGATTCCCTAAGTGCCCTAGCCAGGGGCGTGAGCCACAACGCCTTTCGGCAGTTTGTGATTGGCGTTACTGGTTATGCCAAGCAGGAGGAGATTGCCGGCTTCTTTACGAACACCTCCGAGGAGTTCATGGGTAGCCATTCGATCACCGACTCCCATATCTCCACAATCACCGACACGATCCTGCTGCTCCAATACGTGGAGATCCGCGGTGAGATGGCCCGTGCCTTGAATGTGTTCAAAATGCGCGGTTCCTGGCACGACAAGGGCATCCGTGAATTCGTGATCACCAGCAATGGCCCTGAGATCAAGGATTCCTTTTCCAACTTCGAGCGCATCATCTCCGGGGTGCCCCACCGGATCACCACCGACGAGCGCAGCGAACTCTCCCGTATCGCCCGCAGCGTCGCCGACGACGAGATTTAAATCTCGGCCTGGTCGTAGCGGCGGCGCTCGGCCAGTAACCGCAGTTCGTCCGTGTCGGAATTCTCTAGGGGTAGGTCAAACCAGAAGGTGCTGCCCACCCCTAGGGCGCTGGCCATGCGCACCTGGGTGCCGTGTTTTTCGAGGTTGCCACGCACAATCGATAGGCCTAGGCCCGTCCCAGCTTCGGTGTGCACCGCGTTTTCAACTCGATAGAAGCGATCAAAAATGCACTCCTGGTCTGCATCCGAGATGCCGCATCCGCTGTCGGCGATTTCGATTCGAATCCGGGGTAGGGGTGAGGTGAGATCGCAGCTGGGGCTGTCGCTGCTGGGTTCGTTGCCCGGAGTTAGCACGCAGAGATCGGGCCAGGGGTAGGCCCGTAATTGCAGCCGCCCACCCTTGGGGGTGAATTTGAGGGCATTGCCCACCAGATTGTCGAACACCTGCAGCAGCAGGTCCCAGTTGCCCAGGATGCGCGGCAGCTGGGGATCGGCTTCAAAGGCCAGGGAGACGCCCTTTTCATCGGCATTGAGGCGGTAGGTGCGCAGGATCTGCTCGATGGCTGGGGCCAGCTCCAGCGGTTCTAGGTTCCACTCCCGCTCCGACTCCAGCCGGGATAGGTCGAGTACGTCGTTGACAAGTCTGGTGAGCCGGTCGGCTTCGGCGTTGGCGATCCCCAGAAATTCGCGCTTTTCCTCTTCGCTGAGCTGGTCGCCTAGGTCGTGGAGGGTTTCCACGTAGCTCTTGATGTTGCACAGCGGCGTGCGCAGCTCGTGGGAGACATTGCTGATGAAGCGGCTCTGGGCGGCATTGAGCTCCACCTCGCGGGTTAGGTCTTGGATGGTCATGGCGATGCCCTTGAGGCTTTCGCCGCTGGCATCACTCACCGACTGCAAAACGATGCGCAGGGTGCGGATCGGTTCGCCAAAACTGCAACGCACATCGGCGCTGTCTCGGTCGCGGCAGGTCACGCTGTCGAGGGCTGGCTGCACCTCCATCGCCAGCCTTTCCGGCAGCTCGGCAATCAGGTCGTTGCCCTCGAGGTTGCGGCCCTCCCAGCGGAACAGCCGACGGGAGGTGGGGTTGGCCAGCACAATTGCGCCCTCGGCATCCAGCAGCACTGCCCCATCGGCCATCTTGGCGATCAGGGACTGCTGCTTCACCTGGGCGGCGGTGAGCTCCTCGATGTTTGCTGCCTTGTAGTCCTCCAGCTGGGAGGCCATGGTGTTGAAGCCGTCGAGCAGCTCCCCTAATTCCCCGCCCACCGGCAGGGCCAGCCGGGTCTCGAAGTTGCCGCCAGCGATCGAGCGCACCCCCTGCAGCAGCTCTTTCACAGGGCGCGTGATGGTAAGGGCATTGAAAACTGCCCCCAAAATCACCAGCACCCAGATTGAGATGAACACAGCCACTGTCACCTCCCGGGTGAGGGCGGCACTGGTGAGCAGGGTTTCGTTTGGATTGATACCCAGGGCCAGCACGCCGAGATAGCGGCCGTCACTCACCATCGGCACAAACACATCGGTCACCTGGCCGCCTGGGCTTAGGTGCTGGCGGATCAGGGGCGTTTCAGGCCGTTTCTGTAGGTCTGAGGGCAATTCGAGTCGGCGGCTGAGCAGCAGCTCGCTGCTGCCAGAGCTGGCACCGATCGGAATGCCTAGGTAGATCACCCCTTCTGGATCGGCGAAAAAGATGTAGCGAAGACTGCGGCTGGAGCGCCAGAAACGATCTGCTACTGCCGCCAGCTCCCGGTCGTTGCCCTCAGCCACCAGGGGCGTGATGTTGGCCGAGAGCAGCAGGCCTAGGTCTCGGGCGTAGCGGGTATCGCTCAGCTGGGCATCTCTCTGGATGCCGTTGAGGGCCAAAAAGGTGATGCCCGTCATCAGCAGGCTCACCACCAGGGTGGCCACAGCCAGCAGCTTGGTCTGCAGGCTGAATTCCGCCCACCAGCGGCCCATGGCCTGGCGCCAGCTCATCGGCTGCGCACCTGATGGCCGATGTCGCGGCGGAAGGCCATGCCCTCAAAGTGCACTTGGGCTAGCCCGGCGTAGGCCCGCTCGAAGGCGGTATCAAAGTCGTCGGCTTGGGCTACCACCGCCAGCACCCGGCCGCCGCTGGTTAGGCAGCGGCCGTGGTCATCACGGCGGGTGCCGGCATGGAACAGCTGCAACTGGTCGGTGGGCTGCAGGGTGCTTGCGATGGGGTCGCCGCGGCGCAGATCACCTGGGTAGCCCTCCGCAGCGGCGATAACGCAGGCACTGCAGCCGGGATAAATGGTGAGGGCTGGGGCTTGGTCGAGGTTGCCGTTGGCGCAGGCCAACAGAATTTGGGCTAGCTCCGGCCCCAGCAAGGGCATCAGGGTTTCGCACTCCGGATCGCCGAAGCGGCAATTGAATTCGATCACGCTCGGTCCGGCTGCGGTGAGCATCAAGCCGGCGTAGATAACGCCGCGGTAGTCGATGCCTCGAGCTCTCAGGGCAGCCACGGTGGGCTCAAGCACCCGCTGGCGCACCTCTTCTAGGCCGGGCGCATCCAATAGGGGAGCCGGGGCGTAGGCGCCCATGCCGCCGGTGTTGGCGCCGGTGTCGCCCTCGCCGATGCGCTTGTGATCCTGGGCAGTGGGCAGCAGCACCATGCGCTGGCCATCGCAGAGGGCGAATACGGACACTTCGGGACCAACGGTGCGCTCCTCCAGCACCAGAGAGACGCTTGTCAATTCGGCGCCGGCATCCTTGGGCCCTGCGCTGAAGCGGCCGGCAAAAATTTCCTCGATGGCGGCGCGTGCTTCCTCAACGCTTTCGGCCACCGTGACGCCTTTGCCGGCGGCCAGGCCATCGGCCTTCACCACCAGGGGGCGCCCCTGGGCCGTCAAAATTTGCAGAGCTTGTTCGCGGCTGTTTGCAGACCAGTAGCCGGCGGTGGGAATGCCGGCCTCCTTCATCAGCGCCTTAGCCCACTGCTTACTTGCCTCCAGCTGCGCCCCATCGGCCCCCGGGCCGAAGCAGGGGAATCCCGCAGCGCGCAAGCTGTCGGCCAGGCCAGCAGCCAGGGGGGCTTCTGGACCCACCACCACCAGTTCAATTGCCAGGTCGCGGCAGGCGGCCTCTAGCCCGTTGTGGTCGGATTCGGCGATGGCCAGTTGCTGGCAGCCCGGTAGGTCGCAGCTGCCCCCATTGCCAGGGGTAATCCAGACAGCCTCAACCCCTGGCGAGCGGGCCAGGGCCCAGCCCAGCGCGTTCTCGCGGCCACCCGCGCCGATCACCAGGATCCGCGCGGGTGTTGGACAGGAGGCAGGGGGCATGGGCCGGACGCGAGGTGGGGAGTGAGCGAAAGCTCTTCTAAGTTGAAACGTGGTGCGGGGGGCTGCCAGGCCCTGTTTCTAGACATGCCGGCAATACCAACGCCATTCTCGCCCCGGGCCCGGCTGTTCCTGATTTTTGGGGCTGCGCTGGTGGGCCTTATGGCCGCCGCGCCTGCCGCAGAAGCGCAAGCCAAGATCAGGGCCGCCAGCGCGGATCCAGCCCTGATTGCCCTGCTGCGCGATGGAGATCTCAATGCCCTCGACGCTGCCTGCGTCAATGCCGTGCGGCGCAGCGATGGGCCGCTGTTGAGCCAGCTGCAACAGCGGCTGCTCACGATCCACCCAGCGCCCCAGCCTCTTGTGGTGGTGCTGGCTAATGCCCACAGCCTGTTGAGCTGCCAGGCACCTGACGGGGCCCTGCAGGTGCTGGCGCGGGTGGGGCCGGCACCGGGCGCTGAGCGGACCCAGTGGCTGGTGCTGCAATGGCGCGCTGCCCAGGCGGGACTGCACCACCAGCTGGCGGCCGATGCCCTCTTGCGGCTTGCGGCTGGAAACCTTGGGCAGCTGGCGTTGCTGGAGTTGCCGGTGGGTGAGCGTCAGGACGGCACCCCGATCAATCGCCCAGCCCTGGATCTGTTGGCGGGCCATCTGGAAAGCCTGGGTCAATGGCAACGGGCCGCTGAGGTGTTGGTCAGCAGCGCCCAGCCCGGTGCGGCGACGGCGGCCCGGCTGGCTAAGGCGGTGGCGCTTTCCGGAGCACTCCCAGCTCTTGAGCAGGACCGGCTCCTAGAGCTTGCCCTCGAGCAGGCGGCTTCCTCAGGCAGCTGGGGGCTGGTAGCTGAGATCCTCGATCAGCAGCTGGCCCTGGCCGGTAGTACGCCGGAGCAGGTCGCCCGGGCAACGGAGCGGCGCCTGCGCCTTAGCTCCCGTATCGACGATGCCTACGGTGAGTGGATGTTGCAGCGGCGGGATCCTGCTGCCCTGTCCCGGCAGGGTGATCTGGAGCGTCAACTTCGCTCCCCCCGCGCCCCTGGTGGCCATGCCGCCGCAGCGCAGTCCCCCGATCCCCAGCCATGACGGCCTACAACCTTGGTTCCCTGCTTTACGAAGGCAAGGCCAAACGGGTATTCGCCACAGATCAGCCCGACTTGGTAGCGGTCGAATACAAAGACGATGCCACCGCGTTCAATGCCCTCAAAAAGGCCCAACTGGCAGGGAAGGGAGAGTTGAACTGCCGAATTTCGGCTTTGCTTTTTGAGCATCTCGCCGCACGGGGCATCCCCACCCACTACCTCGGGGTGGAAGGCAGCCGCTGGATGCTGGCCCGTCCAGTGCGGGTGATCCCGATTGAAGTGGTGATCCGCAACGTGGCTGCGGGCTCGCTTTGCAAGCAGATGCCCATCGCGCCAGGCACGCCGCTGGAGCCACCCTTGCTTGATCTCTATTACAAAGACGATGGCTTCGGAGATCCCTTGCTAACCGAGGCCCGCCTTGAGCATTTGGGCTTGGTTACCCCCGAGCAGCGCCGCCAGTTGGAAGAGCTGGCCCGTCAGGTGAACCGGGAATTGCTGGCCCTGTTTGATTCAGTCGGCTTGCAGCTGGTCGATTTCAAGATCGAATTGGGACATACGGCCAGTGGTGAATTGGTGGTTGCTGACGAGATCAGCCCTGATACATGCCGTCTTTGGGATAGGGCGGTACTGGATTCTCAGGACCGGATTTTGGACAAGGATCGATTCCGACAGGATTTAGGCGGCGTTGTCGAGGCATACGGGGAGGTCCTCAAACGGGTCCAAGGGGCCTGTCCTCCACCCAGGGTCTACCGGTAAGGTCAGCCCAATTTGCGGCCTGTCCGCTCCGCTACCCCTTCCCCATGGCTGGTTTGCTGAGTTTGAAGGCTGTTTGGCCCCTGATGGGCGCCGCCCTCCTCTCGGCGACCCCGGCCCTGGCCCAACCTGCCTCACAGCAGGTGGACAATCCTTTGGCGGAGCCTGCTACCCAAGCGCCTGCCACCCAGGAGCCAGCCAGCCAGGCGCCTGCCCCAGCCCAGCCGATCCCCCAGACTCCATTTCCAACTCAGGCCGCTCCGGTAGCCGAGCCTGCTGCCAAAGCTGAACCCAAGGTTTTGATCGCGGAGGTGGCGATCGAAGGCCTTCAAGACCACCCTGAACGGGAACGGCTGGAGCTGGCTGCCTATGCCGCGATGGCAGCCACCCCAGGCTCGCGGGTGACCCGCAACGAGCTCCAGACCGACCTTTCAGCGATCTACGCCAGCGGCTGGTTTTCCGATGTGCGGATCCAGCCCGTAGATGGTCCGCTGGGCGTGCGGCTGGTGGTGGTGGTGGTGGCCAACCCGGTGCTGCAGCAGGTCAAGCTCGATCCAGCCGACCTGAAGTTGCCGGAGCAGGTGGTTAAGGACACCTTCGCCGCTGACTATGGCAAAACCCTCAACCTCAACACCCTGCAGACCCGCATGCAGGAGTTGCAGCGCTGGTATGCCGATCAGGGCTACTCCCTGGCGCGGATCACCGGTCCTAGCCGGGTGAGTCCGGAGGGGGTGGTGGAGCTGCTGGTGCGCCAGGGCACCGTTGAGGGGGTTGAGGTGCAGTTCCTCAATAAAGAAGGCTCAGCTACCAACGACAAAGGCGAGCCAATTCGGGGCAAGACCAAGCCCTGGGTAGTGACCCGCGAGGTGTCCCTGCGCCCCGGACAGGTGTTTAACCGGCGCGAGCTGGAGGAGGACATCAAGCGCATCTACGGCACGGGCCTTTTCAGCGATGTCAAGGTGACTCTCAAGCCGGTGCCGGCAGAGCCTGGCAAGGTGGTGATTGTGCTTGGCATTGTTGAGCAGTCCAGCGGTTCATTGTCAGGCGGCTTGGGCTACAGCCAGAGCCAGGGCGTGTTTGGTCAGATCCAGTTGCAGGACAGCAACCTGCTAGGCCGCGCTTGGGACCTCGGTACCAACATCTCCTACGGCCAGTACGGCGGCCTTGGCGATATCACCTTCACAGATCCTTGGATCAAGGACAACAAATACCGAACTTCCTTCCGTGCTCGCCTCTTCTTCAGCCGGGAAGTGCCTCAGCTGTTTCAGAATGAAAACAATGATGCACTGAATCTTCAGAATTTTGATGGATCCGACTTTGACGTAGTCACAAGTCGAACTGTCAATAATAATGGCACCGAAACTGCTGTAACCACGAATTTTGATACTGTTGCGATTCAGCGTATCGGCGCTAATATTCAGTTTGTGCGACCCCTAAATGGTGGCAACCCTTACAAGAAAGCTCCCTGGAACCTGATTCTCTCGTTTGGCGGGCAAGAAGTTACGCCGATGGATTTTTCCGGTAGTAAATATTCCTATGGGGTAGTTGGTGCAACGACATCTCCCGATATTGTTCCGAGTAATCAGGTCATTTGCCTAGCCTTTAATTGTGCTTCTGAAAACCAGTTGGTGAGTTTTCGGGTCGGGGCTACTTACAGCACTCTTAATGACCCACGTAATCCCACTAAGGGTAACTTTCTGAGTATCGGCACGGAGCAATTTATTTCGGTAGGCGAGAATTCACCCACCTTCAACCGCGTTCGCGGCAGTTTCACCCACTACATACCTGTGGAATGGTTGAAGATCTTCAAGGGCTGCCGGCCTAAGCCCGGTGAGACCAAAGACTGCAAGCAGGCACTGGCTTTCCAGGTTTCGGCTGGATCGTTGGTGGGCAGTGATATTCCGCCCTATGAGGCTTTCTGCCTGGGTGGTGGCAATTCCGTACGCGGTTATTACGATTGCGATTTGGGAGTTGGCAAAAGTTTTGCTGAAGCCACGATTGAATATCGCTTCCCCATTTTCAGCATCATTAGTGGTGAAATCTTTTTTGATGCTGGCACCACTTTCGGGAGCCAGGCAGACATCCTTGGTAACCCTGGTGGCCTGCTTGGTAAGAAAGGTGAGGGATATTCGCCTGGAGTTGGTTTAATAGTGACAACGCCAGTGGGGCCCCTGCGCCTTGAGGTTGCCACCCAGGATTTCTCCAGTGATTGGCGCTTCAACTTGGGTGTGGGCTGGAAGTTCTAGTGGCGCAATGGCCAAGTGACTATTCCGGTGCCTGGACTCTGAGCCAGTCGGTGCAACGGGAGGGTGTGGGCTTGCACAGCGGCCAGCAGGCCCAAGTGCGCTTACAGCCATCACGGCGCCCGGGCTACTGGGTGGGATGGCTGGATGCACCGGAGCTCCCCTTGATTCGTTTGGCGCCGGATTACGTAAGCGAAACTCAGCTTTGTACGGCTTTGCGGCTAGACCAACGCCGTTTAGCTACGGTTGAGCATCTGCTGGCTGCCCTGGCTGGCACCGGTGTTACCCAAGCTGAAATCCTCGTGAGCGGCGAGGAGATCCCCTTGCTGGATGGATCGGCCCTGCCCTGGGTAGAGGCGCTAGATGAGGCGGGGCTGGAAGCTCTGCCCTATGCATCGGCGCCTCTAGAGCTTGAGTTGCCGCTCACTGTTAGTAGTGGCGTCAGTTTTGCCACTGCCCTGCCCCACTCCGGCTTGCGGGTAGGTGCGGCAATTGAATTCGCCGATGCGGCCATTGGCCGCCAGCTGTTTTCACTTGATTTGTCACCGAGCACTTTTGTTGAGCAGATCGCCCCGGCACGCACCTTTGGATTGCGCTCTCAGGTGGACCAGCTGCTGGCAGCTGGCCTGATCCGGGGCGGCTGCCTTGAAAACGCCCTTGTTTGTGACGGCGACAGCTGGTTAAATCCGCCGCTGCGGTTTGTGGAGGAACCGGTGCGCCATAAAATCCTGGACTTGTTGGGAGACTTGGCGCTGATCGGATTGCCTCGAGCCCAGGTTTTCGCCTACCGCGGCTCCCACGGGCTCCACACCTCTTTGGCTGCGGCCTTGGCCGGCCTGGCCAGCTCTTCTTCCTCCAGTTCTTTCGCCAGTTGATGCCCTTGTCTGACGCCAGCCCACCGCTTTCTGATCCCGCCGCGCCGGCGTCTTTGGATCCCACAGCTGCGGTGATCCTCACCAGCGAGCAGATTCAGGGACTGCTGCCCCACCGCTATCCCTTCGCCCTGGTGGATCGGGTGATTGAGCATGAGCCGGGTAAACGCGCTGTGGCGATCAAGAACGTCACCCTCAATGAACCTCAGTTTCAGGGCCATTTCCCCGGTCGCCCCCTGATGCCGGGAGTGTTGATCGTTGAGGCCATGGCCCAGGTGGGCGGGTTGATCGTTACCCAGATGCCCGATCTGCCCAAGGGCTTATTTGTGTTTGCTGGCATCGATGGGGTGCGGTTTCGTCGTCCGGTGGTCCCTGGCGACCAGCTGGTAATCACCTGTGAGTTGCTGAGCCTCAAGCGCCGCCGTTTCGGCAAGGTCAAGGCAGAAGCCAGCGTGGATGGTCTGCTGGTTTGCTCCGGGGAACTGATGTTCTCGCTGGTGGACTGATGGCAACGACCATCCATCCCACGGCTGTTGTCGATCCCAAAGCTCAGCTGGCTGACGGTGTTGAAGTGGGGCCCTACGCCGTGATCGGCCCCCAGGTGGAGCTTGGTGCCGGCTGCCGCATCGGACCCCATGTGGTTCTCGATGGTCGGGTGCGCATGGGCCGCAATAACCGCATATTTCCCGGGGCCTGCATCGGCCTCGAACCCCAGGATCTGAAATACACGGGGGATCCCACCGAGGTGGTGCTTGGCGACGAGAACACCATCAGGGAGTGCGTCACTATCAATCGGGCCACCACTGGCCACCAGCAAACACGGCTTGGTAGCGGCAATTTGCTGATGGCCTATTGCCACCTGGGCCACAACTGCGAATTAGGCGACCGGATCGTGATCGCCAATGGGGTGGCCGTGGCCGGCCATGTGGTTGTAGGCGATCGGGCTGTGATTGGCGGTGTACTTGGTATTCATCAGTTCGTTCATATAGGAACCCTGGCCATGGTGGGGGGTATGAGCCGTATCGAGCGAGATGTACCGCCGTTCACCATGGTGGAGGGCCATCCCTCCCGTGTCAGGGCCCTCAACAAGATCGGTCTGCGGCGCAGCGGTCTGTTCGATCAGGACGGCGGCCAACAATTCGAGCAACTCAAACAGGCCTGGACCCTGCTCTACCGCAGTGGCATCACCCTGGCTGAAGCACTAAGCCAGTTGCGCTCCCAGCCCCTAGGAGGTGCTGCAGACCAGCTGTGCAGTTTCCTAGAGGCCTCCATTGGCCCCTCCCGCCGCGGGCCTATCCCGGGGACGCGCTGATGCTGCGGTTGCTGGTGAGCACCGGTGAGGTGTCTGGGGATTTGCAGGGATCGCTGTTGGTAAAGGCTTTGCACGAGGAGGCCCGGCGACGCCAGCTCGATCTCGAGATCGTGGCCCTTGGAGGCGAGCGCATGGAGCGCGCCGGTGCGGCACTGCTTGCTAACACCACCCGGATGGGTGCCATCGGCTTGCTGGAGGCGATTCCCTTTGTGTTGCCGACCCTGAGGTTGCAGCGGCGCTTGAAGCATTGGTTTCGCCGCGACCCTCCCGATGGCGTGGTGCTGATCGACTACATGGGCCCCAATGTGAGCTTGGGGCTGCGGCTCAAACGCAGATTTCCCAAGGTGCCCGTCACCTACTACATAGCCCCGCAAGAGTGGGCATTCAAATTCGGCAACGGCGGCCGCTCCAATCTGATCAGCTTCACAAATCAGATCCTGGCGATTTTTCAGGAGGAGGCCCGCTTCTATCGCTGTCGTGGCGCCAATGTCACCTATGTGGGCCATCCTCTGCTGGACACCATCGGTGAAGTGCCAAGCCAGCAGGAGGCCCGCCGTCAGCTTGGGCTGCGCGGTGATGCGCCAGTGCTGCTGCTGATGCCGGCATCGCGGCGCCAAGAGATCCGCTACATGCTGCCCCACATCGTGGCGGCGGCTGCCGAGCTGCAGCGCCAGCTGCCCGAGTTGCAGGTGGTGGTGCCGGCGGGATTGCCGGGTTTCGAGGCCCATCTGGCGCGGCAACTTGGCCAGGCAGGGGTGCGGGCGGAGATCATTGCTGCCGCTGATTCAGACCAGCTCAAGGCCTGCCTCTGCGCTGCTGCCGATTTGGCCCTGGCCAAATCGGGCACGGTGAATCTGGAGCTGGCCCTGCGGGGTGTGCCCCAGGTGGTGGTGTATCGGGTCAGTAGGGCGACAGCCTTTGTGGCCCGGCACATCCTGCGGTTCAGCGTGCCCCACATTTCCCCAGTAAATCTGGTGCTAGGAGAGCGGCTGGTGCCGGAGCTGCTGCAGGAGGACCTCACTGCTGCGGCAATCGTGCGAGAGGCCTTACTCCTGCTTGAGCTTGATGTCAGCTGTGGGGCACGCCAAACCATGCTGGATGGATACCGGCGGCTGCGATTGGAACTTGGGGAGCCGGGCGTCACCCAGCGGGCAGCATCCGCCATCTTTGACCAGGTACTGGAAGCTCGATGAATACCCGCCCCCCCTCTCTTGGGGCCCGCCCCCTGGCCTGGCTGCTGAGCCTGCTGTTCCTGATTTGCCTAGCCCTGGCCCCATCACCTGTTATGGCTGCAAATGCGCCTCAGGAAGCGGTGCTTGCGGGCGGCTGCTTCTGGTGTTTGGAACACGACCTTGAAAAGCTCCCAGGGGTTTTGGACGCTCAGAGTGGTTACAGCGGTGGCGCCGGAGCTAACCCCACTTACGGCCAGGTATCGGCTGGGGGAAGCGGCCACCAGGAGGTGGTGCGGGTGCGGTTCGATCCCGCTCGGATCAGCTATGGCGCCCTGCTGCGCTCCTACTGGCGCAACATTGATCCCTTAGATGGTGGCGGCCAGTTTTGCGATCGCGGCAGCTCCTATCGCCCGGTGATTTTCACCAGTGGCTCCGATCAACAAAATCAGGCCCAGGCAAGCCTGCGCTCGGCCGCCGCCGAGCTGGGCCGTCCGGTCGCAGCCCTGAAGGTGCAGATCAAGCCGCTGAATCGCTTCTGGCCTGCGGAGGCCTATCACCAGAACTACGCGGAGCTAAACAGCGTCAAATACAACTACTACCGCTGGGCTTGCGGCCGGGATCGGCGGCTTGATTCGGTGTGGGGCAAGCGCGCTCGCAGTGGGGCGGCTTGGGCTTCTGGCAGCAAGTCCTGACTAGGCGGTAACTCCCGTGGGAGCGTAAGCAGCTGGGAATTGAGGCAATTCCTAGGAAAATCTAAAGAAGCAGGGCTCCTGGTGGTCGTCTAATTGCTGTTATGGAGCGGCTTTCCGCCCTTTCAGGGCAAGTTAGGACTGACTAACATTCTGTCAATTACGTGAGCAGTCCTGTATGTATCTGCTGACCATCCGAGACGGTTTGAATACCCGTCATGTTGGGCCCTACCTAAGTCCGAAGCAGGCTGCTGACGACCTTGATCGCCTCTTGCCGCTTTGCGGTGAGCGGTCCCGCTGGCAGATTCATGCCCTGGAATCGCCCGCTGAGTTGATGGCCAGCCTGGGTGCTGGAACCGCGCGTACGGCAGTCGTGGCTGCTTGAGTCCTAACTGCGCCCGGGATAGCCGCGCAGTAGGCCGCTCTCGATCATCAGCCCCACGCCGGCATTGATCAGGATCAGGCCAAAGGTGCCGTACCAAAACCAGGGGCCGGGGCTGGCCATGGTTTCCAATTTGCCTGCGGCGGCAAGCACCTGGATGCCTTTGCGGATCACCGCCTCGCCAAATAGGCAGAGCCCGGCGGGCAGGAGCAGCACGCCGAGTTGGGCCTTCACATACCAGCGGATCTTCTGAACGGCCATGGAGAGCTCAAAGGCGTCAGGGCTCCAAACTTAGGCCGATGCTTCAAGAGGTGCCCCCGAACACACCCAATTCACCAGCGTGCGCACGCCGAAGCCGGTGGCGCCGGCGGGATCCTGGCCGCGGCCCTTGTCACTCCAGACGGTGCCGGCAATATCTAGGTGGGCCCAAGCCAGCTTGGGGGTGACGAAGTCCTGCAGAAATAGGGCGGCGGTGATCGAGCCCCCGGGCCGGGGGCCGGTGTTCTTGAGGTCGGCAAACTGGCTCTTGAGCCCGGCCTTGTAGGAGGCCCTCAGGGGCATGCGCCAGAGGGCTTCACCGCTGGCTTCGCTGGCGCCCAGCAGGGCATCTGCCAGGCCGTCGTTGTTCGACCAGAGGCCCGCCATCTCCTCCCCCAGGGCGATCACGCAGGCTCCGGTGAGGGTGGCCAGGTCGACCACCGCATCCGGTTCGAGCTTGCACGCGTACACCAGGGCATCGGCCAGGGTGAGGCGCCCCTCGGCATCGGTGTTGTTGATTTCGATCGTTTTGCCGTTGGAGGCGGTGACGATCGCGCCGGGGTGGATGGCCCCGCCACTAATCATGTTTTCGCAGGCCGCCACGATCATGTGCACCTCCACGCCGGCGGGCTTGATCTCGGCGATGGCACGCATGGCTCCCAGCACCGCCGCGCTGCCGCCCATGTCGTACTTCATCATCTCGATCTGGGAGCCGGCGGTCTTGAGGTTGTAGCCGCCGGAATCGAAGGTGAGGCCCTTGCCCACCAGCACCAGGCGCCGCTTAGCCCCACCCTCGGGGCGGTAGGTGAGGTGGATGAACTTGGGCGCCAGGTCTGAGCCCTGGGCCACCGCCAGGTAGGAGCCCATACCCAGGGCCTCGCAGTCGCTGCGCTCCAGCACCGTCAGCTCCAGGCCAAAGTCGCGGGAGAGGGCAGCGGCGGTGTCGGCCAGGTGCTGGGGCGTGGCCACGTTGGGCGGAGCGGCCACCAGCTCCCGGGCAAGCTCGACGCCGGCGCAGCTGGCTGCCACTGCCGCCAGGGCGGGAGCGGTGCTTGCTGCCACCCCGATCAGGCTGATCGTCTCCGGCAGGCTCCGGGGCTCGGGCTCCCCCTTGAAGCGCTGGTCGCTGAACAGGGCCAGGCGGCTGGCCTCCGCCATGGCCTGGGCTGCAGCACCTGCTGCCAAGGCCTCGATCGGCATGGCCAGAGCTAGATGGCTTGCTCCAGCGGCGGCAGCGGCTTGGCTGGCGGCGGCACAGGCCCGGCGCAGGCCGGCGAGGTTGAAGTCGGCCGGAGCCCCCAGGCCCACCAGGATCAGGGTCTGGGGGCTGGCATCTAGGCGATCGAGGCTGAGACATTCCCCGGGCTTGGCTTTGAAGCGCCGCTGCTCCAGGCGACTCGTCAGCGACTGACCCAGGGCGGCGCTGAGCTGCTCACGCTGGGGGTGGTCGGGGCGATCTTCGGCAGCGGCGAACAGGCCTACGGCCAGGCAGTCACCATCGAAATCGCCCAGGGCCGCAGGTAGGACGTCGGGGATGCAGCGAAAATCCATGGAACGGCCGAGGTTGGGCGCGATCGTAGCCAGCGTGGCCAGTCCAACTCACCTAGGCAGGATCGGCTTGAAACGGCGTGGCCCAGCGGCTGCGGGTTTCCTTATTGAAGGGCGGCAGCCAGAGCTGAATCAGGGCCTGCTCTAAGGCGCGGCGCGGGCGGGTGGCGGCGGGCACATCTAACCAAAAGCGGATGCTGGTTTGGCAGCCCAGGCCCACTTTCAGCAGGGCTTCGCTGTAGGCGGCGAGGTAGGCCTTGCAGTCGTGTTCGCCTTTCCAGCGCCGATCTGCCTGGCCGGTTTCACCCACATAGAGCAGCAGGGGCTGGCCAAGACCGGCGGGCCGATCTGTCACCAGATAGAGGGCTGCACCCTGTTGGGGTGCGGCGGGCCAGCGCCAGAAGGAAAGGGCCTGGGGAGTGAGCTGCAGGGGGTTGAAGGCCTTGGCTATCTCTTCAGGTGTTCCGGGGCTACCGGCAAAAAGCGAAACTTGTATGGCACCACCAGCTTGGTTGCTCCACAGGGGCTGCTGGTGGGCGCCTAGGCGGGTCTGCCAGTCCAGCAGTTGCGAGGCTTGCAGGGGCAGATCAGGGGTATCGGCGCGGCCAGCGCTCCCCAGCTGGCTGGCCGTAAACAACTCGCCTTGACGCGGCATCGCTTCAGGCCCCGTTGCTGGTTTGGCCTAGGCGGGTATTGCCCTTGCCGCCTGGGGGCAGTGCTGGCCCGGCAGGGCCTTGCTTGAAGCTCACCTTGCCAATCCAGCTTTCCACCAGGTCGGCGGGAAATTGCAGTCGCTGTTGCAGGTCGGCCAGATCGCGAAAGGGGCTGCGACTTCGTTCCCGCAGCAGTCGGCTGAGCCTGGGCGGATCGAGCCCCAGCCCTGCTATCTCCTGGCTGGAAGCTTGGTTGAGATCCATCCGGGTGGCGGATTGCAAAGGCGCTGCTGGCTCGCCGTACCAGCGAAATTCCAGCAAAGGCAGCCAGCGGTGCACCAGCGCATCGGAGAGATCCAGCACCCGTTGCAGGTCGTCGGCGCCGCTGAGCTGGATGCCGCCCGCCTGCAGCCGCAGCAGCAGGTCCACCTGATCGGCAGCGATGCCGGGCAGCCGCAGCCAGTCGGCCGCGGTGGCGCGATTCACATCAAGCCGCCAGCCCAGGGCAGCGGCCCGGCCTACGGCCTCAGCATCTTCAAGCCTGAGGGCAGGGTTGTGTTGCAGCTTCAGGGCCAGCAGCTCCTGCTCCACCAGCTCTTGCTCAACCAGCTCCCTCTGGACCCGCTCCCGTTCCCGCTCCGCCGCTGAATCGGCAGGTGCAGCAGGGATCTGATCTGGTGGGATCTGTGCTGGTGGGATCTGGCCAGTGGCCCTCAGCAGCTGACGCGCCAGGGGATCCAACCAGTGCCGCTTGGCCATGGCGGAATGCCACCGCATCAAAAACGCTTTAAACCTAGCGGGGGCCTCACTCTGCAGGCCAATCGATTAAGCCCCAGCGCAGGCCGAGCACGGCGGCGTGGGTGCGGTCGCGGGCCTGGAGTTTGCGGCAGAGGGAGCGCAGGTGAGTTTTGGCCGTGTCGGCGCTGATAAACAGCCGCTCGCCGATCTCGACGTTGGTGTCGCCTTGGGCCACCAGGCTGAGCACCTGGAGTTCGCGCCCAGTCAGCGGTTCTAGGGGGCCCCCCTCACCGGGTCCGCGGCGAAACAGCTCCGTCAGACTGCGGTCTACGTAGACCCCGCCGCCGCTGATCGCATGCAGGGCGGCCATGGCACTGCCCAGCCCAATGCGGGACTCCACCAGCAAGCCGTCGCAGCCGGCCTCGATCGCTGCTTGGATCTCGCTCTGGCGGTGCTCCTGGGTGATCAGCAACAAGGTGTGCAGTCCGGGCCAGCGCTGCTTGATTTGCAGCAGTAAGGAGATTCCCGACCCCTGCTCCAGGGTGTCGCTGAGAAACACCATCGAGGGCCGGTGCCGCTCCACCAGCTCCAGGCCGGCGGCCTCACAGGTGGCGGCACCCACCAGGTGCTCCTGGCCGATCAGGCCGCCCACAAATAAGCTGAGCAGGGCTCTGTTGCCGAGGCAGGCCACCAGGCGGGCATCCCGCAGCAGGTTGTTGATCTGGCTGGTGTTGCGGCGGATCTGCTCAAGCTTGGGCGTGAAGTCCATCGGCGCTGAAGGCTGGGCTGGGGGCCTGCATTGGCGCCATCCTGGCCAGCTCCGCTCGATCCGCCAGGGGCAATACGCCTATCCGCACTCCCCAGGGGTGCCAGGCCTCACCAGAATCTGCAAACGCTGCGCTGCCAGGGTTATGGCGTTCTTTGAATCCGAAATCGTTCAGGACGAAGCCAAGCGGCTGTTTGGCGATTACCAGCAGCTGATGCAGCTGGGTAGTGAATACGGCAAGTTTGATCGCGAGGGCAAGAAGCTCTACATCGAAAAGATGGAGGACATGATGGAGCGCTACCGGGTGTTCATGAAGCGCTTCGAGCTCTCCGAAGACTTCCAGGCAAAGCTCACCGTGGAGCAGCTACGTACCCAGCTGGGCCAGTTCGGCATGACACCCGAAACGATGTTCCAACAGATGCACCAGACCCTGGAGCGCATGAAGTCTGAGCTGGAGGCCACGGCATAGCGGCTGCCTACGATCTCGCCACAGAGCAAGGCGGGTCGCAGTTCGAATGACAACAGCGCACCCTCCAGAAGAGCAGCCGCGAGCAGAGCACACTCCAGCAGAGCAGCCACCTACCGGCCTGCCTCCTCTGCCGGCCTGGCTTGAGCGGGGAATGGCGGATCTGTTCCCCGCCGGCAGCGGTGCCGGTGCCTGCAGCGACCCAGACCAGCAGCTAGCCGCTCGCCTGGAAGAGGCCGAGCGGGCCGGGCGGCCCTTGCGCATCAAACTCGGCATCGACCCCACCGGCTCCGATATCCACCTGGGGCACTCGCTGCTATTCCGCAAGTTGCGGGCCTTCCAGGATGCTGGCCACATCGCCGTGCTGATCATCGGCGACTTCACCGCCCGCATCGGCGATCCCACCGGCAAGAGCGCCACCCGGGTTCAACTCAGCGCTGCTGCGGTGGAGGCCAATGCCGCCACCTACCTGCAGCAGCTGGGCCAGGGCCAGGACCCCGAGCGCGCCCTGCTTGATTTCGAGACTCCTGGCCGGCTGGAGGTGCGCCGCAACAGCGAGTGGCTCACCGGGCTTGACCTGCCCCAGGTGATTGAGCTGCTGGGCATCAGCACCGTGGGCCAGATGCTGGCCAAGGAGGACTTTTCCAATCGCTACGGCTCGGGCGCCCCCATCTCCCTGCACGAGTTTCTTTATCCGCTGCTGCAGGGCTACGACTCGGTGCAGGTGCAGGCGGATCTGGAGCTGGGCGGCACTGATCAAAAGTTCAACGTGGCCATGGGCCGCGACCTGCAGCGTCACTTCGGTCAGCGCCCCCAATTCGGCATGCTGCTGCCAATCCTGCCGGGCCTCGATGGCGTGCAGAAGATGAGCAAAAGCCTGGGCAACACCGTGGGCCTCGCCGAAGACCCACTTTCGATGTACTCGAAGCTTGAAAAGGTGCCCGATGCGGTGGTCGACGACTACCTAACCCTGCTGACTGATCTGGATATGGCAGTTCTGCCGCAGAACCCTCGGGAGCGTCAGAAACTGATGGCTCTGGAGATCACCCAGGCGCGCCATGGCGGGCCGGCGGCGGCGGCGGCCCAGGTGGATGCAGCCAAGCTTGTAGCCGGTGCCGCGGGTAGTGGTGCCGCCGCCGCCGAGGTGCCGGAGGCCTCGTTGGCGGCGGTGAATTTCCCCGCCAAGGCCTTCTACCTACTCAGTGCTGTGGGCCTCTGCGCCAGCAGCAGCGAAGCCCGCCGCCAGATCCAGGGCGGCGGCGTCAAGCTCGATGGCGAAAAGCTCGCCGATCCCAACCAGGAGTTTGCCGGCCCGGAGGTCCTCGCCGGCAAGGTGCTGCAGCTGGGCAAGAAGACCTTTCGGAGGCTGGTGGCGGGCTGAGCGCTACTACCTGCAGCTCCTACCTGGTGCCCTCCTACCTGGTGCCCAGTAGATCGTCCCAGCTCGGGCCCTGGGCTGCAGCTGCATCACTGGAACTGCCGCAAGGAATGGTGATGCCCGCATCGCCCCAGGGGTGCCAGGCAGGTAGGGGGCAGCAGGCTCCCGGCTCAAGGCTGAGGGTCACCGGCAGGGGAGTGGAATCGGAGAAGGCCATGGCCACGGCTCGCACTTACCAAGCCTGGGCGCTGGCATAGGGCCCTCAATGCAGCGCTGATGCCATCGCCATGTCGTCTGGGAGACGCTCTGCCTAGCCTGCAAGCAAGCTGCCAGCGGCCCTTGCTTGAGCCCAGTGATCAAATTATCGTGGCCCTCGATGGCATGGCGCCAGAGCAGGCCATGGCCTTTGCGGCTGCCGTGCCTGAGCTGCGCTGGGTGAAGGTGGGCCTGGAGCTGTTCGTGGCTGGCGGGCCGGAGGTGGTCCAGCAGCTGCGCGACCAGGGCAAACGGGTGTTTCTCGATCTCAAGTTCCACGACATCCCTGCCACCATGGCCGGCGCCTGCCGCAGCGCCGCCCGCCTCGGTGCAGAGCTGATCACGGTGCATGCCAGCGCTGGCAGCGTGGCCCTTGGCGCGGCCCAGGCGGCGGCGCTGGAGTCGGCTGCGGCGGTAGGCCTACCTGCCCCCACCCTGCTGGCTGTGACGGTGCTTACCAGCTGGGAGCAGGCCCGTTTTGCATCCGAGCTGGCCATTGAGGAACCGTTGTCCGCCTACGTGCCACGGCTGGCCCAGCTGGCGGCGGCGGCTGGCATCGGCGGCTGCGTCTGCTCCCCGCTGGAGGTGGCCGCCCTGCGTGCTGCCCACCAGGAGCCCTTTGCCCTGGTGACCCCCGGCATCCGCCCGGCTGGAGCGGCCTTGGGGGATCAGCAGCGGGTGCTGACGCCCGCCCAGGCCGTCGCCGCCGGTGCCAGCCAGCTGGTGGTCGGCCGGCCGATCACGGCGTCGCCAGATCCGGTTGCGGCGTTTGCGGCCTGCTGTAGAGAGCTATTAGGCCACCACGCTTAGGCAACCAGTGAGCGCTGGGGTATGAGCTGGGCGTAGAGCTTCTCGAGGGCGTCGATGTTGCCTTCAAGTGTGTAGCGCTCCAGGGCCCGCTCCCGGGCCCGGCGGCCCAGCTCGGCGGTAAGCACCGGCTGATCGCGCAGCACCGGGATCAAGGTGCGCAGCTGGGTGGTGACGCCCTGGGTACTGATCACGATGCCGGCGCCCCCCTCCAGTACCTCGCCGTCGGCGCCGGCGTCGGTGGCGATGCAGGCGGTGCCGCTTGCCATGGCCTCCAGTAGGGCCAGGCTCAGGCCCTCCACCAGGGAGGGAAGAAGGAAAACCTCGGCTAGCTGCTGGAAGGCCACGCGTCGCTCCAGGCTGGGTTCATAGCCCCACCACACCAGATCTGGTTCATCTCCAGGGGCCTGCAGCGCACTGCGCAGGGGGCCATCGCCCACTATCACCAGCACGCAGCCGGCGGGTCGCACTAGCCGCCAGGCCTTGATCAGGGCCTCGACGTTTTTCTCAGTGGCCACCCGGCCCATGTACAGGAAGACGCGCCGGCCCGCAAAGCGCTGGCGCAGCTCCTGCAGGTCTGGGCTGGCAGCGGCGGCCAGCGATGCCGGCTGCCACATGGCGGTGTCGACGCCGTTGGGGATCACGGCCAGCCGCTCGGCCCGCACCCCCAGGCGCAGCAGCATCTCCGCCTGCAGCTCCGAAAACACGATCACCCGATCAAATTTGGCCAGGGTGGGTCCATAGAGCTGGTAAGTGAGCTGCTGGGTGCCGGCGGTGAGGTTGCGCAAGCTGGCATCGAAGGCCGGATGAAAGGTGGCCACCACCGGCAGCCCCAGCTGCTGGCAGAGATCGGGTAGGCGGAAATCGAGGGGGGACAGGGTGAGGCTGGCGTGCACCAGGTCGGGCTTGAGTCGCTCCAGGGATTCGCGCAATTCCCGCTGGGCCCCCAGCGATGGAATCGTGTACACCTGAGACTTCACCAGATAGGGCAGGGCCACTTCCGGGCCGCCGCCATTGCTGTCGCCCTGGTTGTCAGCGTCCGGCAGGGCATCGCTGGAGCGAGCCAGGCTGCCGGGGGGTGTGTCGAAGTGGATAAAGCTGATGCCATGGCCGCGGCTGCGCAGCGCGTGGGTCGTGCTCAGTCCGTAGGTGACGTTGCCGCAGAACGGTGTTTTCTTGCCCAGCCAGGCAATGTGGGCCACCAGGGCTCGCGCGTCCGGAGGCCCACGCTACCAGCGCTTCCAGGGACGCTCCAATAAGGCCGCCACCAAGGCAATGGCTGCCAGGCCCCAAAGCACAGGCAGCAGGCCGTATCTGCTCACCACCGCCCCGGCCAGCACCAAAGGCAGGCTCAGGGCCACGTTGATCAGGTTGTTTTGCAGGCCAAACACCTTGCCGCGCAACTCTTCGGGTGTTTCTTCCTGGATTGTGGTTTGGGCGGGAATCGCCAGCAGGGCTGAGCCCACCCCCAGCACGCCGCAGAGCAGCAAGGTGAACACCAAATTGCCGCGCAACTGACCCAGCAGCACCAGGCTCCAGCCGATCGTGCCCAGGCCCGTGGCAGCCAGGTGGCGGCGGTTGATCCCTTGGCCCAGCTGGGCCACGGCCAGGGCCCCAATGGCCAGGCCCAGGCCGCTCATCGCCAGCAGGGTTCCAAACTGGGTGGGGCCAAGCCCGGGGATAGCCGCCGCCAGGCTGATCGCCAGCACGTAAAGGGCGGCAAGCAGGCTGTACAGCAACACCAGCTGCACCATGGCGCTGAACACCCGCGGCCGCTCCCGCAGCACCTGAAGCCCCTCGCCGATCTCTTGCCACACGGTTGTGCGGCTCGGCGCCCGAGGCGGCTCCTGCCAGCGGATTCGGCTGATGGCTACGGCCGCCAGGCCATAGCAAAGCGGCAGCAGCAAAAATTCACCGCCGCTGATGCCGATTCGTTGCAGGCCCAGGTTTAGGAGCCGCAGGATCGGATCACCCAGGGCAAAGCCCACGATCGTGGCGGCCATGCTGGTGGCCTGATAAAGCGAGTTTGCTGCCAGCAACTGGTCGCTTGGCACCAGCTGGGGTAGGGCTGCTTGTTCGGCCGGCGCAAAAAACTGGGTGAGCACCGACTCGAAAAAGGTCATCAGCACCAGCCCCCAGTAACCCCAGCTCAGCCCCAGCCACTCGGGGCCCTCCACCAGGCATAGGGGAGCTAGCAAGACCAGCAACGCCCGCAGGCCGTTGGAGGCCACCATCACGCCCCGCTTGGGCCAGCGGTCGGCCCAGACCCCGGCGACAGTGCCCAGCAGCATGGCTGGAATCGTGTTGGCCACGTAGATCCCGGTGGCCAGCAGGGTGATCATCTGGGCCCTGGTCTCGGGCAGGTCCAGCCGGATTGCCGAGGCGGCTTCCGCCAGGGCTGGGTTGGCCTCAGGCGTTCCCTTCACCCAGGTCTGGGCGATCAGGAACACCATCAGCACGATGTAAAACTTGTCTGCCAGCTGGGAAAAGATCTGGCCAAGCCAGAGCCAGCGGAAATCGGGCAGCGCCAGAACGCCCTGCAATCCGGTGGCGTTGGAACTGCCTCTCAAGCTGGTTCGTATTGCTGCTGGCTCGTCATGATGGCGCAGTCCCGGCTGCAAGGCCGGTGCGCAGCAGCCGAAAGGCCCGGGGTTTGCGGCTGAGATGCTCCTGGCACCAGTGCTCCACCAGCTCCAGCAGGTGCAGCCACACCGGCAGGGGGCCCATCAGTTCTCCATCGCGCCGGCGGGGCAGGTTGGGCCGCAGAAGCCTTTGCAGCAGGGCCAGTTCGGATGCATTGAGCACCACCCGTGCCCCCGGCACGCCACCGATCACCAACCCCTCGCTCGGCACCAGGCTGCAGCGCCAATCCCAATCGCCCACGGGTGGATCCAGGGGCTCGCCACTGCGGCTGCAGCAGCCCAGGGGTAAGGCGTAGCCGCCGAGGGCCAGCAGGTGGACGCTGCCTTGCACCGCGATTGCCAAGGCTTCTAGGTCGCAGCCCCGCTCCCGCACCAGGGCGTCGAGGCGGCCCAGCTGCATCAGTAGATCTCCCAAGATGCCGGCTGAGGGTGCGTCGCTTGGCACCAGGGCCAAACAGAGCTCCATCAGGGCCTGGGCGGCGGCGAGGGCCTCCAGCTGCTGGGCCAGGCCGCTGTAGCTGCGCAGCACCTTCAGTTGACGCACCCGCCTCAGGCCGCTGCGACCGCCCACCTGCAGGCGTAGATGGCTCAGGGGCACGGCGGCGGCCAGGCTGCTGCGGGGTCTGCGCGCCCCCGGCACGGCCAGCCGCACCACCCCCTCCTCGTCGCTGAGCAGGGTGAGCAGCCTGTCGTTTTCGCCCAGGGGACGGCAGCTCAGCGCCAACCCTTCGAGGCTTTGCTCCGGCACGGTTGCTTCAGCCCCGCATCGCCTGGGCCAGGGCCACGCCGCGGCTGGTGCCGAGCCTGGTGGCGCCAGCCTCCACCAGGGCAAGGGCATGCTCCAGGTTGGCGATGCCACCGGAGGCCTTGATGGCTGCCCGACCGCGGGCCAGCTGGCGCAGCTGTTCAATGTGGTCCACCGTTACCGCCGGCCCGAAGCCGCTGCCGCTTTTGAGGAAGCGGGCGCCGGCATCAATGCTGATCTCCACCAGCAGGGCCAGGGCGTCTGGATCGAGCCTGCCCACCTCCAGGATCACCTTCACCGGCAGGCCCAGCTCGCAGATGGCGGCGAGTTCGTCGTGGATCGGCGTGCTCTGGCGGTCCGCCAGGGCGCCGAAATCGGGCACCACGTCCAGTTCGTCGGCGCCGGCCTCAGCCGCGGCCACCGCTTCGGCCAGCTTCACCGCCGCAGGCACGGCGCCGAAGGGGAAGCCCACCACGGCGATCAACTGGGGGCTGGCGCCCTTGCCCTCAAGGGGCAGCTGCTCCCTGGCGCTGGCCACCCAGCGGGAGGCCACGCACACCCCGGCAAAGCCGAAATGGCGGGCTTCCTCGCAGCACTGGCGCACGGCGCTGCTGCCGTGGTGGGGATCCAGCAGGGCGTGGTCGATCAGGGGGGCTAGGTCGGGCCGGTCGGCGCTCACGCGTCTTTGGCCTGGATCACCCCGAAGCCGCCATGGTTGCGGTGATACACCACTTGGATCTGGCCACTTTCGGCGTCGCGGAAGACGTAGAAGTCGTGGTCGATCAGCTCCAGCTGGTGCAGGGCATCGTCGATGTTCATCGAGGGCATGTCGTAGTACTTACGCCGCACACCCCGGCTGGGCAGTTCGGGCTCCTTGCCGTCCACCAAGCTGCTACCAGGTGCAGGCAGATTGGCGGCGGCGCCGGCCTCCTCATCGCGGGCGGAGCGATGCACCGGCCCCTGGGCCTGCTCCTGGATGCGGTCCTTGTAGCGGAGCAGCTGGCGGCTGAGCTTGCTGGCCACCAGGTCGATGCTGGCGTAGAGGTTGTCGCTGCGCTCCTGGGCGCGGATCACGGTGCCATTGGCAAACATCGTGACTTCAACCGTTTGCTGCGGTACCCGGGGATTGCGGGCCACCGACAGGTGCACATCGGCCTCTTTAACAAGGCCCTCAAAGTGGTGAATGGCGCGGGTCAGCTTGGTTTCGGTGTACTCCCGAATGGCGGGAGTGACGTCAAGATTGCGGCCATGGATCAGCAGTTTCATCAGATGGCAACCGCCTCCGGTCTTCTGGTGCACCAACGCTAAGAACGGCTTGTGATATCCCCCAACCTCGATGCAATCCTTTTTGAAGCGACGGGTCCGGTGCCGTTTGAACGGGCCTGGGCGGTCCAGCGCCAGCTGCAGCAGCGGCTGCTGGACTATCCCGAGGGCCCTGACACCGTGGTCCTGCTTGAGCATGAGCCCTGCTACACCCTGGGCCGCGGCGCATCGGAGGCCTTTCTGCGCTTCGATCCCGCCGCACCGCCCCTGCCACTGCACCGCATTGACCGTGGCGGCGAGGTGACCCACCACGCCCCGGGCCAGCTGGTGCTTTACCCGGTGCTCAATTTGCAGCGCCACGGCGCTGACCTGCACCTGTATCTGCGCCAACTCGAGCAGGTTGTGATCGATGTGATGGCGGGTCTGGATCTGCAGGGCGAGCGGATCGATGGGCTCACCGGGGTGTGGCTGGAGGGCCGCAAGCTGGCGGCGATCGGTGTGGGGGCCAGGCGCTGGATCAGCCAGCACGGCCTGGCCCTGAATGTGGATTGCGACCTGGCTGGCTTTGCGGCAGTGGTGCCCTGTGGACTCCGTGATCGGCCCGTGGGGCGTCTGGTGGATTGGCGGCCGCAGCTCAACGCCCAGCAGCTGCGTCAGCCCCTGCTGGATGCTTTTGCCAGCAGTTTTGGCCTGGTGCTGCGGCCATCCAATCCCCAGGATGGGGTGTTCAAGCTGTGACTGCTGAGCCGCGGTGGATCTGGACCACCAGAGCCCTGAACTGGTGGTGCGCCGCTGGCGGCAAGAGCAATAAACAGGACCCTCCCTGGCGCCGTTAGGTCGCGGGCGCCGGTCCAAAGGGTGTTAACACTGCTGGCAAGCCCTACCGCTTCCACCACCGTGGCCCGCGCCGCCTCCCCCGCTGAAATCCACTGGAGCGGCAGTCGCCGCGATCGCCAGGCCCTGGCCCAGCGTGCCGACTGGAGCGGCCTCACCGGCCTGGAGCAGCTCTGGCCAGTGCTCGCGGCGCGCCACGGCGAGGCCCTGGCCCTGGAGGCTCCCCATGCGGCCACGCCCGAGCAGCTCAGCTACCGCGAGCTGCAGCAGCGCATCGAGCAGGCCGCGGCGGCCTTTGCCGGCCTGGGTGTGGGCGCTGGTGATGTGGTGGCCCTGTTTGCTGAAAACGGTCCCCGCTGGCTGCAGGCCGACCAGGGACTGATGCGGGCCGGAGCTGCAAATGCGGTGAGAGGCAGCGCCGCTCCTGTGGAGGAGCTGGCGTACATCCTTGAAGATTCCGGCGCTTGCGGCCTGGTGGTGGAGTCGGCCGCCCTGCTGGCCAAGCTGAACCTCTCCCCTGAGGCAAGGTCGCGCTTGCGCTTTGTGGTGCTGTTGGAGGGGGAACGGGATACGGGGGCGGCGCCAGGATCCTGTTTCAGTTGGGGCGAACTGCTCGAGCGCGGGGCGGCGGCGTTGGCCTGCGGCACGCCGGCCCCGCCACCACCGGCTGATGGGGCCCGCCTCGCCACGATTTTGTACACCTCTGGCACCACGGGGCAGCCCAAGGGTGTGCCCCTGAGCCACTCAAACTTGCTGCACCAGCTGCGCCACCTGGGGGTGGCCGTGGCACCCAAGCCCGGCGACCGGGTGGTGAGCGTGCTGCCGATCTGGCACTCCTACGAGCGCAGTGCCGAATATTTCCTGCTCGCCTGCGGCTGCCGCCAGACCTACACAACCCTCAAGCAGTTGCGCGCCGACCTGCAGCGGGTAAAACCCCACTACTTGATAAGTGTGCCGAGGCTGTGGGAGGCACTGCTCTCTGGCTTTGACGATGCCCTGGCGGCCGTGCCGGCCTCGCGCCAGCGGCTACTAGGCGTGGCCCTGGCCAACAGCCGCGCTTTTGGCCGCTGCCGCCGCCAGGCCCTCGACCTCACCCTTGCGCCGGAGGCCTGGCCGGCTCGGCTCGGCGCCGCGGGGCTGGCCTTGCTGCGCTGGCCCCTGCACCGGCTGGCGGCGTCGTTCCTCTGGCCGAAGCTGCGCCAGCAGCTGGTGGGCGGCCGGCTGCGCACGGCGATCAGCGGTGGCGGCGCCCTGGCCATGCACGTGGATGGCTTCTTCGAGGCCATCGGCGTCGAGCTGCTGGTGGGCTACGGCCTCACCGAAACCAGTCCCGTGCTCACCTGCCGGCGCCGTTGGGCCAACCGCCGCGGTAGCGCCGGCCAGCCCCTGGCGGGCACCAGCCTGCGGATCGTTGATCCCGAATCCGGCGAGCTGCTGGCCCTGGGGCAGCGGGGCCGGGTGCTGGCCCGGGGCCCTCAGGTGATGGCGGGCTACTGGGGCAAGCCGGAGGCCAGCGCGGCTGTGCTTGATAGCGAAGGCTGGTTTGACACCGGCGATCTGGGCCACTTGCTGCCCGATGGCTCCCTGGTGCTCACCGGCCGGGCCAAGGACACGATCGTGCTCAGCAGCGGCGAAAACATCGAGCCCGGCCCCCTCGAGGAGGCCCTGGTGGCCAGCCCCTTGATCGAGCAGGTGCTGGTGGTGGGCCAGGACCGCAAGCAGCTCGGCGCCCTGGTGGTGCCCAAGGAGGCGGCTGAGTCAAGCGATCTGGCCCTGTTGCGCGCCTTAACGCGGGAGTGCAACCGGCTGCTGGCCGCCCGCCCCGGCTCCCGGCCAGACGAACGCCTTGGCGGTGTGGCCTTAGTGGAGCCATTCACGCTCGATAACGGTCTGCTCACCCAGACCCTCAAGCAGCGCCGCGACCGGATTACGGCCCGCGACGCTAGGGCGATTGAGTCGATCTACGCACCCCGCTGAGGCTTGTGGGTGAGGTGCGGCGAACCGGCGGTTGACCCTGGTGCGCCCTGCTGACAGCCTGAGCGCTGCTTTACTCCCCCCATGGCTGACGGCTCCCTCACGATCAAACGCACCATCACCGTGCGTGCCGTGGTTACCCCCCGTTGGAAGGAGGACGCCGAGCGAGAGCTAAGCAATGCCATCGCCAATGTCGACGCCCAGTTGTCCCAGCTTGAGCAGGAGGGTCAGCAGCTGGTAGACGAGATCCGCCGCCAGAGCGCCAACCCCCTCGACCCCCGGGTGCAGGAGCAGGTGGCTTCAGTGCAGCAGCAGGTGGCGGCAAAGCGCGCCGAGCTGGAGGAGCAGAAGCGCCAGATGCTGGAGCAGCAGCGCCAGGTGCGCGAACTGGAAATGGAGCAGATCGTGGAGCAAGGCCAGATCGAGAGCGTCTGCGATGTGCGGGTGGGCGACAACCTGGTTGAGAAGTTGCAGGCGGCTGTGCTGGTGCGCGATGGCGTGATCGAGGCCATCGAGGCCGGCTGATCCCCCTGGCGGGAGCCGCGTAAAATCAGCCGATTACACGGCAGACCTCCGTTGGCCACCCACGAAATCTTCATGCCGGCCCTCTCCTCCACCATGACGGAGGGCAAGATCGTGGAGTGGCTCAAGCAGCCAGGCGACAAGGTTGAGCGCGGGGAGTCCGTGCTGGTCGTCGAGTCGGATAAAGCCGACATGGACGTGGAGTCTTTCAACGAGGGCTACCTGGCGGCTGTGTTGATGCCTGCCGGCGGCACGGCGCCGGTGGGCGAAACAATTGGCCTGATCGTCGAAACCGAGGCTGAGATTGCCGAGGTGGCAGACAAGGCCCCAGCGGCACCTGCTGTCGCCCCTGCCCCAGCTGCTGCCCCAGCGCCTGCGGCCACCGCTCCCGCAGCACCCGTAACCCCACCTCCTGCTCCGGCAACAGCTCCTGCCCCAGCTATTGCTGTGGTGGCTCCGGTGGTGGCTCCCGCGTCGACGGCCAGCGGCCGGGTGGTGGCCTCGCCACGGGCCAAGAAGCTTGCCTCCCAATTGGGTGTCGATTTGGGTGCCCTGCGCGGCAGTGGTCCCCACGGCCGCATCCAGGCGGAAGACGTGATGGCTGCCACCGGTCAGCCAATCACGGTGCCGCGGGTTGCCGAGGGTTCAGGCCCCGCCTCCGCACCTGCCGCTGGCAATGGTGCAGCAGCGCCTGCCCCAGCTCCCGCCGGCGAGGCCTTCGGCCGGCCCGGCGAGAGCGTGGGCTTCAACACGCTGCAAAACGCCGTCAACCGCAACATGTTCGCCAGCCTGGCGGTGCCCTGTTTCCGGGTGGGATACACAATCACCACCACCAAGCTCGACGCTTTTTACAAGCAGGTGAAGCCCAAGGGCGTCACGATGACCGCCCTGCTGGCCAAGGCCGTGGGCGTGGTGCTGGCGCGCCATCCCCAGGTAAATTCCGCCACCAGCGCCGATGGCACTGCCATGGCTTTCCCCGCCTCAGTGAATGTGGCGGTGGCCGTAGCCATGGAAGACGGAGGCCTGATCACTCCAGTGCTGGCCAACGCCGATAAGACCGATATCTATGCCATGGCCCGCAACTGGGCCGATCTGGTGGCGCGGGCCCGCAGCAAGCAGCTCCAGCCTGAGGAATACAGCACCGGCACTTTCACCCTCTCCAACCTGGGCATGTTTGGTGTGGATCGCTTCGACGCAATCCTGCCCCCAGGCACCGGCGCCATCCTGGCGGTGGCCGCCTCCCGGCCCGCAGTGGTGGCAGGTAAAGACGGCTCGATTCGGGTGGCCAATCAAATGCAGGTGAATCTCACTTGCGACCACCGCACGATTTATGGCGCCCAGGCGGCTGCCTTCCTCAAGGATCTGGCTCAGCTGATCGAGACAAACCCCGAAAGCTTGGCCTTCTGAAGCCCCTATCGCGATGAAACAGTCTGCGGCCCAACCCTTGCTCCGCAGGCTGTTGGGCAAACCTCTGCCTCGCGCGGAAGCCTCTGCTCAGAGCCTGCCGAGTGTGCAGGCTCTGCCGATTCTTTCCTCAGATGCTCTCTCCTCGGTGGCCTATGCAACCGAGGCTGCGCTTGGGGTTCTGGTGTTGGCCGGCAGCCAGACCTTGGGCCTGTCGCTGCCGATCACCGCAGCGATCGTTGTTTTGATCGCCATCGTGGTGTTCTCGTATCGCCAGACGATCGAGGCCTATCCCCAGGGAGGTGGCTCCTATGTGGTGGCCCGCGAAAACCTGGGCACCGGGCCTTCGCTAGTGGCGGCAGCAGCTCTTTTGGTGGATTACACCCTCACCGCGGCAGTGAGTCTGATGGCAGGTACTCAAGCCCTCTCCTCGCTTTTGCCAGCCCTGCTCCCCTACGAGGTGCCCTTGGCGCTGCTGCTGCTCCTGGCTGTCGGATGGGCCAATCTGCGGGGCCTGCGCGAAGCCGGCCAGGCGTTCACCGTTCCCACCTACGCCTTTGTGGTGATGGTGGCGCTGCTGGCGGTGTTCGGCCTCCACAACCTGGTGTTTGCCCATGGTTTTACGCCCGATGCGCCACCCGTGATCCGGGCGGTGGAGCCCCTGGGACTGTTTTTGCTACTTCGTGCCTTCAGCTCTGGCTGCTCTGCGATGACTGGAATTGAAGCCATCGCCAATGGAGTTTCGGTGTTTCGTGAACCGGCAGCTCGCCGGGCCCAGGCCACCTTGTTGGTAATGGGGGTAATGCTGGCCGCCATGTTCCTGGTCGTCAGTGGACTTGCTTTCCTTTACGGAGTGGCTCCTGATCCGGAGCGCACGGTGCTGGCCCAAATCGGCATGAGGGTCTTCGGCGCGGGCAGTCCACTGTTCTGGGCATTGCAGATCACCACTCTGCTGATCCTTACCCTGGCGGCCAACACCGCCTTTGCGGGGTTCCCCCGATTGGCGGCGATGCTGGCCCATGACCGGTTCCTGCCTCGTCAGATGGGCTGGATTGGCGACAGGCTTGTATTTCAGAACGGTATCGCCGTGTTGCTGGTGACCACCGCTCTGATCATCCTCGTGTGCCGGGGTGACACCAGCGTGGCTGTGAACCTCTACGCCTTGGGCGTGTTCCTGGCCTTCACCCTTTCCCAGGCGGGGATGGTGGTGCGCTGGTGGCGGCTACGGGGCGCTGGCTGGCTGGGCCGAATGACGATGAATGCCTTGGGAGCACTCACGACCTTGGTGGTGCTGCTGGTGATTGTGGTGGGAAAATTTGCCGAGGGGGCCTGGATAGTGGTGATTGCTATCCCGCTCCTGGTGTGGCTGCTGGCTCGCATTCGGGGCCGCTATCACCGGGTTTATGCGGCTATTTCCCTGCCAGCCGAGGCGCAGGGCACAGTGCGTTTGCCCGATCGACGCGATCCGGTGGGCAACTGCAGCATCGTCTGGATTCCTTCCCTGTCACGTCCATCACTTGACGCCCTGCGCTACGCCGCCAAGGTGTCGGATCAGGTGATTGGGGTGTGGGTTCGCTCCGAGGAGGACGACCCTGCAATGATCCGCCGCGACTGGCAGCGGCTAGTAGGCGAGTCGCCCGGAATCCACTTGCATATTTTGGAAAGCCCCTTCTCGTCGCTGGTAGATCCGTTTGTGGCATTCGTGGCGTCTGAGGAGCAGCTTCACCCAGACGTCACCCACACGATTGTGATGCCGATGGCGATACCTCGTTACAGCTTTGATTCGCTACTTCTCAATCAACGCGGCATCAATATGCACAGAGCCCTAGATGCCAGCGGCAATCGCGTTTTTACCCTCGTGCGCTATTACCTTCCGGCATGAGCGATTCCGCCGATCTACGGCTCTCCAATTACGACTTTAATCTGCCAGAGGAGCGCATCGCCCAGCGTCCCGTGGAGCCGCGCCATGCGGCGAGGCTGCTGGTGGTGGAGCCAGGCGGGGCTAGTCCTGCGCCCCAGGCTCGTCATTTGAACGTCTGGGACCTGCAGCAGGAGCTGCGGCCCGGCGACCTACTGGTGGTGAACAACACAAGGGTGCTTCGGGCTCGGCTGGAGGCGCGCCGGCCCAGTGGCGGCTCCGTGGAACTGCTGGTGCTGGAGCCTTGGCATGGCGGGCTGGGCCAGTGGCTCTGCCTGGCTAAACCCGCCAAGAAGCTCAAGCCTGGTGATTGGATCGAGGTGGTGGCCGAAGGCCAGCCGCCGCTGCCGTTGCAGGTGCTTGGCAGTGACCCCGATACGGGCGGGCGGATTGTGCAGTTTCCGGTGGAGTGCGCCGATGCGGCGGCATTGGAGCCGCTGCTGGTGCAGTACGGCGCCATCCCCCTGCCGCCCTATATCCACGAGCACGACGAAAGCGACAACGAGCGCTATCAGACCCGCTACGCCGCCAAGCCTGGGGCTGTTGCTGCGCCAACAGCGGGGCTGCATCTCAGCGACGAACTGCTGGCGGCGATCCGCGCTCGAGGTGTGGAGCTGGCCACCACCACCCTGCACGTGGGCTTGGGCACCTTTCGCCCCGTGGAAACGGAAGACCTAAGCCAACTCCAGTTGCACAGTGAGTGGGTGGAGGTGACCCCAGAGCTGGTGGCGGCGGTGGCCGCCTGCCGCGCCCGTGGCGGCCGGGTGATAGCCATCGGCACCACCTCGGTGCGGAGCCTCGAGGCGGTGGCCCAGCTGCATGCCGGCGAGCTGCGGCCCCACACGGGGCCGGTGAATCTGGTAATCCAGCCGGGCTACAGGTTTGCCGTGGTGCAGGGGCTGCTAACCAACTTCCACCTGCCCAAGAGCTCCTTGCTGCTACTGGTAAGTGCCCTCCTAGGCCGCGAGCGCCTTTTGGCTCTTTATGCCGAGGCGATCGCCCGGGAGTACCGCTTCTTCTCCTATGGCGATGCCATGTGGATTGCGCCGGAAGTGGTGCTCAGCTCAGCAGCTCCAATCCAGCAAACAACCTGAAGGCAGGGTCATTGCTGGCGAGCAGCAATCCATCTGCAATCGCCTGGGCGGCCAGAAGGCGGTCAAAGGGATCGCGGTGCTCAACATCCAGGAGTCCGGCCTGACGGGCCACCGCCCCGGTTATGGGCAGTTCGATGGCGGCCAACCCGTTAAGGGCCTGGGGGTAGTTGTGCACTATGGCTTGTGCCTGATTGAGCTTGCCAATGCGCCATTTAGTGGCGATTTCCCAGGCGGTCGCAGCGCTCACTAACAATTGGTTGTTGCTGTCTTCTAGGGCGTCGCGCAGGACTGGTGAGAGTTTTTGCGGTTCAAGCACTGACCAAATCAGGATGTGGGTGTCGAGCAGCAGCCTCATAGGCCCCAGCCCTCAAGTTCATCGTTGGCCAGGGGCTCAAAGAATTCATTACCCAGGCTTCCTGACATGAAGCCCAGCTGGCGCCGGGGTTTGGGATCGAGGGGCACGAGCTGGGCGATCGGTTTGCCATTGCGGGCTAGCAAGATGTGTTCGCCGGCTGCCACCCGTGCAAGCAGGGACGAAAGATGGGTCTTGGCGTCCTGGACGTTCACAGTCTTGATATCCATGCTTGGTTGACCAGGCTTGTCTGGTCAGACTAGTCAAGTCACGGCTGTGTATTTCAGAGCCATAAAAAAGCCCCCAGGTTCTCCGGGGGCTTGGCCTCAATGACGTTTGAACGCCTGGAGAGGTTCGACTCAGGCGGCAGCCAGATTGGCAGCTACGAAGTCCCAGTTCACCAGCTTCTCGAGGTAGGTGGTCATGTAGTCGGGACGGCGGTTCTGGTAGTCGAGGTAGTAGGCGTGCTCCCACACATCCATGGTGAGCAGGGCCTTCTGGCCGTGGGCTAGGGGCAGGTCGGCATTGGCGGTCTTGGTGACTTTCAGGGTGCCGCCATCGAGCACCAGCCAGGCCCAGCCGCTGCCGAACTGGGTGGCACCGGCGGTTTTGAACTGCTCGACGAAGGCCTCGTAGCTGCCGAAATCAGCATTGATCTTCTCGGCCAGAGCGCCGGTGGGCAGGCCACCACCATCGGGCTTCATGCACTGCCAATAAAAGCTGTGGTTCCACACCTGAGCGGCGTTGTTGAAAACGCCAGCCTTGCCAGCATCACCAGCCACTGCGGTGATGGTGTCTTCCAGGCTCTTTGCCTCAAGGTCGGTGCCAGCCACCAGGTTGTTGAGGTTGGTCACGTAGGCAGCGTGGTGCTTGCCGTGGTGAAACTCCAGGGTGGAGCGGGAGATGTTGGGCTCGAGCGCATCGAGGCCGTAGGGCAGCGCGGGCAGCGTGTGAGCCATGGAGAGGAAAAAGACGAAGGGGTGGGCAGGAGGGGCGGCGCGCCAGCATCCAGCCAGTGCGCCCATCCTAACGATCCCAGCCCGCAGCTCAGCCGCCGATGCGCAACAGCTCCACCTCGAAAGTGAGGGTGGCGTTGGGGGGGATAACGCCGCCGGCGCCACGATCGCCGTAGGCCAGATCGGGTGGAATCACCAGCTTGCGCTTACCGCCCACCTTCATGCCAGCCACACCCTCATCCCAGCCCTGGATCACCCGGCCGCCGCCAAGGGGAAAGGAGAAGGGACCGCGGCCGTAGCTGCTGTCGAATTCCGTGCCGTTGGCCAGGGTGCCCCGGTAGTTCACGGCCACGGTCTGGCCGGCGATGGCTTCAGCGCCGTCGCCGACTACCAGGTCGGTGATGCGCAGGCCGCTGGGGGTGGTGCGCTCTTTAGGAGCGTTGAGTTCACCGCCGAGGCCGCTGGCCTGGGCGATCTCAGCGCCGTTGGTTTGATCGTTTTCGCTGGCCATCACAAAAAGAGTGGGGTTGGGGTCGTCGGGGTCGAGCTCGAAGCTGCTGCTCACGGCTGGCCGCGCTTGGGCTGAAAACAGGGAGGCCATGGCTTGGCCACCGGCGCTGGCCGCATCAACTCTGGCCGCGTCAACCACGGTGGGATTGACCAGCTGGCTCACCAGAGCCAGCAGCAGACAGGCCACGCAGACAGCGGAGCTGATCAGGATGTCGCGCATGGGACTCCAAGTAGTGGACTGATTCTGACGGGCAGACGGATAGCCAGGGCTGATCAGTCGGGAATTTCGATCTCGCCAGGCATTTCATTGCCTGGGCGCTGACGCAGGCTGCGTTCAAGCCGGTCGAGTCGGCCCCGCAGCTCATCAAGTTCGCGCTGACGAGCCAGGCCTAGGTCTTGCAGGAGCTGGTCTTTATTGCGCTCCAGCTGGCGCTCGGCCTGCTGCTCTAGCTCTGGGGTTTCGCCCCGCAGGGCTTTGAGTACGTCGTCGACGAGGGCTGGAGCCTGGCTGGGATCGAGCTTGCCGCTGCGCACCCAGGCCTGGGTCACGCTGCGCAACCGCTCTGACACCAACGAGGTGGTGCCGAGGCCGCGCAGCAGCAGTTGTTGGAGGGGGTTGTTCGGATCCATGGCGGCTTGATTCCCCTGACACCCTGGCGCTTCCTACGCTTGCTTGCCATGGGCAATGACCGGCTGGGGAGGTGGTGGCTGGCGCTGGCCTCGGGGCTGCTGGCCGGGCTGGCGCTGCCGCCTCTGGGCATGCCTCCCCTGCTTTGGCTGGCCCTGGTGCCCCTGTGGGCCCTGGCTGGCTCAGCTCTCGGGGCTTGGGGTGGGGCCCTGTGGGGAGCTGCCGCCGTGCTGGTGAGTCACCGCTGGTTGCTGGGTCTCCATCCCCTCGATTGGATCGGCGTACCGGGCCCCTTGAGCCTGCCCCTGGCCCTGTTGTTGCTATTTCTCTGTGCCCTGGCGGGAGCACTGCTGGTGGCCCTCTGGGTGCTGCTGGCGCGGCGCCTGGACCCGCGCCGCTTCAGCAGCGCCCTGCTGTTAGCCGCTGGCTGGGGGCTGGTTGAGGTGCTGCTGGCCAAAGGGCCTTTGTTTTGGCTGGGGCTGGGGGCTGCTGCCCTGCCGGGCGATCGCCCCTTGGCGGGTTTGGCTGCCCTTGGTGGTGGTGGCCTGCTGGCGGCGGTGCAGTTGCTGCTGGGTTGGTGCCTCTGGCGCTGCTGCACCGCCCCCCAGCGCCGCCGCTGGCTTGTGGTTACAACCGCTGCCGTGCTGCTCAGCCACGGCGCCGGTGCTGCTGCCCTAGCGGCCATGCCCCTGGGGGGGGAGGGCGGCAGCGAGCGAGTGCTGGTGCTGCAGCCGGCGATTCCCACCCGCCGCAAGTTTCAGTGGGACCAGCAGCAGCGGCTGCAGCAGCGCCTGGCGGCCGCGCTGGCGGAGGCGTCCCAGCGCTCGGTGGATGTGGTGGTCTTGCCGGAGGGGGCCCTCGGTCTTGAGCCCCAGCTGGCGCAGCCGGTGCCGGTGGAGCTGATCAGCGGCGGCTTCCGCTGGCAGGAGGTGGCGGGGGAGCCCGAGCAGCGCAGCGCCCTGTTGCGCCTGGCGCCAGGGGAAAGCCGGGCGAGTAGCTGGCTCGATAAGCATCGGCTGGTGCCCCTGGGGGAATGGGTGCCCCTGGCAAACCTGGCTCGCTGGAGCGGCCTTTCGGCCGTGGGGGGTCTGCAGCCAGGAGCGCCGTCGCGGCTACTGCTCCGGCCAGCTGGCGCCATCGGCGGGGCAATTTGCTATGAGCTCTCCGATGGGGCCGCTCTGGCTGCCGCCGCCCGGGACGGAGCTGGCTGGCTGCTGGCCAGCGCCAACCTCGATCCCTACCCGCTGCTGCTCCAGCAGCAGTTTCAGGCCCTGGCCCAGCTGCGGGCCATCGAAACGGGCCGCTGGCTGGTGAGTGCCGCGAACACGGGGCCCAGCCTGCTGGTGAATAGCCGCGGCCTGCCCGTGGCCTCGCTGCCTTCCGGGCGGACCGCCACCGGTGTGTTCACCGTGCCCCGCCTGCAGGCCCCTAGCCCCTACGACCGCTGGCGAGAGCTTCCCTTGCTACTGGTGCTGGTGGGGGCGGCTTGGCGCAGATGGCTCTGAGGGATCACCTGCTTCGGCGTAGCTGCCGGAGCCAGTCGCTGGGTTGATCGCCGCTGCGGGCGGTGGTATTCAGCATCGACTGGGCTAGGGGCCAGCCACCTAGCCGCAGGACTCCCCAGAGATGGGCCGCCACTGCCACGCCAACCAACAGCCAGGCCAGCAGGTGAAGGTGATAGGCGAGATGGTGCAGTTGGCCGCTGCGCAACCAGTCTTCTTGCATCAACTTGCCGCTGCCTATCGCCAGGCCTAGGGCCAGCAGGGGCAGGGAGTTGCTGGGGCGTTGCAGCCGGCGACGTCCCAGGGTGCAGGCGTAGACAGCCAGCAGCACCGCAAACGGCAACAACACCACGCCCAAGCTGCCGTGGATGTCAATCCAGTCGCCTGGCAGCTGCAGTGGTAGCCGCCCCCAGCGTCCGTCGTAGCGGCCGTAAACCACTAGGCCCGTGAGCCAGCATCCCAGCACGGCCAGGGCGCTGCAGCCATGCAGGGCGCGCAACAGGGAGGGTTGATAGGGGCCCTTTTTTGGAGAGCTGGGCCTCACAGCAGAGCTGCTCATTGGTTTTTTGGCATTCTCGCCCTATCTCCGCCGTCCTATCTCGCAGACGTATCTCGCAGGCGGGGGCTCAAAAGCATCCCAATGGTGTGGCCAAGGGCGACCAAAGCAACGCCACCGGCCAGGCTTGCCAGCAATAAAAGAGCGCTTTCCCCTGGTTTGCCGGCCTGTAGGGCCCTTGCCAGGTCCAACATCCAGGTGCAGAAGGTGGTGAGGGACCCGCAGAAGCCAATGCCTGCCCACAGCATCAGCTTTTTGCGCTGGCTTGCTTGGGCCAAAACTACACCTAATAGTAAGCAACCCAGCATGTTGGCAACCACATCGGCCTCCAACTGCCAGCGCAGTAGGCCGCCGGGGATGGCCCCGCCGGCCACAAGGGCCAGGTCGCGCAAATCGCCCTGCAGGCTGCGGCTTGGCATGGTGGTCATGGCTGAGCGCCCAGGCTGAGGCCCGCCAGCATCGCCAGCAGCCCTCCCGCTACCGATCCCCCCGCGAGCACGGCAGCCTCGCGCCAATGCCGCTTGCCCAGCTCGATCCAGAGCTCGGCGCTGAAGCTGGAGAAGGTGCTGAAACTACCCAGGAAGCCGGTGCCCAGAAGAAGCAATGCTCTGCGGGAGGCTTCGCCGCAGCTCTGCTCTAGGCCCACAATCAGCCCTAGGGCAAAGCAGGCGATCACATTGACCCCAAAGGTGCCCCAGTGCCGGCTGGGCAGCACGGGCTCCAGGTGATCCACCACCCGGAAGCGGAGCCAGGCGCCGGGAACGGCGCCGATCGCCACCATGAGGGCATCGGCCTCTGATGCTCCTGGGGCCATTGCTGTTCAACAACGTCCTGCCACTCTGCCCCCGGCTGGTGAGCTCAGGGTCTGGTTGCGGTGGGATCGGGTTCTTGGCGGCGGAATAGTCCGTCGAGGTAATGGCGAGCCACGGCCCGGTCTGGGCAGCCGTGCTGGAAGAGAAAGCCGGCCAGGGCTGCCTGCATCAGGCGGTATTGATCCCACTGCGGGTGAACCCGGACAAACTCCCGCATGGCGTCGTACAGCTCCTCAGGGAACTGGTTTTCAACTGAAACAAAGGCGGGGGCGTGTTCCGGGATCTGCAGCATGGCGGCTTCGGCCTGGGTCCCCCATCACCCCACGCCAGGCGCTCATCCGTCAAAGGCTGCCCCGGGAGGCGAGTCCGGCAAGACGCACGGCCGCCAGCACCGGCCCATGGGCGCTTTCGGGGTTTGGGAGCTGCGGCTTCAGGCTCGGAAGTGTTGCTTGGAGACGCGTCAAGGGGAGGGCCGTTTTCCCCATCCAGAACCAAAAGGATCAGGACGAGCGGCCGATATTGAGCCGCCGTTCTGTGGAAAAACCTACGCAAAGCTGGGGATAAGGGCGCTTGACTGGGGAAAAGCCCACTGCTCAGCAGTGGTGATCAATCCCGGGCGGGCCTGCAGGAACCCATATGGCCGGCTCCGATCGAGCGCAACCATGGCTTCAAGATCTGTTACGATCACTTCAAGTTTCGTAACTAACGAACATTCATGGCTGAATCCACCACCCGCTTCGGTTTTGTCGCTTTCGCTGAAACCTGGAATGGTCGTCTCGCCATGCTCGGTTTCGTGATCGGACTTGGCACCGAGCTCCTCACCGGTCAAGGAATCTTGGGCCAACTGGGTTTGGGCTGAATCCACTCGGGCTCAGCGCAACAGCCTTCTGAGCTTTTCCCGGGCAGTGAAAACTGCCCGTTTTTTTGTGTTCTTGCAGCCAGGCCCTGCTGCTGACGGTTGCCTAGCTGGCAATCTGCTTGGCGGCAATCACCGCCAAGAAAGGATCCCCTTTTTGGCCAAGCCAGCCGAGAGCTCCTGGAGCTGCTGTCTCTTCCGCCACCAGTTCCGGCCTGCCCCAACCTTGAGCCATCAATACTTGGGCCACGTAGGCCAGGTGATCACGGTCGCCGCCGTCGGTCCAGATCTGGGGCGCTTTTTGAAAGAACATCCGGTTGCTGAACGCCACGATCACTTCCCCCCTGGGCCGGACCACCCGCAGCAACTCTGCAGCTACAGCTTCCGGTTGTTGAAGGTATTGCCAGCCGGCCACGATCAGAGCCACATCAACGCTGTCGTTGGCTAGCGGTAGCTGCTGATCAACGTTGAGGTTTTGCACCCAATGGCGATCAAGGCGCGGATTGGCTTTGAGCTCTTCGGCATTGAGGCCATGGCCGATCACCTCTTGATAGGCGATGTCCTCTGGTAGATGGCTCACCCAGCTGCTCATCAGATCCAGCACGGTTGCGCAAGGGGGGATGCGCTCGCGGTACAGAGAGGTCAGCCGGGCGCGGAAGCTGGCATCGAGGTGCTGTACGAGGCGGGGCTCGGCGTAAAAAAGAGCGTCGTCTGAGCGATCGAGCTTGTAACGGTCGGCTTCGTTAAGCACCGGTACGGGCGCAACCATGGTCACGGAGTGGGGTGTTTAGAGCAGAATTGGATCATGGCGGAGCTGCAAAGCGGCTGCGACTTATCAGATCTGGCTCCTTGGCGCTAGACTCTGCAAATCTCCTTAACAATTGGATCGTCGCCGCATGTTCACGCTTGAGAAGGCAACCCAGATCTTTCCCGATACAGCTTCAGCTGACGTCGTGCCTGCGATCACGGCCCGCTTTCGCTTGCTGAGCGCGGAGGACCAACTGGCTCTGATCTGGTACGCCTATCTCGAAATGGGCAACACGATCACCGTTGCCGCCCCTGGCGCAGCGCGGATGCAGTTTGCCGAGCCTGTGCTCAACCAAATCAAGGTGATGAACTTCGCTGAGCAAAGCCAGGTGATGTGCGAGCTTGCCAATCGCGCCGATACCCAAATCGGTCGCACCTACGCCTGCTGGTCGGTGAACATCAAGCTGGGCTTCTGGTACCAGTTGGGCGAATGGATGGCCGCCGGTTTGGTTGCTCCGATCCCCGAGGGCTATCAGCTGTCGCCCAACGCTTCTGCGGTGCTCAGCTCAGTTAAAGCTGTCGATCAGGGTCAGCAGATCACCCTGCTGCGCAACTTTGTGGTGGATATGGGCTACGACCCCGCCAAAGGCGAAGGACAGCGGGTCATGGAGCCCATTGCCGCTCCCACCCCGGAGGAGCAGCGCAAGCGGGTGTTCATCGAGGGCGTTATCAACCCAACGGTGAACAGCTATATGGACCTGCTGAACGCCAACGACTTCGACAACCTGATCGAGCTGTTTCTGACGGATGGCGCACTCCAAGCCCCTTTCCAGAAGCCAATCGTGGGACGTGACGCGATCCTGCGCTTCTTCCGTGAAGACTGCCAGAACTTGCAGCTTCTTCCTGAGCGCGGTTTCGCTGAACCCACAGAAGGCAACTTCACCCAAATCAAGGTGACTGGCAAGGTCCAGACCCCCTGGTTTGGAGCTGGCGTTGGTATGAACGTTGCTTGGCGTTTCCTGCTCAACCCTGACGGCAAGATCTACTTCGTGGCCATCGATCTGTTGGCTTCCCCTGCAGATTTGCTGAAATTCGGCCGTTGAGCGCAGTCAGCCGCAAGGGGCTTCTGCTTGCCGCACTGATAACGATGGGTTGGCTGGTCAGCCTTGCTGGCCTGCTGAGCTGGGATTTAAACGCCACGCAGCTGGCCAGACCATCGGTCTGGCTGGCCATCTTTTTTGGAGTGGTTGGCCGCACCCTGCTGCAAACAGGCCTATTCATCGTTGGTCATGACGCCATGCATGGGGTGTTGTGGCCCCATTGGCGCTATGGCAATGCCTTGCTGGGCAGGATCGCCCTGGGTCTATATGCGGCGCTTCCTTATCAAGCCTGTTGTCGCAACCATCAACACCACCATCTATTCACTGCTAGCGCCTCTGACCCTGATTTCCACGGGGATCCAGCCGCAGGGGCCATTGCTTGGTATGCCCGCTTCATGGCTGGCTATCTCACCTGGGGCCAGATGGGCCGGTTACTTATGGGCTGGACAGTGTTGGCCTTGATCGCCTGCCGCTTGGCTCCATTCGGCTGGCTGAATGTGCTGCTGTTTTGCACCTTGCCCCTGCTGCTCAGCTCGCTGCAGTTGTTTGTTTTCGGCACCTACCTGCCGCATCGAGGCCAGCGTTTGCCCCAGCGTCGCCCCCACGCCGATAGCCTCGAACTGGCTCCCTGGCTTTCCTTACTGGCCTGTTTCCACTTCGGTTATCACAGGGAGCACCATGACGCCCCGACGCTTGCCTGGTTTGAACTTCCGGCCCAGCGGCGTATGTCTCGCAGCAGGCTGAGTCCCCGACTAGCCTCGCTGCTAAGGGAGAGGGCCCAATTCACATGATGGACACTATGCTTGAGGGTTGGACAGATACGGAGCAGTCAGTTGCCCGCGAAGCCTTCGACCGTGCCTACACCAGGGCAGTGCAGCAGCTAGTGGCTCAGGTGCGTGCCAAGGCCGACGAGCTTGAAGATGCTGAAACCGTATGGCAGCTGCACGATTACCTGAGTATCGAGCGCCACACGATCGAAGGTCGCTTTGATTTCCGCCTCGACGGCATCCTGTTTGTGTTTGCCAGCTTGGTCAAAGACAGCCTGTTGCAGCTCGACGAACTGAATGGTCTAGAAGCCGAGAAGCTGGCCAAGATCGTGGCCATGTCCCGCTTCTAGCCCTCAAGTGATTGAGCGGTTGCGCTGATCGGGCATTGGCCTTGGGCTGGGCGGCTCGAAGGCAGGCAACAGGCTGTTAACCCCCAGCATCACGAAGCCAAGGGCCCCAAGCAGGGCTAGCAGTCTTAGCAGCCAGGGACGCCCCTGGTCGATGGGCCAATCGTCTTGATCCTCCATTGATGGAGGCAAGGGCTTGCGGTTGCGCATCAGATATAGAACATTGGCAATGGCTGCTTGAAGGCATCTTGCTCGCGCAGCAGTTGGGCCAGGGTGGTTGCGGTGAGAAGGGCTTCCTTTGTGGCTTCCAGTTTTTGCTCTAGAGCTGCAAGCACAAGGAAGGCCGGATCATCTGGTTCTCTTTGCGTATCCGTGCTGCTGCTGCCTTCAAGCGCAGCCACTACATCGGCCACGGTGATGTTGTCTGGATTGAGGGCGAGTTGAAAGCCACCCTTCGGTCCGCGGATGCTGTTTAGCAGTCCGGCCTTGCGCAGGCCGGTGAGCATTTGCTCGAGATAGCGTTCGGGAATGGCATGGCGCTTGCAGATCTCGCCGGTTTGAACCAAGTCTCCAGTGGCGTAAGCCCCGGCGAGGTCTATGAGGGCGACCAATCCATATTGGGTTTTGGCGCTGAAGCCCATGGGCTTGCAATGGTCAACTGCCATTCTGCCAGCTAAACAACGCTGGGTGGGTAGGAAATCCCTAAGGGCAGTTAATTGGTTGCGCCAAAAGCCCCCAAATCAAGACCAGGCTGGGCACACACTCGCAGTGTGATCCGTTGATTGGGTGGAAAAGAGTTGGTTGTGAATAGAATTTGCTATGAAAATGGTTGGATATGAAAAAGGTAGGTGGCGGTTCCTGTCCCTGCATGGTCGAAAGCCGTTTGCAGGGATAGGCTTAAGGGGTTGGGGGAGAAAAGATAGTGACGAAGCAGGAAGATCTAGTTCAACGGGCGTTGCTGGAGTCGGAGCAGCGCTACCGGCGTCTTTTTGAGTCTGCCCAGGACGGCATTTTAATAATTGATGCGTTGACTGGCTTGATTCTGGAGGTAAATCCCTACCTCTGCGATCTGCTTGGCTATTCCTCCGCTGAAATTGTGGGCTTGAAGTTGTGGGAGATTGGCGCTTTTGTTGATAAGGGGAAATCGCTTCAGGCTTTTGCTGATCTGCAGGACAAGCTTTATGTTCACTATGACGACATGCCTCTGCTCACGAAGGCCGGAAAGTCGATAGCGGTGGAGTTTGTTAGCAATGTCTATTCGGTTGGCGAGGCTATGGTGATTCAGTGCAATATTCGTGATATCTCGGAGCGGAAGCGGGCCGAAGGCCTGCAGCAGGCCTATGACAATGCGGTTTTGGCCGGTTTAAGTGGCATCGTTAATGCCCTCACTTCGGTGCTGGAGGCGCGCGACCCCTATACCGCTGGGCATACTCACCGAGTGGCAGATCTTGCCGAGGCGATTGGTCGAGCGCTGGGCCTAGATGCCAGCACCATGGAGGGTTTGCGCATTTCTGCACTTGTGCACGACATTGGCAAAATTGCAATTCCCGCAGAGTTATTGACCAAGCCCACCGCCTTGTCTGTTTGGGAAATGGCTCTGATTAAGGGCCATGTGGAGGTGGGATATGAGGTGCTTAGTGAAATTGATTTTCCCTGGCCGGTGGCTAAGGCGGTGCGTCAACACCACGAACGTCTCGATGGCAGCGGCTACCTTCAAGGGCTTGAGGGCGACGCCATCATTATCGAGGCCAGGATTCTGGCGGTGGCCGACACCGTAGAAGCGATGACTACCAACCGTCCCTATCGCTTTGCTAAAGGATTGGTGGAGGCGTTGGAGGTGGTCAGTGCGGGCAAAAATACCCTGTTCGATGGCGCTGTGGTGGAAGCTTGCCTGGCGCTGTTCCGGGAAAAGGACTACTCCTTCCCCCAATCTTTGACCCGCCACGGTGGTAGCTCTAGCTGAACTTCTTAAATGAGCTAGTGGGTTGCCCCCCGGCAGCTCATTCGCCAAACCCCGGGGCTAACTCCCTGCATGTCATGCAATACATGCCACCCTTCGAGACTCCTGATCGCCACTGGTAAGGCCATTGCAGCGCAGTCGATCTTGGTAAGAGCTGTGGTCGTGTGGATGCCTCTGGATGCATTGTTTTTCGCTTTTCGCTAGGTCTTGCGCTACGGCCCGCCCGCGGCTGGACGCCGCTGGAGGGGTAGCAGTCGGGGGAGGTCCGCTCTGCCCTCCACCCCAATCACCGCCCCCGGAGCGCGTCGACGGCCAAGCCAGGAGCACCGGTCTCACGGGCGCGATGGCAAAAGCTCCGTGGACAGGGTGTCAGAAACTCTTGTAGCGTCCTGACACACTAGGACATAACAGGATCGATCCATTTGTCATGGCTGTTCCGAGCGAGAAGACCGTGCTGAGCGAGCAGATCCTTGAAGCGGCAGGCAAGTGACCTGAGGGATTCCTGCTGGCTGCCAAGCAGTTCCTGGCGCTGGGCAAGCGCGATGCGGTGGACCAGGCCCTGCGGCGCCTGGCGGCCCGGGGCAAGCTCGTGAAGATCACCCGCGGCCGTTACGCCTTGCCCGTTTGCAGTCGCTTTGGCACCAGGCCGCCGGCGCCGGAGGCGGTGATGGGCTGGCTCAACCAGGCGGGCGTTCAACAGTTGGTGAGCAGTGGTGCCGCCCCCAGTTTCAGGAAAGTTGTCACCCCCTAATCAGTACACCCGGGGGCTTGAGGACATGACCAATGCGTCGTTACAGCGAGGCCGTCAAAGCTGATGTGAGAAGGCGGATGAGCCCACCGCACAGG
>NZ_JAGQBS010000006.1:0-164291 GCF_024345755.1 Cyanobium sp. L1E-Cus | reverse complement strand
CGGTGGAACTGCCAGAAGAAGAGGTGAAGGATCTGCTGTGCCGTGCGCGCCAACCGGTGAGCTTGGAGACGAAGGTGGGCGACGGTGATGACACCGAACTGCTGGACCTGCTGGCAGGAGATGCGGAACTGCCGGAGGAGCGGGTGGATGGAGAGTGCCTAAAGGGCGACCTGCGAGCGCTGCTGGAGCAACTGCCGGAGCTGCAGGGGCGGGTGCTGAAGATGCGCTATGGCATCCCCTGCGCCGACAACCCTGAGGGTGGCGAGCCGATGAGCCTCACCGGTATCGGCCGCATCCTCGGCATCAGCCGTGATCGGGTGCGCAACCTGGAGCGTGACGGCCTGGCCGGCCTGCGCCGCATCAGCGATGCCGTAGAGGCTTACGTAGCAGGTTGAGCCTGGGTTGCTGCGATCAAGCAGTAGGCCAGCGACATGGCACCAGGGTCTGGATGTCCCAGGCTGCGGCTGCCATGGGGGCGTGCTCGCCCCAATTTTGGCAGCATTTCTGCGGTTGCTTTAGCCGCCACTAGGCAGGTTTCCGCAGCGTTCTGCAGGGCTTGATCGAGGGCCACTCCGGCCTGCAGCTCCGAGCGCAGCTGTAGGCAGTAGGGCTGGAGGGCATCCACCATGGTTTTGTCGCCGGGAACCGCCTTGCCGAGGCCGACCACGGCCTGTAGGGCGGCGTCGAAAGCTGCTGCAATCTCTGTAGCTCCAACTTCACTTGCTTGAGCTATCGAGTTGCCGGCAGCCAGCAGGGCTCCACCCCATAGGGCTCCGGAGGTGCCACCGCCGTGGTCAGACCAGGCTTCTCCTGCTTCCATCAGCACTTCCCCGGTGCTGCAGCACCGGGTGCAGGCGTGGATGGCGCTCTGCCGGGCGCCCCGAATGCCCCGCAGCATTCCGAGGCCATGGTCACCATCGCCGGCCACGGCATCTAGAGCCCCGAGTTCCTCAGCCCGCTGCTCCAAGGCCTTTTCCACCGCCTCGAAGCGGGCCAGTAGGGAGTTTTGGGCTGCTGTGAACTCTGGGCTGTCTTGCGTAGCAGTCTTGCTGACAGCTGTTTGCTGTTTGGAGTCCAGTTCCGCCGCGGGATCTGCCGCCGGGATAGGGCTAAGGGCGCCCCGGCGGAAGGCAGCGCTATCGGCGGGGGCGCTCCAGAAGCCTTCCAGTTCCGCATCCAACCAGCAGAGGCTGAGTGAAACTCCGGCCATATCCAGGCTGGTGACCAACTCGCCGCACTCACAGTCGGCCAGCACCACCCCCCTGGCCAGGAGCTCCTGGTTTACGGCCCCGAAGAGCACGAACAGCTCTTCGTATTTGAAGCTGCCCAGCCCGTTCAGCAGCACCACCAGCCGTTGCTGGTCCTCGGGTACATCCGCCGGCCGTTCGGCCAGCAGCTGTTCCACCAGTAGTGCCGCCAAGTTGTCGGCATCGGTGAGGGGCCCTTCCGACAGCCCCGGTTCGCCGTGGAGCCCCATGCCAATGGCCATGCGGCCGCTGGGCACTTCAAATAACGGCTGGCTGGCTCCCGGCAGGGTGCAGCCACTGAAGGCCACCCCCAGGCTGCGGGTGCGGCCATTGGCTTTGCGGGCCAGCCGCTCCACCTCGTCGAGGGGCAGTCCGGCTTCGGCGGCCGCACCTGCCACCTTGTACACAACTAAGCCACCGGCGATGCCACGCCGCAGTTCTGGTTGGTCGATGGGGGCGCTGGCGATGTCGTCGGTGACCGTCACGATGCGCACGTCGATTCCCTGGCGGCGCAGCCTTTCGGCTCCGAGCGTGAAGTGCAACACGTCTCCGGCGTAGTTGCCGAAGCTCAGCAGCAGGCCTGCTCCCCGTTCCACGGCCGATCCCACCCGCAGCACCTGACCTGCCGAGGGCGAAGCAAAGATGTTGCCGCAAACGGCCCCGGCGGCCAGACCCCGGCCCACCAGGCCGGCAAAGGCTGGATAGTGGCCGGAGCCGCCGCCCACGACGACACCCACCTGGCCGCTGGGGATCGGTGCTAAGCGGATCACGCCGCCATCGGTGCGCTGAACGTGGCGGGGATGGGCAGCCACAAAGCCGTCGATGGCTTTGCTGGCGAAGTCCTCGGGTTCTGTAGGCAGGTAGCTCATGGCGCCAAAATATTCGGGCTCAATTGGCCGTGCCACAAACGTTTACGGGGCGCTGTCTACGCTGCCGCCCATGCCGCTGCCACGCCGTGATGGATGCCCCCAGCGAGTTGCCGTTCCAGGTGATCGGCGTGGGGGTGGTGCGCAACGGCGCCGGTGAGGTGCTGATCGATCAGCGGCTCAATGAGGGTTTGCTGGGGGGGCTGTGGGAATTTCCTGGTGGCAAGCAGGAGCCGGGTGAGCCGATCGTTGAAACGATCCGCCGTGAGTTGGAGGAGGAGTTGGCGATTGAGGTGGAGGTGGGCGAGGAGCTGATCGTGGTGGAGCACGCCTACAGCCATAAGAGGTTGTGCTTTGTGGTGCATCTCTGCACCTGGTTGAGCGGCGAGCCCCAGCCGCTGGCCTCCCAGCAGGTGCGCTGGGTGCGGCCTGAGCAGCTGGGCGAATATCCCTTCCCGGCGGCTAACACCCAGATTATTGCTGCGCTGTTGGCGGCGGCCCCTTCATTCGCGGCAGCTAGCTAAGCCAAGACTTAGCTAGTCAAATAAAACAGCAAGCTGCCCCGGTCGGTCGATCAGCTCGGCGAACGCACCTCAATCAGGCGTCCAGCTTCTGGGTTGAAGGGGTCGCTCAAGCTGAGCTGGATCTGCCAGCAGCCGGCCGGTGCGCTGCTGAGTCGCTCGGGCCACTCCACCGCCAGCAGGGCGCCTAGGGATCGAGCTTCCTCCTCCTCCTGGGCAAATAGTTCGTCGGCGGCGGCGGGCAGCTCCAGCCGGTAGAGATCGAGGTGCACCAGCCCGCCGCCCTTCGGCAGCGTGTAGTGCTGGGCGAGGGCGAAGGTGGGGCTGGTGATTGGTTCCTCAATTCCGAGGCCGGCGGCCAGGCCCTGCACCAGGCAGGTTTTGCCGGCCCCCAAGTCACCTGCCAGCAAAAGGATGCTGCCAGCGGGTAGACGCAGCGCCAGTTGCCGCCCGAAGGACTGGGTGGCGGCGGCATCTCTTAGGGCTTGCATCACAGGGCTTGGATCACGGGGCTTGGATCACGAGAGTTGAGGTGCTCCTTGTAGATTGCATTTTCAGCGAGCCCGAAGCCTCGGCGTCTCCGCAGATATTTCCAAACCACGCCCTCCCAGCCGGGAGCGAGCAGTACCCCAACAAAACCCATGGTGGCTTCACCCGCCTCAACGGCCTCCGCGCCCGTGCTGCACAGCACCAACACCTATGTGATTGCCGATCTCGGCCTGGCCGATTTTGGCCGCAAGGAGATTGCAATTGCTGAAACTGAGATGCCTGGCCTAATGGCCCTGCGCTCCAGGTTTGGCGCTGAGCAGCCCCTCAAGGGCGCGCGCATTGCAGGTTCCCTGCATATGACGATTCAGACTGCGGTTCTGATTGAAACTTTGGTCGCCCTTGGCGCCGAAGTGCGCTGGGCCAGCTGCAACATCTTTTCAACCCAGGATCACGCTGCTGCCGCGATTGCTGCGGCCAACGTTCCAGTGTTTGCCTACAAGGGCGAAACCCTTGATGAGTATTGGGCCTTCACCCACCGCATTCTTGAGTGGGGCGATGGCGGCACGCCCAACATGATTCTTGACGACGGTGGCGATGCCACTGGACTCGTGGTGCTGGGTTCGAAGGCTGAAAGCGATCTTTCAGTTCTAGATAACCCCTCTAACGAAGAGGAGACTGCCCTCTTCAACAGCATTCGCCAAAAGCTGGCCGCCCAGCCTGGCTTCTACTCCCGCATCTACGCCGAAATTCAGGGCGTTACCGAGGAGACCACCACCGGTGTGGCCCGTCTCTATCAAATGCAGAAGAGCGGTGAGCTGCCCTTCCCGGCGATCAACGTCAACGATTCGGTTACCAAGAGCAAGTTTGACAACCTTTATGGTTGCCGCGAATCCCTGGTGGACAGCATCAAGCGCGCCACTGATGTGATGGTGGCCGGCAAGGTTGCCTTGGTGCTTGGCTACGGCGATGTGGGTAAGGGCTCAGCTCAGTCCCTGCGCGGTCTTGGCGCCACGGTGATGATCGCCGAAGTTGACCCCATCTGCGCCCTGCAGGCCGCAATGGAGGGCTATCGCGTCGTGCGTCTTGATGACGTGGTGGGCGATGTGGACATCTTCGTGACTGCCACGGGCAACTTCAAGGTGATCCGCCACGAGCACCTGATTCAGATGAAGGATCAGGCGATCGTTTGCAACATCGGTCACTTCGACAATGAGATCGATGTGGCATCCCTCAAGCAGTACGCCTGGGACAACATCAAGCCTCAGGTTGATCACATCTTGCTGCCCAGCGGCAACAAAATCATTCTTCTGGCTGAGGGCCGTTTGGTGAATTTGGGTTGCGCTACAGGCCATCCCAGTTTTGTGATGAGCGCCTCCTTCACCAACCAGGTGCTGGCTCAAATTGAGCTGTTCACCAAGGGCGACCAGTATGCCAAGCAGGTGTATGTGCTTCCAAAGCACCTCGATGAGATGGTGGCCCGCTTCCACCTCGACAAGATCGGCGCCAAGCTCACCGAGCTCTCCCAGGAGCAGGCCGATTACATCAACGTGCCGGTAGCCGGGCCCTACAAGCTCGATCACTACCGCTACTGAGGCGAGCCCGATGGGGATTGGCGAACTGGTGCAACAGCTGCCTCAGCTGATCGGTGCGGCAGTGGAGGCCAATCCCTGGCTTGGTTATGGAGCGATCTTTGCGGCGATGTTCCTTGAGAACCTCTTCCCGCCGATCCCCTCCGAATTGATTATGCCCCTCGGGGGCTTTTATGTGCAGCAGGGCCAATTGGCCCTGCTGCCAGTAGTAGTGGCGGGGCTGCTCGGCACCGTGCTGGGGGCTTTGCCTTGGTATGGCATTGGCCGGCTGATAAACGAGCAGCGCCTTGAGCAATGGCTGGCGCGCCACGGCCGCTGGATTGGTATTAGCCCTAAGGAGCTGCACCGCAGCCGCGATTGGTTTGCCAAATACGGCACCGCTTTGGTGTTTTGGGGCCGGCTTGTGCCTGGCATCCGCACCTTGATATCGGTGCCCGCGGGCATCGAGATGATGCCCATAGCGCCTTTCCTGCTTTGGACCACGGCCGGCAGCCTTATCTGGACCCTATCGCTCACCTTGGCGGGCCTGGCCCTGGGTGAGGGCTACACAAATGTGGAGCAGTGGATCGAGCCGGTGGCCAAGGCTGTGAAGCTGGTGCTGTTGCTGGCCTTGGCCGCTGGCGCCGTCTGGCTGGGGCTGCGCATCTGGAAGAAGCGCCGCGATTCCCACTGAGCCAGACCCGGCTTAGAAGGGCACTTCCTCCTCGCTTGGAGAGCCACCACCGAAGCCTCCTCCCATGCCACTTCCCATGCCGCCGCCACCTTCGGCGTCGCGTTTAGAGCCGAGCAATTCCAGCCGGTCTACCCGGATCACGGGCTTGGTGCGCTCCTCACCGCTGGCCCTGTCGGTCCAGCGGTCAAGCTTGAAGCTGCCGATGATGCCCACCAGGGCCCCTTTGCGGACATAGTCGGCGGCTACCTGGGCTTGTTTGCCCCAGATTTCGAGGTTGAACCAGTCGGGCTCGTCGTCACGGCTGCGGCGGTTGACGGCGAGGGTGAGGTTGGCCACCACACTGCCTGATTCGAAATAGCGGACTTCGGGGTCGCGGCCGGCCCGGCCGACAAGGGTGATGGAATTCACGCCCATGGTTGATGTCTCCTGTTGCTGATGGATCAATGATGCGGCACCCGGTTCGGCTGCCACCTTTCATCAGTTCCACCGTTAGAGCCGTCTGTAACACCCTCGTATGATTCGGCCCTTGCAGGCCGGGCGTCCGTGTTTTTCCGTCGTTTCCAGTTTTCGCGCGATATCGGTATTGATCTGGGCACCGCCAACACCCTGATCTTCGTGTCGGGCAAAGGCATCGTGCTCCAGGAGCCCTCTGTGGTGGCCATGGATCTGGAGCGGGGTGTGCCCCTGGCCGTGGGTGATGAGGCCAAGATGATGCTGGGCCGAACCCCCGGCAACATTCGCGCCGTGCGGCCCCTGCGTGACGGCGTGATCGCCGACTTCGACGCCGCCGAGCAGATGATCAAAACCTTTATTCGCAAGGCCAATGAAGGCCGCGGCATCGTGGCGCCCCGATTGGTGATCGGCATCCCCAGTGGAGTTACAGGTGTGGAGCGCCGTGCTGTGCGGGAAGCCGGCCTGGCCGGCGCCCGTGAGGTGCACCTAATTGATGAGCCGGTGGCGGCCGCCATCGGCGCGGGCCTGCCCGTCACCGAGGCGGTGGGCACCATGATTGTTGATATAGGTGGCGGCACCACTGAAGTGGCCGTGCTCAGCCTGGGCGGCACCGTGCTGAGCGAGTCGGTGCGGGTGGCTGGCGACGAACTCAGTGACGCCATAGGCGTCTATCTCAAGAAGGTGCACAACCTGGTGGTGGGCGAGCGCACCGCCGAGGACATCAAGATCCGCATCGGCTCCGCCTTCCCTGACGATGCCCACGACAACACCTCCATGGATGTGCGCGGCCTGCACCTGCTCTCCGGTCTGCCCCGCACCATCAACGTCCGCGCCGGCGATATTCGCGAGGCCATGGCCGAACCCCTCAACGTGATCGTGGAAGCCGTTAAGCGCACATTGGAGCGCACGCCGCCTGAGCTGGCCGCCGACATCGTCGATCGCGGCATCATGCTGGCCGGTGGTGGTGCCCAAGTGCGCGGCATCACCGACCTGATCAGCCACGAGACCGGCATCCTTACCCATGTGGCAGAAGACCCGCTGCTGTGCGTGGTGAACGGCTGCGGCATGGTGCTTGAGGACTACAAGCGGCTGCAGCGCGTGCTCGACACCCCTGACTTCGTGCGTCAGACCGCCTGATCCCGATGCAGGCCGGCCGCAGGCTTCGCCTTCCCGCCCTGGGCGCTGTAGTTCAGGCCTGGCCCTGGGCCTTGCTGGTGCTGGCCCTGCTGGCCGTGCGGCTCAGCAAAGGAGTGGGTTTTACTGATGCTTACGCCCTGTTGAGCAGGCCTTTCTGGCCCGGTAGTGCCCAGGGTGAGTGGGTGCGTAGCGGCCAGGCTCTCAACGATCAAACCCGCTTGCGCCAGCTGGATGCCGACAACCGACGGCTGCGCAGCTTGCTCGAGCTGCAGGGTCAGGGGGGCCGCGAATTGGCGGCAGCAGTGATCTCGCGCCAGACAGGGGGCTGGTGGCAGCAGCTCGTGATTGGCCGCGGCGAGTTGCAGGGCCTACGGCCCGGCATGGCGGTGACGGCGCCGGGGGGGCTGATTGGCAGGATTGCCGGCGTTACTCCCACTACTGCCAGCGTCACCCTGCTAACCGATCCCGGCAGCCGGGTTGGCGTCTGGGTGGGACGGGTTCGGCGCCATGGTTTGCTCACGGGAATTGGCACCAGCCGCCCCTTGCTGCGCTTTCTGGAGAAGGATCCAGGCGTGCGCCCGGGGGATGTGGTCGTCACCTCCCCCGCCAGCACCCTGGTGCCTCCCAACCTCACGGTGGGTGTGATCCAGTCGGTCGACGACCGGGCCGTACCGGCGACCGAGGCCGTGGTGCAGCTGAGTGCTCCGCTTGAGGCGGTCGACTGGGTGCAGGTGCGGCTGCCATGAGTCGGCTGGCCCGCCACGGTTGGTGTGTGGCTACGGCTTTAGTAGTGCCCTGGCTGGTGCTTGCTGCGCCCGGGCCCCTAAAGCTGGCGGGCATTCCCCCGGCTTGGTCCGTGCTTTGGCTGCTGCCCTGGGCCCTGGCCGATGGACCCCTCTCCGGCGCCCTGGCTGGGGCTGGGCTGGGACTGCTGCTTGATGCTTTGCACCCCGGGTCTATTACGCAGATTCCTGCCCTGGCCCTGCTGGGCTGGTGGTGGGGCCGGCTGGGCCGCCAGGGGCCGCCGATCGAGCGCAGCTTCAGTCTTGGCCTGCTGGCCCTGTTGGGTGCGGCCCTGCTTGGCGGCAGCCTGATTTTGCAGAGCCGGTTGCTGGGCCCCTGGCCCCTTGAGCCCGCATTGCACACCTGGCTGGCCCAAACCCTGCTCACGGCCCTGCTGGCACCGCTGCTTTGCTCCCTGCAGCTGCTGCTCTGGCGCCAGCAGATCCAGGGCGGGCGAGGCTGAGTAGATGGCATTGATCCAGACACGGCGGCGTTTCCTTGAGCTTCTTGGTGGCGGCTCCGCTGCTGCCCTGCTGGCAGCGGGCCTGGGCAGTTGTGGCAGGACTGGTCCGGGGACTGATTCCGCGGCGGCCCAGGTGCTGAATTTCTGGACCCTGGACCTGGCCCCCAAGTTCAACGGCTATTTGCGGGAGCTGATCGCAGCCTGGGAGGGCCAGAACCCCGGGTTGCAGGTGCGCTGGACCGACGTGCCTTGGAGCTCGGTAGAGCGCAAGTTGCTGGCGGCTGTGTTTGCCCGCACCGCCCCGGACCTGGTGAATCTCAACCCCCCTTTCGCGGCCAACCTGGCCAGCAAGGGGGGGCTGCTTGATCTAAGTGATGTGCTGCCGGAGGGGGCTGCTGATGCCTATTTGCCAGCGATCTGGGAGGCAGGCCGCCAGGGGCAGGGGGGCCAGCAATTTGCCATTCCTTGGTATTTGACCGCGCGGATCACCATGGCCAACCGCCGGCTGCTTGAGCGGGCCGGCTACAGCGCCCCACCGGCTTCCTGGGACCAGGTGCCGGCCTTTGCCGAGGCCGTGCGCCGCCGCACGGGCCGCTACGCCTTGTTTGTCACCGTGGTGCCCGACGACTCCGCCGAGCTGCTCGAGACCCTGGTGCAGATGGGGGTGAAGTTGCTGGATGGGGAGCAACGAGCCGCCTTTAATAGCCCCGCAGGGCGGCGTGCCTTTGCCTTCTGGAGTGACCTCTACCGTCGCGGTCTGCTGCCGCGGGAGGTGGTGAGCCAGGGCTACCGGAGAGCCATCGAGCTCTACCAATCGGGCGACCTGGCCCAGGTGGCCACGGGCCCCGACTTCCTGCGCAACCTGCAGACCAATGCTCCCGGCATTGCAGCGGTCACGGCACCCTTTGCGCCGCTCACGGGTGCCAGCGCTGAGGCCAACGTGGCGGTGATGAATCTGGTGGTGCCCAAGCAGAGCGTCCTGGCGGCCGAAGCGGCCCGCTTCGCCCTATTTCTCACCAATGGCCCCAACCAGTTGGCCTTCGCCGAGCAGGCGCGGGTGCTGCCCTCCAACCGGCAAGCCCTGCAGCAGCTGGAGGCCAGCCTGGCGACTGCTACTGCTCTTGGGGCTGGGGCTGGGGCGCAAGAGGCCCTGGTTCAGCGGGCCCGGTTGCTGTCGGCCCAGGCTCTTCGCCAGGCCAGGGTGCTGGTGCCTGCGAGCCCGGGGGTGAAACGACTGCAGGCGATTGTGTACACCCAGCTGCAGCGCGCCATGCTTGGCCAGGTGGCCAGTGATGCGGCCTTGACTGCTGCGGCTGACGAGTGGAACCGCTACTCCCGAGCCCGTTGGGGGTGACCCCAGGGGGCATCGAGCGGTATGGTTACGATTCTTCATCCCGGCGCACCGCCCATGCCTTCGGAGGACAGGCCCATTTCAGACGCCTTCTCCGATTCCCTGGGGCCTGCCCCGGTCGAGCCCAAAGCCACCGTGATGGTGGTAGATGACGAAGCCGCCGTGCGCCGGGTGCTGGTGATGCGCTTGCAGCTGGCTGGCTACAGGGTGATCTGCGCTGAGGACGGCGAGGAAGCCCTCAGCCTGTTTCACCAAGAGCAGCCCGATCTCGTCGTGCTCGATGTGATGCTGCCCAAGTTGGACGGCTTTGCGGTTTGCCGCCGGCTGCGGGCTGAATCCTGCGTGCCGATCATTTTCCTCTCGGCCCTTGATGCAATCGCCGAGCGGGTGTCGGGCCTAGACCTCGGGGCTGACGACTATCTGCCCAAGCCTTTCAGCCCCAAGGAGCTCGAAGCCCGCATCGCCACAATTTTGCGACGGGTTGGCCGCGGTTCAGCCTCTGCCGAGCCTCGCGAGGTGCCCAGCGGCAGCGGTGTGCTGCGGGTGGGTGATCTGGTGGTGGACACCAACCGCCGCCAAGTGACCCGCGACAGCGAGCGCATCGGGCTTACCTACACCGAATTCAGCCTGCTTGAGCTGCTGTTCCGAGAACCGGGTCGGGTGGTGCCCCGGGCCGAAATCCTTGAGCAGCTTTGGGGCTATCCCCCCCGCCGCGCCGCCGACTTGCGGGTGGTGGACGTGTACGTAGCTCGCCTGCGCGGCAAACTCGAGCCCGACCCCCGCAATCCGGAGCTGATCCTCACGGTTCGCGGCACTGGCTACGCCTCCCAGCGGATGGCGGAAGCAAGCCTGGCTGCAAACGGCTAGCGCTCCTGCAGGATGGGCCGATTCAGTCCCCTGTCTGCCTTGTCGGATCTGCGCGAGACCCGTCTGGAGAAAGCCGCCGCCCTAGCCGCCCTCGGCCAGGGTCCCTACGGCCTGCGCTTTGAGCCCAGCCACCGCACGGCGGCTTTGCAGCAGGACCATGTCGACCTAGCCAACGGAGAGGAGCGGCAACTGGAAGTGGCCGTGGCAGGCCGGGTGATGACTCGCCGCGTGATGGGCAAGCTCGCCTTCTTCACCCTGGCTGATGAAACCGGTCCGATTCAGCTGTTTATTGAGAAGCCCACCCTCGAGGCGTCCATGCCGGAGGACCCCGAGGCTTTCGCTCACCTCACTTCTTTGGTGGATGCCGGTGACCTGATCGGCGTGCAGGGCAGCCTGCGCCGCACCGATCGCGGTGAGCTTTCGGTGAAGGTCAAGGGCTGGACCATGCTCTGCAAGAGCCTCCAGCCCCTGCCCGATAAGTGGCACGGCCTGGCGGATGTGGAGAAGCGCTACCGCCAGCGCTACTTGGATCTGATCGTGTCGCCCCACACCCGCGAAACCTTCCGGCGCCGGGCCGTGGCGGTGAGCTCCATGCGTCGCTGGCTCGATGAGCGCGACTTTTTGGAGATCGAAACGCCGGTGCTGCAGAGCGTGCCCGGTGGTGCTGATGCTCGCCCGTTTGAGACGCACCACAACGCCCTCGATCTACCCCTCACCCTGCGCATCGCCACCGAGCTGCACCTCAAGCGGCTGGTAGTGGGCGGCTTTGAGCGGGTCTACGAGCTGGGGCGCATCTTTCGCAACGAGGGGATCAGCACCCGCCACAACCCCGAGTTCACCTCGGTGGAGATCTACCAGGCTTATGCCGACTACACCGACATGATGGCGCTCACTGAGCAGCTGATTGCCCACGTATGCCAACAGGTGTGCGGTAGCACCGAGATCAGCTATCAGGGCACCGACATCGACCTGGCGCCCCCTTGGCGGCGGGCCACCATGCACGAGTTGGTGCAAGCCGCCACCGGCCTTGATTTCAATTCTTTTGATAGCCGAGAGGCAGCGGCTGCAGCCATGGGAGCCCAGGGGCTGGAGGTGCCAGCCCTGGCCGATTCCGTCGGCCGGTTGTTGGTGGAGGCCTTCGAGCAGCGAGTGGAGGCGGATCTGATCCAGCCAACCTTCGTGATCGACTACCCCGTGGAGAACTCACCCCTGGCCCGAGCCCATCGCAGCAAGCCCGGCATGGTGGAGCGGTTTGAGCTTTTCATCGTGGGCCGTGAAACCGCCAACGCCTTCAGCGAGTTGATCGATCCGGTGGACCAGCGCCAGCGGCTTGAGGCCCAGCAGGAGCGCCGTGCTGCCGGCGACGAAGAGGCGCAAGGCGTTGACGAGGACTTCATCCAAGCACTGGAGGTGGGTATGCCCCCCACGGGCGGCCTGGGAATTGGCATTGATCGACTGGTGATGCTTCTCACCGACAGCCCCTCGATCCGTGATGTGATCGCCTTCCCCCTCTTACGTCCGGAGGTGCGTTCGGAGGCCCGTCAGGAGGTTGGGCCTGGCGCAATGGGATAATCCCTCTAGTAGGCAATCTCCCCCATCCGGGGTCAGCGATTCCATGAGTGGCGAGCGCGTTGGTTTTCGCTTCAAACACGCGGATGCTGTGGTGAAGCGCAACCCCCAGGGTCGCTCGCGCCGGGGCTGGGTGATGGAGCCGGTGGAGCAGACCACCAGCCGTGGCACCAAGATGCCCGCCTACCGAATTCGTTGGCGGGATAGTGAACGTCCCGAGATCGTGCTGCAGCACATGCTGATCGCCGATCCCGATCCCACTCCGCCACCCGATGGCGTCAGCCTGGTGCCCCCGGCGCCCAAGGCTTGAACGCCCAAAGGCTTGAACGCCAAAAGGCTTGAAGGTCAACAGGCCTTACCACAAGCCAGCTCGATCAACTCCAGCCCCGTAGCCGATAGATCGCCAGCCCCAAGTGCTCCTTCAGGGCCAAGGTGCTCAGGTAGAGCGCTTCGGCGTCGGGCAACAAACTCTTGAGCGTGTTGCCCAAGGTGGGTTTGCCGTAGTGGGCACGATCCGGCAGCTGGTAGTCGCAGGCGACCGGCACCACCGTCAGGCCGCTGCGCCGCTGGAAGGTGGCCAGAGAGCGGGGCATGTGAAAAGCACTGGTGACCAGCAGAACCCGGGTCCAGCCCCGCCGCCGGCCCAGGGCGCCGATGTCGCGAGCCTCCTCGGCGGTGGTGCGGGAGCCGGGGTTGATCAGGATCCGATCGGCTGGCAGCCCTAGCTCCTGGGCCAGATCCCTTGCCCAGAGCGCTTCAGGTGGGGCGGGATCATGGCCCGTGAAGCTCACCCGTCCACCGCTGGTCACCAGCAGGGGAGCCAGGCCCCTGCGCACCAGTTGCACGCCGCGCAGCAGCCTGTCGCCCCCTTCCGCCACTTCGACACCCTGCCGGGGTGGCAGGGCCGGCCGCAAGCCGCCGCCCAGCACCACCACCGCGTCGGCACGGGGCAGCTGCCGCGGGGTGAGCGCCGCCGCCCGATCCTCCAAGCCCCAGATCAGCTGGCGGCTGCTGAGCGGCATGGCACACAGCCAGATCAGTCCCACCCCCGTGCCACTTAGCCAGAGGCTGGCCTGACGTCGCCGGCGACTGCCTTGCTCACTGCCTTTGGCCGCCGCAGCCAGGCCCAGGAGTTGTAGCAGCAGCCCTAGACCCAGCGGGTAGAGCAGCAACGGCAGCAGTTTGGACAACAGAAAACCCATGGCGGCAGGTGGTTGGGCTGGGCGTCAGCGGCTGTGATTGTGGGCTCTCCAGGATTCTGTACAGCCTGTACGGAATACAGCAGGGCTCGGGCTTGGAACGCGTCGAACGGTGGAGCGACACGACAGGAGACTCCGGCGTAGCTCTGCTTTTGTTTTCAGCCCTGGCGCCGGCGCAACGTCTCCAAGGCCTGTTCGGCCTCGAAGCTGGCCCAGTCCTGCTCCAGGCTGGAGGCCTTTGGCGGGCGGGGACGGCTCTCCAGTTCGCGCAGATCGCGCTCCACGGCCGCGAAGCTCACCCCCAGTTCCCCGAGGCGTTGCCAGCGCAGCCGGCCCTGTTCCATCAGGCCCAGCTGGTGGGCTTCAGCCCGCTCGGCCAGGGCTGTGGCGCCGGCGGCGCGGGTCTTGGCAAGCCGTTCCTGCCAGCAGCGGATTTCAGCGGCCAATTGCAGCAGGGCCTGGCGCTCCTGTTCCGCCTGCCTTTGCAACTGGCGCCGCTGCCCCACCAGTCGGGCCTGGCGATCCCGCGCTTCCTGCTCGCCAAGCAGGGCTTCCTGGCTGGGGTTGGCGGCGAGAAAGGCCGCAAGTTGCTGATCCAGCTGCGCCTCCAGCTCGTCGAGCCAGCTCACGGGGCGGGCTGCCCGGCGGGCGTGGTGATCAATGGCGCCTCGATCTCTTGCTGGAGCGGTGTGATCGCCGCTTCGCGGGAGCGCAGCAGCAGCTGGGTGAGTCGGGCGATTGCCCCTTCGCCTAGGTCCTGGCTGCCGATGCGATCAAAGGCGCCCCTATACAGCTCCTCCAGCTCGGTGATCAGGCCCTCGCGCACCTGGCGCATGGTGGCCCGTTGCTCTTCACGACCCATGGATCTCCTACCTGATGTCAGGAGTCTGCCGTCACCAGCAGGTGCAGCGAAAGGTCGTCGGCCGGATCGCTCCAACGGCCAGCGCCCCGCCAGCCGGCGCGGGCGGCGAGGGCGAGGAAGGCCACCGGGTCGTACTTGACGCTGTACTCAGTGATCAGCGGCTCGCCCACCGCAAAGCTCCAGGCCTCCCCCGCCAGCTGCACGGTTTGCGCTTCGCGGCTCACCAGGGCCATGGCGATGCGGCTGTGCTCGGGTTGCCACCGGGCGGAGTAGGCGAAGGCGTCGGGGTTGAAGCTGCCCGCCAGGTCGCGGTTGAGCCGTATCAGCAGGTTGCGGGCAAAGGCCGCCGACACGCCGGCGGCATCGTTGTAGGCGGCCTCCAACCGTGCCACGGCTTTGGGCTGGTCGATGCCGATCAGCAGCCTGGCGCCAGGGCCCAGCAGTTGGCCCAGCTGCTGCAGCAGCGCCTGCGCTTCCTCGGGGCTGAAGTTGCCGATTGAGCTGCCTGGATAGAAACCCAAGCGCCGCTGGCCGCTGAGTAAGGGGTGCTCGGGCAGCTGCCGCAGGGCGCTGTAGTCGCAACAGATGCCGAGCACGGGCACTGCCGGGTGGCGCGCCTGCAGGGCCACGCAGCTCTGCTGAAGATGATCGGCGCTGATGTCGAGGGCTACATAGGCCGGTGGCTGCAGCGCCTCGAGCAGGGGCCCCACCTTGCGGGCATTGCCGGCGCCAAACTCCAATAGCACCCCTTCCCCAAGGGCCGCCGCCAGCCCAGGCGCCCGCGCTTCCAGCAGGGCAGTTTCGGTGCGGGTGAGCCCGTATTCCGGCTGCTCGCAGATCGCCTCAAACAGCCGTGAGCCTTCGGCGTCGTACAGCAGCCAGGCCGGCAGCTGACGCGGTTGCTGGGCCATGCCCTCGCGCACCAGCCGCCGCATGTCGGCCGGTTCGGGGTGGAGGTCGATCAGTTGCATGTCAGCCGCCATCGCGGGCTAGGCGTAGGCCACCGGCCAGCCAGCGGCTCGCCGGTGGATAGAAGTTGCGGTAGGTGAGCCGTTCGTGGCCAGGCGGGGTGAGGAAGCAGCTGCCGCGCAGCACCATCTGGGAACTCATGAACTTGCCGTTGTATTCCCCTACCCCCCCGGCCGCTGGCGCGAAGCCCGGATAGGGCCGGTAGGGGCTGGCGCTCCACTGCCAGAGCACCCCGAAGGCCTGGTCAAGTTGGGGTGCCAGCAGCTCCCATTCGGCTTCGCCCGGCAGCCGGGCACCCGCCCAGCGGGCGTAGGCATCGGCTTCAAACCAGCTCAGGTGCCGCACCGGCAACTCGGGGCGCCGCGGCTGACGCCCCGCCAGTGAAAACTCCTCGTCGCCGTCGCGCCAGTAGCGCGGTCCCTGCCAGCCTCGGGCTTGCGCCACCGCCCAGCCCTCGCTCATCCACAGCTCCGGCCTCTTGTAGCCGCCATCGGCAATGAAGGTTGCAAATTCGCCGTTGCTCACCAAACGGGAGCTAAGCGCAAAGGGTTCGAGCCATTGGCGGTGCCTGGGCGCCTCGTTGTCGAAATGAAAGCTGCCACCTGGATGGCCGATCTCCACCAGCCCCCCCTCGTGCTGCAGCCAGGTGGGCTCTTGGGCAACGCTCGCTTGATAGGCAGCCTCCGGCTCTGGGCCATATGCCGGCTCGAGCGGGTTGCGGCTGAAGCCATCCAGCAGGTCCATCAGCAGCAGCTCCTGGTGCTGCTGCTCGTGCTGCAGCCCCAGTTCCACCAGCTCCAGCCGGGGATCGCCCGGCTCCAGCTGCTCCAGCAGGCTGAGCAGGGCCCCATCCAGCCGCTGCCGCCAGGCCAGCACCTCGGCCAGGGCCGGCCGGCTGAGCAGGCCCCGCTGGGGCCGGGGGTGGCGGGCTCCTACTGAGTCGTAATAGCTGTTGAAAAGAAAGCCCCAGGCCTCTGGCGACACGGGGCTGCGCAGCACAAACTGCTCAAAAAACCAGGTGGTGTGGCCCAGGTGCCACTTGGGCGGGCTGGCATCGGCCATGCCCTGCAGGCACACGTCTTCGGGCTGCAGGGGAGCCACAAGCTCGAGGCTGCGTTGGCGCACCTGCGCATAGCGCGCCTTCAGCTCCTGCCCCATGCCGCTGCCGCCAATCTGGGGCTAATTCAGGCCCGACCTTAGGGACCTTGCCTACGATCCCGCCACGCATTGCACGCGGATATGGCCGGCATCACTTCAGGGTTCGTGGGCGCCGTTGGCAACACGCCCCTGATCCGGCTCAATGCCCTGAGCGAGCAAACGGGCTGCGAGATCCTCGGCAAGGCCGAGTTCATGAATCCTGGGGGGTCGGTGAAGGATCGCGCCGCCCTGGGCATCCTGCTGGAGGCGGAGGAGCAGGGGCTGCTGCAGCCTGGAGGCACGGTGGTGGAAGGCACCGCTGGCAACACCGGCATTGGCCTCACCCACCTCTGCAACGCCCGCGGCTACCGGGCCCTGATCGTGATTCCCGACACCCAGTCGGCTGAGAAGATCGGCCTGCTGCGCAGCCTTGGCGCCGAGGTGCGCACGGTGCCGGCGGTGTCTTACCGCGACCCCAACAACTACGTGCGGCTTTCGGGCCGTATCGCCGCCGAAACGCCAGGGGCAGTGTGGGCCAACCAGTTCGACAACCTGGCTAACCGCCGCGCTCACTTCAACTCCACCGGCCCGGAGATCTGGCAGCAAACCGATGGGGCGGTGGATGCCTGGGTGGCGGCCACTGGCACCGGCGGCACCTATGCCGGGGTTGCCCTGTATTTGAAGCAGCAGAACCCAGCCGTGCGCTGCGTGCTGGCCGACCCCCACGGCAGTGCCCTACACAGCTGGGCCAGCCGGGGTGAGCTGGTCAGTGAGGGAAGTTCGATTACCGAGGGGATTGGCAACAGCCGCGTTACCGCCAACCTGGAGGGTGCTCCCATCGATGATGCAGTGCGCATCGACGACCAGACCGCGCTCGAGACGATCTATCAGCTGCTGTGGCAGGAGGGCCTGTTTTTGGGCGGCTCGGTGGGCATCAATGTGGCCGCGGCGGTGGAAACGGCCCGGCGGCTTGGTCCTGGTCACACGATCGTGACCGTGTTGTGCGATAGCGGCGATCGCTACCGATCTCGGCTTTATGAAGCCGATTGGCTGGTGGGCAAGGGGTTACACCAACCCCTGCGGCCCTCGCTGGAGGTGGGCTGATGGCGGTGCAGGTGGGTCAGTTGATCGGCGAGCGCTACCGGCTCGAGCAACGCCTCAGCTCCGCCCCGCCGGCAGAGGCTCCCCAGGGGGAACTCTGGCGCGCTAGCGATCAGCTAGCCGCCGAGGCGCCGATGGCCTTGCGGCTGCTGGGCCCAGCGATCGACCCGGCTCGGGCGCGCCAGCTCTGGGGCCAGCTGCAGGGGCTGCTCCATCCCCAGGTGCCCCGGCTCGGGGCGGCCATTCAGGCCCAGGAGGGTTTGTGGCTGGTGCGCGAATGGCAGGCCGGCCGTACCTACCAACTGCTGCTGCAGGCCCGTGCCGAGCGCCAGTTGGTCTTCGGTGCCGGCGAGGTGCTGCTGCTGCTGCGCCAGCTGCTGCCGGTGCTGGCCGTGTTGCATAGCCAGGCGCTGGTGCACGGCGACCTCAGCCCCGCCAACCTGTTGCGCCGCGACAGCGACGGGCTGCCGGTCTTGCTCGATTTCGGCCTGGTGGCAGGCACGGCCGCCGCTACCCCGGGCTACGCCCCACCCGAGCGGGTTCGGGTCGCCGATCCCGAGCCCTGGATGGACCTGCACGCCCTTGGGGTGGTGGCCCTGGTGCTGCTCAGCGGCGAGGAGCCCGGCCGGCTACTGGATCCGGTCACCATGGACTGGCGCTGGCCGGCGGCCCTCACGGCTGAACCGGCCTTGCAGGCTCAAATCGGCCGCTTGCTGGAGCGCCAGCCCGGCGAGCGCTTCGCTTCCGCCTTCCAGGCCCTGGCTGCCTTTCAGGCCATACCCATGCCAGAGAGCACCGGTCCGGTGCCCCGCGCCGACCGCACCGTCGCCCTGGTGCCCCCACCACCTCCCGCACCTGCACCTCCAGCACCAGCACCTCCAGCACCAGCACCCGCAGCACCAGCACCCGCAGCACCTGAAGCTCCTGCTGAACCCGCACTGGAGCCGCCCCAGCCGCCTTCGCCCTCGTTGCGTAGCCGCTTGGAGGAGCGCGAGGAGGTCGCTGAAGGCGGCGTCTGGCCGGTGGTGATTGCCCTGGTGCTGTCGGCGGTCGTGGGCACTGCCCTGGGCTGGTGGTGGCTGAGCCGCGGTCGCTTGACCATGCCCATTCCTGATGCGGCCCTGCAGTTGCCCAACAGCCTGCCGCCGGCGGAGGTGGATCAGCGCCAGCAGCTGCTTAACCGGCTGAGGGCTATGCAGGTGGATCGGGGCTGGTTCTTGAAGTTGGTGGATGCCAGCCTGCTGGCCCAGTTTCCAGAGCGGGGCGGCCGCCTGCCCAGCGATTCCCTCGACGACTCCCCTCTGCGCAAGGTTTGGAATGAGCTTGCAGAGGAGTGGCTGGCTCGGGTGGAGCAGCTACCCCTCGAGATTCGGCGCCGCTTGGGTTCCTACACAAACGGTGACTGGGAGAAGCGTCAGCAGGCCCTGGTTAGCCAGGGACTCAGCTCGGCGGTGTTGCGCCAGCTGGTGTCGGGCAGTGCCCAGAGCCTGCTGCCCGGCCGCCCCGGCGCTGACATCCCTGCCGAGCCATTTCGCCAGCTGTGGTTTGCCGCGGCGGAGCAGGGCCTGGCCAACGTGCAGATCGAGGCGATTCAGGCCCAGGCCCAGGCAACCCAGGTGATTTCAGCTCAGGTGGAGGCTGGTGGTGCCCGGCTGTTCCCGGTGCGGTTGCCGCCGGGCTATCGCCTGGTGCTGGGCGTGAACGGCTCGCCCTTGATGCAGATGAGTGTGTTTGGTGCCGATGGCGAGCTGCTGGAAGCCAAGGGGCCCCTGCGGGTGGTCAGTTTGGGGGTGCAAAAGAACTCCCCAGTGCAGTTGCTGGTGACCAACGAGGGCGTGGCGCCGGCTCTGATCACCCTGTCGTTGCGGGCCGATCCGCCCCCTGTCGAGACGCCGCCGGTGGCCGTCCCCGAACCCTCACCGCAGGCGCCGGCGGCCCAGCCAGAGCCTCCCCAGGCTCCGGCAGTGCTCGAACAGCCCGCCGCCGCGCCACCACCGCCCGTGCCACCGCCAGTGAACTGACTCCAGCGAGGGGGTGGGGTGTTGGGCATCTCCCGGGTTCAGTGAAAGTTGTACGGAATCCGGGAGGCATATGGGCGGGTAGGTCGAGCGCTCCGGCCCCCCAATTCAGAGCCGGGCGATTGCGGCCTTGGCGTCCTTGATGTCCTGCTTGCGCCGCTCCTCGTGACGCTTGTCGTGCAGCTTGCGGCCCTTGGCCAGACCGATTGTCAACTTGATCCAGGAGCCCTTGAGATGCAGGTTCAGGGGAATCAGGGTGAGGCCTTTTTGATCTAGGCCAATCCGCAATTTGTCAATTTCGCGGCGGTGGGCCAGCAATTTGCGCACCCGCAACGGCTCGTGGTTAAAAAATGCGCTGGCATGGCTGTGGGGCGAAATGTGCACGTTGTGCAGCTGCAGTTCTCCCTTGCGAATCAGGCAGAAGCCATCGCGCAGGTTTGATTGCCCGGCCCGGATCGACTTCACCTCGGTGCCAAATAGCTCCAGGCCACACTCCAGGGTTTCCAGAATTTCGTATTGATGCCGGGCAAAGCGGTTGTCAGCCAGCAGCTTGTTGGCGGCATCGCGCTGGGCCTTAGCGCTCTTCTTGCCCCCGCCCTTGGCCATCGCTGCTCCGCAACCGTCCCCTTGATCTCCCGACCCTAGGGAGCCCCCGGTACCCTCGCTGCATGGCCATCGTCTCCTCGGGATCTTCGGCGCCCCGCGGCCGCCCCAGCCGCGACGAGCCACCAGCGCGTCTTGTGGATCCCGCTCCCGTGCTCGAGGAGCTCCCCTCTGTAGCCAGTGGCCTGCCCCGGGAGGACAGTCTCCGTCCCAAGCGCCTTGCCGATTACATCGGCCAGAGCGAGCTCAAGCAGGTGCTGGCCATCGCGGTGGAGGCCACCCGCGCCCGCCAAGAGGCCCTCGACCACGTGCTGCTCTACGGCCCACCGGGCCTGGGCAAAACCACCATGGCTTTGGTGCTGGCTGAGGAGTTGGGCGTGCGCTGCCGCATCACCAGCGCCCCGGCCATAGAGCGCCCTCGCGACATCGTTGGCCTGCTGGTCAACCTGCAGCCCCATGAGCTGCTGTTCATCGACGAGATTCATCGGCTCAACCGGGTGGCTGAGGAAATTCTTTATCCAGCGATGGAGGATTACCGCCTCGATCTCACCGTGGGTAAGGGCACGACGGCCCGCACCCGCAGCCTGGATCTGCCCCCTTTCACGCTTGTTGGCGCCACCACTCGGGCCGGATCGCTGAGTTCACCGCTGCGGGATCGCTTCGGCCTGATTCAGCGGCTTGAGTTCTACGGACTCGATGAGCTTCAGCAAATTGTGGAGCGGGCTGCTGGCCTGCTCCAGATCAAGCTGGAGGGTGGGGCCGCCTTGGAAGTTGCCCGCCGCTGTCGCGGCACCCCCCGCATTGCCAATCGCCTGCTGCGTCGGGTGCGCGATGTGGCATCGGTGCGGGGCCATGGCCGCATCGGAGCGCCCCTAGTTGCGGAGGCCCTAAGCCTGCATCGCGTTGACGACCGCGGCCTCGATGCCAGTGACCGGCGTTTGCTCACCTTGATGCTCGAGGGCTACGGCGGCGGCCCCGTGGGCCTCGACACCCTGGCTGCCGGTCTCGGCGAAGATTCCTCCACCCTCGAAGCGGTGGTGGAGCCCTACCTGTTGCAGCTGGGTTTTCTGCAGCGCACCCCCCGGGGCCGGCTGGTTACCCCGGCGGGCCGCAACCACCTGGGCTGGCCGGCTAATGCGGCCGCATGACCAGCAGCCAACAATGATTCCTACGTTGTTTTCCTTGCTGCTGGGCCTGCAACTGCTGCTGCCCCAGCTATTTGATCAGGCCCTCAGCGCCAGCCGGCAGGGGCGCTTTGATGAGGCTCTACCCCTCTGGAACCAGGTGCTGGAGGTGGCCCCGGAGGATGCGGCGGCCTGGAGTAATCGCGGCAATGTGCAGCTCGCCCTGGGCGATCCCCGCGCTGCTATTGCTGACCAGACCAAGGCGATGCAGCTCGACGGCGAGAGCCCCGATCCCCACCTCAATCGCGGCACAGCCGAGGAGGCCCTGGGCCAGTGGGCTGCCGCCGAAGCCGACTATCGCTGGATCCTGGAGCGCGCCCCCAGCGATGAGGGTGAACCGCGCGCCTCGGCCCTCTACAACCTCGGCAACGTGCAGGGCTCCCTGGGTGACTGGCAGGAGGCGCGCCGTTGCTTTGAAGCCGCTTCCCTAGCTAGGCCAGGCTTTGCCATGGCCCGCTCCAGTGCCGCCCTGGCGGCCTTCCAGCTGGGCGATCGCGCTGAGGCCGAGCGGCAGCTGCGCAACCTGATCCGCCGCTATCCCCTGTTTGCTGATGCCCGAGCTGGTCTCACCGCCCTGCTCTGGCAGAAGGGGGCTCGCGGTGAGGCCGAAAGCAACTGGGCCGCGGCCTCCGGCCTCGATCCCCGCTACCGGCAGCAAGAATGGTTGCTTGCGACGCGGCGTTGGCCCCCCGAGCCGGTGGCAGCTCTGGCGCAATTCCTCGCTTTGGCCCCCTGAACGATGGCCCTCGAATGACGGCAACACCCTGCAGCTGGAATTGGCAGGCCCTGGGGCTTGAGCAGGCCTTGGCCGAGGTGCTGCCGGAGCTGATCCAGTTGCGGCGTCATATCCATCGCCATCCCGAGCTAAGTGGCCATGAGCAGCAGACCGCTGCCCTGGTGGCAGGTGAGCTGCGGCGCTGGGGTTGGCAGGTGCGCGAGGGTGTCGGCCGCACCGGCGTGCTGGCGGAGTTGGGGCCAGAGCAGGGGCTTGATGGCTTGCCCGCCCCCCTGGTGGCCCTGCGGGTGGATATGGATGCCCTGCCTGTGGAGGAGCGCACCGGCCTCGACTACGCCTCCACCCAGCAGGGCCTGATGCATGCCTGCGGCCACGACCTGCATACCGCCGTGGGGCTGGGGGTGGCCTACCTGCTGGCGGAGCTTGCCGAGCGCCACCCCGAGCTGTTCACGGCCAGGGTGCGGCTGTTGTTTCAGCCCGCTGAGGAAACGGCCCAGGGGGCGGCCTGGATGAAGGCCGATGGCGCCATGGACGGCGTGGCAGCCCTGTTTGGTGTGCACGTGTTTCCCAGCCTGGCGGCGGGCACGATCGGCGTGCGCAGCGGCAGCCTTACGGCGGCGGCCGGTGAGCTGGAGGTGGAGGTGCTGGGCGAGGGCGGCCACGGCGCCCGGCCCCACCAGAGCACTGACGCCATTTGGATTGCGGCGCGGGTGGTGAGTGGTCTGCAGGAGGCGATCAGCCGCCGCCTTGATGCCCTGCATCCGGTGGTGGTGAGTTTCGGGCGGATCGAGGGCGGTAAGGCTTTCAACGTGATCGCCGACCATGTGCGCCTGCTCGGCACGGTGCGCTGCCTCGACACCGACGTGCACGCCCAGCTGCCAGGGTGGATCGAAGACACGGTGCAGGCCCTCTGCCGCGGCCATGGCGGCGAGGCCCGGGTCCGCTATCGGGTGATTTCACCGCCCGTGCACAACGACCCTGCCCTCACCGAGCTGGTGGCGGATGCTGGGGTGGAGCTGCTCGGCCGCCAGCAGGTGCAGTGGCTCGAGCAGCCGTCTTTGGGAGCAGAGGATTTCGCCGAACTGCTCGATGGCATCCGCGGCACCATGTTTCGGCTGGGGGTGGCGGGGCCTCAGGGCTGCACGCCGTTGCATAGCAACAGCTTCGCTCCGGACGAAGCGGCCCTGCCGGTGGGCATTGGCGTGCTCACCTTGAGCCTGTTGCGCTGGATGGAGCGGCGCCCGTGAGGCAAAGGCCCTGGCTGCGGGGGTTGCTGGCCCTCTCCTCGCCCCTTTTGATCCTGCTGGCATTGCTTGTGCTGCTGCAGCGCCGCGGCGTCGATCGGATCCCAGCCCTGCCGGCCCTACTGATCGGCACCGGCCTGCTTGTTACCAGTGCCGTGGGGCGGCGGCGGCGACGGCGTGAGCTGCTGGCGGCCCTGCGCCACGATGGGGATGTATGACCAATCCCTCCCCCGATCTATCGGCCCTACGTGAGGCCATCCTTTGCGGAGACCCCAGCCGGGCCATGCCCGCCCTGGTGGGTTTGCGGGAGGTGGCGGTGGAGCAGGCCGTGCCATTACTGCTGCTCGGGCTGGAGCAGAGCATGTTCATGGTGCGCTCGCTCAGCTGCGCTGGCCTCGGGGTGAAGCAAAACGAGGCCGGCTGGCAGGCGCTGGTGGCCGCGATGCAGGGCGATGAGGACGCCAATGTGCGGGCCGAAGCTGCTAACTCCCTGGTGAGCCACAGCCTTGAGAGGGCCTGGCCCCTGCTGCGTGATGGGTTTGCAGCCGATCAGCAGTGGCTGGTGCGCTGCAGCATCCTTTCGGCTCTTGCTGAGCAGCCAGCCATTGATCCGGCCTGGTTGCTGGAGCTGGCTTCGATGGCGATCACAGACGCCGATGGCACGGTGCGGGTGGGCGGCGCCGAGATCCTGGCTCGCCTGGTGCGGGAGCAGGGCGATGCCAAATCCCGGGCCCTTTTGCAGCAGCTCCAGGCCGACCCCGACCACCGGGTGGTGGCCGCGGCGCTCAATGGTCTGCAGAGCTAGGTTGGATGGGTCACTAGGGGTGCCCCGCTGCCAGCCTTAACCAGTTGTGCAGCTTCGGGCTGAGATCACACCCTCCGAACCTGATCCGGGTCATGCCGGCGCAGGGAAGTGGAATTGGATTGTGAAACCACTCTCAGGCTGCGCCCCGCCCTATCTGCAGCCTCACATGCGTAGCGCCTGGATTGAGAAGCGTCGCGGCACCGCGAACTATTCCCAGATGTATTACGCCCGCCAGGGCGTAGTGACTGAGGAGATGGCCTATGTGGCCAAGCGGGAAAACCTGCCCGAATCGTTGGTGATGGAGGAGGTGGCTCGGGGCCGCATGATCATCCCGGCCAACATCAACCACCTCAATTTGGAGCCGATGGCGATCGGCATCGCCAGCCGCTGCAAGGTGAACGCCAATATCGGCGCCTCCCCCAATGCTTCCGATCTCGATGAGGAGGTGGCCAAGCTGCGCCTAGCGGTGAAATACGGCGCCGACACGGTGATGGATCTCTCCACCGGCGGCGTCAATCTCGATGAGGTGCGCACGGCGATTATTAATGCCTCGCCGGTGCCGATCGGCACCGTGCCCGTATATCAGGCGCTCGAGAGCGTGCACGGCTCCATCGAGAAGCTCGACGCCGACGACTTCCTGCACATCATCGAGAAGCACTGCCAGCAGGGCGTTGACTACCAAACGATTCATGCCGGCCTGCTGATTGAGCACCTGCCGCTAGTGAAGGGTCGCCTCACCGGCATCGTGAGCCGCGGTGGCGGGATCTTGGCCCAGTGGATGCTGTATCACCACAAACAGAACCCCCTATTTACCCATTTCGATGACATCATCGAAATCTTCAAGCGCTACGACTGCAGCTTCTCCCTTGGGGACTCCCTACGTCCGGGTTGCCAGCACGACGCCTCCGACGCCGCCCAGCTGGCTGAGCTCAAAACCCTCGGCCAGCTCACCCGCCGCGCCTGGGAGCACGACATCCAGGTGATGGTGGAGGGTCCGGGCCATGTGCCGATGGATCAGATCGAATTCAACGTCAAAAAGCAGATGGAGGAGTGCAGTGAGGCGCCCTTCTATGTGCTCGGCCCCCTGGTCACCGACATCGCCCCCGGCTACGACCACATCACCAGTGCCATCGGCGCGGCGATGGCCGGTTGGTATGGCACGGCCATGCTCTGCTACGTGACTCCGAAGGAGCACCTGGGCCTGCCCAATGCCGAAGATGTGCGTGAAGGCTTGATCGCTTACAAGATCGCTGCCCACGCTGCCGACATTGCCCGCCATCGCCCCGGCGCCCGCGATCGCGACGATGAACTCAGCCGCGCCCGCTACGCCTTCGACTGGAATAAGCAGTTCGATCTCTCGCTTGATCCAGAGCGGGCTCGCGAGTATCACGACGAAACTCTTCCTGCAGATATCTATAAACAGGCCGAGTTCTGCTCGATGTGTGGCCCCAAGCACTGCCCAATGCAAACCAAGATCACTGATGAGGATCTGGAAGGGCTTGAGCAGGTGCTGGCGGAGCAGAAAGCAGGGGTCGCCGCAGTAGTGGTCTGAGCGGCCAGTGGTTCAGCGTTGGAAGCTTGAGGGCCCGGGGCTTATTCCCGGGTTTTTTGTGGTTGAAAGTTGAGTAGAGGGTTTGAATCGATGTATTCTTTGATTGGTTATATTATTTTCGAGCCCATGGGCGATAGCTAAGACATGCTTGTTGTGCATTAAGCATCTCTATCTCGGGGCTTTAAGCTGATTGGGTTTAGCTAGCTTGCGTGGTTCATGGAAAGAGAGTACCAAGCCTGATGGAGACCACCCTTCTTTCGGGTCCTAAGCGCGATTGGTTGGTGGTGGGCAGCAATGGCGCCGTCGGGAGTGAGCTGACCCAAGCCTTGCTTCGGTCTTCGTATATCGGTGGCAGCCTGCCTGTGGATGTGCGGGTTCATCCCCATGACAGCTACGCGGAGGCGTGCCTTGACTTGGTACTGAGCAGATCAAGCTGTCATCCGTTGCGGCTTGTATTCTGTGCTGGAAAGGGTGGTTTCTCTCTTGCCTATGCGAGTGCGGAACAGCAGTATCAGGCCTTTGATAAATTCTGCCGGCTTTTGGCTCCATCAGTAGACCTCGACAAGTTCGTTTTCGTTTCTTCGCTAGGGGCCCAGTGCTCAAGGCTTGGAGCACCCTATTCACAGCTGGTTCGCAGCAATGAGGAGGCCGTACTGGTCAACTTTGGCGAGCGCGGATTGATACTGAGGTTACCTAGCCTCTATGGTTACCATGATCGGGCGCAGCGATACCATGGTCTGATAGGGGTGATCCTGCGCAATCTCAAGATTCGCTGCCCCACAGGGATCTACGCCCGTCTCGAAACCCGGCGTAATTACCTTTCGATTCGACGTTTGGCCGCCCTGCTGGTTCGTGATCGGCCGGGTGGTGCTTTGATTGAAGCGAATGGCTGCCTGAATATTCAGTCTTCCATCAATCACTCGGTGTTCGATGTCTGTAGCTCCTTCTTCCGTGCAGTCAGGCAGCGTCCCATGCTCAAACTAATGGAGCATTCACTCGTTGATGCGGAGCACCATTACCCCGGTGCTGTACATGGTGCTAGGGTTATTGTTAATGATCCAATTAGTGAGTGGGTGAGCTGGCAATGGAACCGGTCTGTCCACTTGTCTCCGTAGTTGTTCCTGTCTACGCTGGACAGCAGACCTTGCCAGGTCTGATCAAGCGATGCACGGCCATTCGTGATGGCAATGGTGGTATCCCTCGTGATCTGTTGCATGAGCTGATCTTCGTCTGTGATGAGCCGATCGATGGATCTGAGTCCTTGCTTGTTGAGGCAGCCAAACAACTTGACTGGGTTCGGGTCATCTCTCTGGCACGTAACAGTGGGCAGCACCTTGCCACTGCGGTGGGCATTCTTTATTCCTCTGGCGACTGGGTTCTGACGCTGGATGAGGATCTTCAACATCCTCCCGAAATGATGGCTCAAGCTCTAATCGAAGCGCTGGATCAGGGCCTTGATCTACTTTATGTCAAGTCGACGACTCGCGTTCATACGTCTAGTTTCTATAGAGACTTTGCCTCGAGAGCGAGCAAGCTGTGTATGAGAATCTTTACCAATGAAGATTATTCGATCATTTCTAGTTTCCGTCTCATTAGGGGTGAGCTTGCGCGATCAATAGCTATTTCGATTGATGGCATGGCTTATTTAGATGCAGTCTTGTATTCAGTTACCAGCGCATCTAGGCGCAGTGTCTTTTATGCAGCATTTGCTGATTCACGTGATTCCGGAGCAAGTGGGTACAGTTTGAAGAAGCTTTTCCGACATTACGCGCGTCTTATTCTTTCTGCTGAGTTTAGCGGCCTGAGAATTATGGCTAGTCTTGGATTATTGATAGCTCTTCCATTGATTGTCTTTGCATTATCGTTGATGCTGCTGGGAGCGCTGGGCGAAGTGAGGCGGATAGCTCCCGGTTGGCTGAGTTTATTTTCACTTGGGATTATAACTAACTTGCTGCTGGTAGCCTACGGAATTTATTCTTTAAAGTTTTTATCTGCTCTGTTCATGCGGTCTAGTGGTTCACCCTCATTCCTTGTAATCAGCCGGGAGTTTGATCAATTGCATCTCGCCCATCTCGCCAAGTTGTTTTGATTAGCGGCATTTGCAAAGATTTGCTGGAGAAGTGTGGTTGATTAAAATGTGCACAAGCTGTCGGCCCAAGGCTGGTAACCTTGGTGAAAGTCGCTAATAATACATCTTATTTGTGGCCGAAAGTACCTGTGCGAAAGGGCTGATCCACTCGATAGAGAGGTGTCGGACCCACCGACCAGAGTTCAAGACAATGGTCGCTATTCATGCGATTAGTTGCAGTAAGTCTATCTGGAGATCGACGCTGGTCTTGCCATTCATCCGATCTAGTTCAGCCACTCGAAACCCAAGCTGCAGGAGGGTACTATCGAGCTGTTCACAAGCAGAATATGACCTTGCTCAAGGGTGAGGGCCAGTTCAAGAATTGTGATGTTTGCCTCTTGTTGGAAAGATGCTGCCCAGGATATCACTACGCATCGGCGAGAGGGATGAGTTTGGGTTTGAGTGCAGTCCTCACATGGAGTTCTGCTTCCTTGATATCTATGTGGTCTTACATGGCCATATCACCACAGGACACGGGCTAGGCTCATTTAGGGTTCTTGGTCATCGCTGTAGACGCGCACGTACAGCTTTTCATGCTTTATTTCCCTTCAGATATGTTCCACCAGAATGTTAGCCTCGGAGAGCTTTCGACCTGGTCATTAGTTCTTGATATTCTAGGCCTGCAGCCTGGCAGTCAGGTCTGCAGTTATGGATTGGCATTCCTAGTCTGAATGGAAGAGCGCTGGCCTGCGGCCAACCGAGAAGGCCATCTCCAAGGCATCCAGAAATAGCTCAGTATTCTGGCTATTCGAGAGCCATACGTTTAATACATGTCTGGAAATGAGATTCAGCAACGCCACCAAACTCTGAAATCCTATCAGAAGATGGATTTAAAGAATGTCTGTTACCAAAGCCTAGTCCACAACGGTGACATCTTTGAGGTCAGCCTGTACGAGAAAAGGTGGCCAGTCCTTTCCTGCTTGCTCGCAACCGCTTGTCGCCGTTGTAACATGCTGCAGTGTGTTGCTGAGTCTTTTATCAGCTTACCAAGCTTCAGGGGGTAATTATGAACTGGCTTGACAACGCCTGCCTTGGGTGCCGGTTGTCTATTTCTATAGCAAGTCCATATTCATATCGGGAAACCGGTGCGTGATGGCCAACTTTAAGTAAATCAGTGACACAACGATCCGTCAAAGCCAAGAAACAGACACTGCCGGACGCCGATTTCGAGCGGCATGCCCAGCAGACAGTCCACTTCTTCAGCCGGCGTGTGCCGCCAAGGCTGCGTGAGGCACTGGCTTCAAGCCCTAGTGGTACGCATGTGGTAGATGTGGGATGTGGCGATGGCCAGTTGGCCTGGGCGTTGATGGAGACAGATTCTCTTCCGCCAAGGGCAAGCTTTCTTGGTGTTGATATATCTCCGGTGCGTATTGAGCGCTTCCAGCGATTAACAAAGTGGCCAGCATTGCTAGCTAATGGAGAAAGTTTAACGGAAATGCCCGATGCGGTGGCCGATATTTGCATAAGTACAATGGTCATGGAGCACGTGTCCGATGATGAAGCCTACGCCTCAGCATTAGCAAGAATCACCAAGCCGGGGGGTATGCTATTTCTTACAACCGTGCTTCGAAAAAGAGGTGCCTGGTACTTCCGCAAGGCTCCTGATGGTCGGCGTGTACTCGATCCAACGCACGTACGCGAGTACAGCAGCGTGCAGGAGGTGAAAACTATTTTAGAAGATGCTGGTTTCCAGGTGTTGCAAGTCGGGTCGGATCGGCTTGTATTCCCTATTCTGGTTCCTGCGCTGAGGCTCTTGAATGCTGTTTGGCCGATTCCCAATGTTCAGTACTTCTTCCTTCGGCAGCCATGGGCAATGATGGAGTCTTTAGGGTTGCCTATTCCGCGATACCGTGAGATCCAGCTTCTGCTACGTCGGAGACAGGGGAATCCCCAAGAAGGTTTCGAGTGAATATCTCGCGCAATCTACGTGTATTGGTTGTGGTGCCGACACTGGGTCGGCGTCTGCAGACCCTTGAGCAGACGCTCCATTCCCTCCGTACTCAGCCCGATATTGAAGTGGACATCGTGCTGGTTGTGCCTTTTGCCTCGGATTCACTTCAGACGATAGCCAGCAGCTTTCGAGCGAAACTAGTCGTAGAAAAAGGCCATCTCTCGGCATCAATTAACCGTGGTTTCGGCGAAGCTGGGCCAGATAACTCTTATTTGGCATGGATTGGAGACGACGATATGATCCCCGAAGGTGCTTTGGCGCGCTCAGTGGCGCAACTCGAGAAAAATGCCGATGCGCCACTCTGCTTTGGTGACTGCGCTTATGTCGACAGAGCTGGGCGTGCGATGTTTACTCGACGGCCCCCGCTCTTGGCAAGTTGGCTTATTCAGTTCATCCCGGGGCTGATCAAGTCTGAGACTTGTGTGTTTAGGCGAACAGCCGTAATCAGTGTTGGCGGCTTGAATGAAGATTTACGATTTGCAATGGATTTAGATCTTATTCTTCGGCTGAGGGCGTTAGGTCGTCTAGCCCGCTGCCCCGCAGTACAGGGTGTGTTCTGCTGGCACCCTGGGTCGATCACGGTCTCTAACCGCGAAGATTCGTTCGCAGAAGCACAACTTGTGCAGCTTCGTTTGACCCAGGGATTTCCTAGATATGCCTCCTTGCTAGTTCAACCCTTATTGAAGCGCCTGTTCTTGGCGTTGAGCCATTGTGTGGATCGCAGGCACGCAGGGATGTCTGCATGAAGATAGAGCAATTCGTGCGCTTTTTGTTGGTGGGCGCCATGAACACTGGTTTTTCCTATGGTCTTTATGCATGTTTGATTTGGGCTGGCTTTCAATTTGTACCCGCCAATTTCACTGCCACCGTTGCCGGGATTGTTTTTAGTTTTCGAATGCAGGGTCGCTTTGTGTTTTCTAATACGGGCGTAAGTTTTTTCCAGCGCTACTTGCCGGCATGGCTGGCAATATGGTTCCTGAATGTGACACTGATAGCTGTGTTTGTTCATTTTGGACATGACCAGTACTCTGCAGGGGCAATGGCCTTGGCGCCCGTAATTGCAGTCTCTTATCTTGTGCAGAGGAAAATCGTATTCAAAGTGGCGCCGCTATCGTCGGCCAGGTATAAATAATTATCGCAACTTGATGCTGCAGCTTTGTGTATAGTCTGATGATCAGTTGTTTTCCGCTGATCTGGGGTTGATGGCGAATGTCGGCGGCATTTCGAACATCCAAATTATTCCAGACTGTAGGAAACCTAAGCGCTTGAGCGTGGCGGCCCACACTTATTGTGCTATGGCCAAACGGGTCGCGGCACCTGAGATGCACAGAGTGGTTGCCGGCTACTGCAGCACAGTCTGCCTTGTGGGACGCGAGAAGCATGATTTGTATGCTTAAACCCTCCACCATCCGCAAGCAGTATGCTCAGCAAAGCCCCTTTCAGGAAAGTTTACGCCTCTCCTCTCAGAATACCAGGGGGCTTGTCTCAAGGAGCGTTACCGCAGCCCCAGTGGCTTTGGCTGCCCACCAGTGCAGCACTCACTGATCCTACATGCCGACAACGGCAATCCCCAACCGCAGGATTCTCGAAGAAGTTGCGTGGGGCGATGCTGGAAACCCAGCTGTAGGAGATGGCAGTGATGAGTTCGTTCTCCGCGCTTAGGGTGTTCGACGACAACTCCTACTCGGAAGCCCTGATCCGAACCGTCAAATATCGGTCTGATTACCCCAGCCGGCCCTTTGCCAGCAAGGGCGAAGCCTGCAAGTGGGTACTGGCATTTGTGGATTGGAACAACCACCAGCACCGGAACAGCGGGATCAAATTTGTAATCCCCCATCAACGGGCCAACTGATCCGACAAGGCCATTTGCCCGCAGCGAGCTGATGTATTCGACAGCGCCCACCTGGCCAATCTAACGCGCTGCAGCCGCACCACCCGCTGCTGGCTTCAACCCTTAGAAGAATGGATCAACAAGCCAACAGAGGAGTCCATTCCAATCCTGGCTCTACCGTTGATCCAGGCTGCCTAAATGGCAGCCGAGGAGTGACATCTGTCCTGAAAGTCGCCGAAATAGATTCCTCAACGAGTGATAGGCCTCCAGGTAGCTAAATCGGATAATTCAAGTTGCTTCGCTTCAATTGCGAATAAACTGTGTCTGCTGTCGTTTCGCCCAAGGGGTGGAATTTGATCGCTCGACAATCTTGATGTGATTGAAGCCCTCGTCGTAAAACTTTCAACTTCTATACTTGTGGGTTGGCAGTCCCTTAATGTGGTGGAGATTGGTACGGTTGTGCTGGCGGTTAGCCTCTTAGATTCTTGACCATTTTTGCATTTCATCACCAAATCAAGCTTCGCAATTGCAGGTGCAGGCCTTAATATTATTTCGAGGTTGATCGGGATAGCGCCTAGGTTTTCGCCTGCTAGCGAGACAGATCTATCCAATCTCAACCCTTTCGACCATGACCAAAGGTTTTCCCCGTCTAATGAAGTCTCGATTGGCCACCACTCGTTCGATCTGAAACCCATCAGATTCTTCACGTATTCTATGGGTGCCCCGCTTGGCTTTGCATGTACGTGACGCATGGCTTTGATAGCCTTCGAGCCAGCCATGTCTGACTTAAGACTAAATATAGCAAAGTTATCTGATGTTATTCTGCATATTGAATAGAGTTGGCAGCTCTGTTTCAGCTCATCGCTCGTGATCCATGCTTTGTTAAGGTCTAAGGCAAAAGTGTCAAATCCTAGGGATTTAGCGCTGAGTATTTCGGCTGCAGTTCCTTGACTTCTTGCTTTCTCGAAAACTATATCAGCTGGGGAATTTTTGTATGCACCATAGTTAGCCTTAATTTTTTTGCATGGATCTCCGCTTAGAATGGAAAGGTATTCATAGTCTCCGAGGCCTCGTGAAGCATGTTTGCCGGGGTCTCCGGCCTCTGGAAAACGTCGGTAAGGGGAAATCCATATCTTCAGATGTTTTGACTCATTTTCGCATTTGCTTGATTGTTCTTTTCTGATCCCTAAGCTGCTAGCGAGGCTAGTCGGGCTGATTGTTGAAGTGACGGCAATTTCTTGCCAAATTTTCGGAGTCATCGCTAACTCGGTTGCCCAGATTAAAATTATTGCCGCCGGAGGAGCAATGGCCGCACTTTTTTTTATATTAAAAAATTTTAAATTCATTGATTGTTCTCGCTCGAATGAGCTTGTCTTAAATTATTGAAATAGGATTCTAGCCATAGGGATATGACCACTACTGAAGGTGCATATATGTATGGCATGAATCTATTAAGGGCGCGCAGCTGAGGTGAGACAAATGTAGCAAATAGGGTTCCCAGACCGCCGCTTGTCGCGCATAAAAGCGCTATTGACAATGAAACTATCAGTATAATTGATGCAGTCGTTAAGAGTTGTTGAACCTTTTTGTCTAGTTCTGTCGATTGTCTTGCGCTTTGCCCCCTAAGTGTTGAAATTGCGATTAAGGTCCCAATGAGAATAAGTAGGCTTCCTGAGGAGCCAAAGGGGGTTTCCGTAATCGGTAGTGAAGAGGCCTTGAATTTTTCCAGAAGCAAGTCGTTAAAAATCGGTGATTGTGCGAGTGCTAAGGGCCAGAAGCCGTAAGCGAATTGCTCTGATGGAAGGCGACTTGTGGCTGCGCTTGCCCAGCTTGGAATGGACCATAGCCATATCTTAGATAGCAACATCAGGAAATTAACGGTTAAAAATCCTGAGCAAATTGGTAGGGAATTTAATTTTGAGCCTGTTTTTTCTGCTTGCTCTTCATGGATCATTTCCCTATCCAATCTGGGCCGGGTGCATTCCCAGGCCGCGCATGCGATGGTAATGGCTGACCCAAAAATAATATAATAATCTTGGCCTGGGAAGCTAACGGCGCCAAAAAGGCAGCCAAGCCCATACCCTTTAATGCCCTGTTTCCAGTTGCCTGATAAGCGTTCCAATTTGTATTCATTGAGGATCACGATGCAGCAAGCGATCGTAGGCAGGACTGGCCATAGTTGTGATAGGGAAAGGTGCCCAAGGTGCCCTACCCTGGAAAAGGCACAGGGCGCTGTGGCCATGCTTATGGCGCTGAAGAGGCTTGTAAATCTGCTGAGCTTGGCTATTCTGCATGCAATGTAGCCTAAAGAAAAAGTCAGGATTATACCTGTGGCTAGAAATGTCTGCAAGCTGTTGCCGTGTAGCGCCAGGCTCAGCTTGCATGAGATAAATTGTGTTAGGTAGAGGGCGAGATTGGGCGAAAAATTGCCAAGCGCGATCCCTGTTCTATTGGGGTTGATCGGCCACCCTGGCCAGTAGGCGTCAGGTTGGCAGGTTTTATTGATTGTGTACAGTTCTCCGACGAGATCACCGGAGCCATTTGACAAGAAGGCAAAACCTTGCCTCCACGCTAAGAGGCTGAATATCAGCGCTCCTACGCAGAGGGCCATCGTAATGGCGCGGGTTCTTATGCTCAGGAGTTTATGGCTATCAGCTGTCTTGGGTGCCAAGGACATGGAGGGTTTGTACAAAAAACCCCGGTTTGAGCCGGGGGAGATGGGCAGGGAGGGATTCTTGGCTCCGGCTTACCGCAGCGACTTAGCTGTTGCTACCACGTTCTCGACATTGAAGCCAAACTTCTCGAGGCAGACCGGACCAGGTGCCGAAGCGCCGAAGCGGTCGATCGAGATGCAGGCGCCATCGAAGCCGGTGTACTTGTGCCAGCCGAAGGAGCTGGAGGCTTCCACCACAACGCGCTTGCGCACGGCGGCGGGCAGCACGCTTTCGCGGTAGGCGGCATCCTGCTCTTCGAACAGCTCGATGCAGGGCATCGAAACTACCCGCACGTTGTTACCTTCGGCGCGCAGCTGGGCTGCGGCTTTGGTGCAGAGCTCCAGCTCGGTGCCGGTTCCGATCAGGATTAGTTCCGGGGTGCCATTGCTGTCCTCCAGGATGTAGCCACCTTTGGCCACATGGGCTGCAGCCGAACCAGGCTGATTGGCCATGGCTTGGCGGCTGAGGGCCAGCACGGTGGGGCGCTTGCGGTTGGTGACAGCTACTTGATAAGCACCCATGGTCTCGTTGCCATCGCCGGGGCGCATCACCAGCAGGTTGGGGATGGCGCGCAGGTTGGCGAGGGTTTCCACCGGCTGGTGGGTTGGGCCGTCTTCGCCCAGACCGATCGAGTCGTGGGTGAGCACGTAGATCACTCCCAACTCGCTCAAGGCCGAAAGGCGCATGGCGCCGATCATGTAGCCAGCGAAAACCAGGAAGGTGCCGCCGTAGGGGATCAGGCCGCTGCCGTGGTAGGCGATGCCATTCATGATCGCCGCCATGGCGTGCTCGCGCACGCCGAAGTGCAGGTAGCGGTTGGCTTCGGCACCCTTCTGGAAGCTCGCCTCGCCTTTGATATCGGTGAGGTTGGAGTGGGTGAGGTCGGCCGAGCCGCCAATTAGCTCGGGCAGGTTGGGGCCGAAGGCGTTAAGGGCGTTGTAGGAGTGCATGCGGGTGGCCAAACCCTTGTCTTCTGGGCTGAAGCTCGGCAGGGAAGCGTCCCAACCCTGGGGCAGCTCGCCGCGAAGCTGGCGCTCGAATTCAGCCGCTTCAGCGGGGTACTGGCTGCGGTAGGTGGCCAGGCTGGCGTTCCAGGTGGCTTCAAGTGCTTCACCGCGGCTGATCGCTTGGCGCCAGTGGTCGTAGGCATCCTGGGGAACCTCAAATTCGCCGTAGCTCCAGTCGAGGGCTTTGCGGGTGAGCTCTGCTTCGTCGGCGCCTAGGGCTGCGCCGTGAACTCCAGCGGTATTGGCCTTGTTTGGCGAGCCGTAGCCGATTGTGGTGGTCACCTTGATCAAGCTGGGCTTGTCGGTGACGGCCTTGGCTGCCTCGATGGCTTGGGCAATGGCGGCCACATCGGTGTTGCCATCCTTGACGTGGATGGTGTGCCAGCCATAGGCCTCGTAGCGCTTCAGCACGTCCTCGGTGAAGGAGACCGAGGTGTTGCCGTCGATGGTGATGTGGTTGTCGTCGTAGAGGGCAATCAGCTTGCCCAAGCCCAGGTGGCCGGCCAGGGAGGCGGCTTCACCGCTCACGCCTTCCTGGTTGCAGCCGTCGCCCATGATCACGTAGGTGTAGTGATCAACCAGGTCGCAGCCGGGCTTGTTGAACTTGGCAGCCAGGTGCGCTTCGGCGATAGCCAGTCCCACGGCGTTGGAGATGCCCTGGCCCAGGGGGCCGGTGGTGACCTCAACGCCGGGGGTTTCGAAGGTTTCAGGGTGACCAGGGGTGCGGCTACCCCACTGGCGGAATTGCTTGATGTCTTCGATGGTTACTGAGTCGTAGCCGGTGAGGTGCAGCAGCGCGTAAAGCAACATGCAGCCGTGGCCAGCCGAGAGCACGAAGCGGTCCCGGTTGAACCACTTGGGGTTCTTGGGGTTGTGCTTAAGCACCTTGTCCCACAGGGCGAAGGCCATCGGGGCGCAGCCCATGGGCAGGCCGGGGTGGCCCGAATTGCTCTTATTGATCGCGTCAATCGCTAAGAAGCGGATGCTGTTGACGCAGAGCGATTCAACGGATGTGGAGGGAGCGGCGACCATGGCTAAGGCAGGTGGGGGAGTGGGAGGAGGAGGCTCACGCCATGCGGCGGAACGCCAGGCAGACGTTGTGACCGCCAAACCCGAAGGAATTGGAGAGCACCACGTTGAGGGTGTGTTCCCTGGCCTGATTGGGAACCACATCCAGATCGCAGGCCGGATCCGGATTTTGGTAATTGATGGTAGGTGGCACCAGGTTGTGCTCAATAGCCAGCACCGCGGCGACCGCCTCAATGCCGCCGCTGCCTCCAAGGAGGTGGCCGGTCATCGATTTCGTGGAGCTCACGGGTATCTGGTAAGCCCAATCCCCGAGGGCACTCTTGATGGCGGAGGTTTCGTTGCTGTCGTTGGCCTGAGTACTGGTGCCGTGGGCATTGACGTAGTCGACGGCTTCTGGCTCAAGCCGGGCATCCTTGAGGGCAAGACGCATGGCTTCAGCACCGCCGACCCCCCCCGGGGTAGGTGAGGTGATGTGGTGGGCGTCGCAGGTCATGCCGTAGCCCACCACCTCGGCCAGGATCTGGGCACCGCGAGCCTGGGCGTGCTCCAGGCTCTCGAGCACAATCACTCCGGCGCCTTCGCCGATCACGAAGCCGTTGCGCTCGGCGTCGAAGGGGCGACTGGCCGTGCTGGGATCGTCGTTGCGGAAGGACAGGGCCTTAGCGCTGGCAAATCCCGCCACCCCCAAAGGGGTAATGGCCGATTCAGCGCCACCAGCGACCATCACGTCAGCCAGGCCCAGCTGGATCAGCCGGTAGGCATCACCTATGGCATTGGAGCCTGCGGCGCAGGCGGTGGCCACCGCGCTGCTGGGTCCCTTGGCGCCAAGGGCAATGGCCGTCAGGCCAGTCGCCATATTGGGGATCATCATCGGCACGCAGAACGGACTCACCCGATCGGGGCCCCGATCTTTGAGCACGTGGGCCTGGGTTTCCATCATCAGCAGGCCGCCAACGCCGGAGCCAATGGCTGTGCCCACCCGGTGTTGGTTGGACTCATCAATGGTGAGGCCCGCATGGGCGACGGCTTGCTTGGCGGCGATTACCCCAAACTGGCAAAAGCGATCCCAGCGCTTGGATTCCTTTGGCTCTAGCCAGCCGGAGGGGTCAAAATTTTTAACTTCAGCTGCGAAGCGACAGGCATGACGACTGGCATCAAAAAGAGTGATGCCCGCCACGCCGTTGCGCGCCGTGCTCAGACCCTCCCAGTAGCTGGAGACGTCGTTACCGATCGGTGTGATCGCGCCGAGACCGGTGACGACGACGCGCTGGAGACCCTGCACCATGGGGTGGCTCAGGCCTGCTTGTCCTGAATAAACTTGACGGCATCGCCAACGGTGGTGATGCCTTCTGCAGCTTCGTCAGGGATTTCGATGTCAAAGGCTTCTTCCAGAGCCATTACCAACTCGACGGTGTCGAGGGAATCGGCACCCAGATCATTCTGAAAGTTTGATTCGGGCTTCACTTCCCCAGCGTCAACGCTGAGCTGCTCGGCAACGATCGAGCGCACTTTCTCGTAGATCGCTTCCTGGGACATGGCCGCTGTGAGAGTCGATGCACTCTACGGGTCACCCCGCTGGGCTCCCCCCGGCGTATGAACAAGGGTGACGGGCTGCGGGCTCCTTTGCTGTGGGTCCGGAGGCTGTGGGTACGTTGGGTTCCACGCCGTTTGTTCCCGGCTCAGGCCCATGTCCCACGCCGTCAAGATTTACGACACCTGCATCGGTTGCACCCAATGTGTGCGTGCCTGCCCACTCGACGTGCTCGAGATGGTGCCCTGGGATGGCTGCAAAGCCGGCCAGATCGCATCCTCTCCCCGCACGGAAGATTGCGTCGGTTGTAAGCGCTGTGAAACCGCTTGCCCCACCGACTTCCTGAGCATTCGCGTTTACTTGGGCGACGAAACCAGTCGCTCGATGGGCTTGTCCTACTGAAGATCATTGGCGCTAATGCCAATAAGCTCAAGCCCGGCCCTTCGCCGGGCTTTTTTGTTGCGCTCCTCGCTGGCCCAGGCCTATGTGCGGCATCGTTGCCCTGATTGGATCGCGGGAGGCGGCTCCCCAACTGCTGGAGGGGCTGCGCCAGCTGGAATATCGCGGCTACGACTCCGCCGGTATTGCCACGGTTGATGGGGCTGGCCTCCATTGCCTCAAGGCGGAGGGCAAACTTGTCAATCTCACGACCCGCTTTGAGGTCCAGAGAGCTCCCGGCCAGTGCGGCATTGGCCATACCCGGTGGGCTACCCACGGCAAGCCGGAGGAGCGCAACGCCCACCCCCACCTCGATGGCTCTGGCCGTTTGGCGGTGGTGCAAAACGGCATCATCGAGAACTACCGCGGCTTGAGGGAGGAGCTGCAATCGCAAGGGGTGCTGTTCCGCTCCGAGACCGATACGGAGGTAATTCCCCACCTGCTGGCTCGGGAGCTGGATCGCCGCCGGGCGGCAGGTGAGCAGGCTTCAGCGGTGCTGCTACTGGCTGCTTTGCAGTCGGTGTTGCCGTTGCTGCAGGGGGCCTATGCCCTGGCGGTGGTGTGGGCAGAGGCCCCTGGCGCCCTAGTGGTGGCCCGTAAGGCTGCGCCCCTGCTGATTGGGCTGGGGGAGGGAGAGTTTCTCTGCGCCAGCGACACCCCTGCCCTGGCGGGCTTCACCCGCACTATTTTGCCGATGGAAGACGGCGAGGTGGCCCTGCTCACCCCGCTGGGCATCGAGCTTTATGACGCCGCGGGCCAGCGGGTTCAGCGCAGCCCCAGCCTGCTTAGCGGCACCGAGCACGTGGCGGATAAGCGCAGCTTCCGCCATTTCATGCTCAAGGAGATCCACGAGCAGCCTGAAACGGCCGCCCTTTGGGTGGCCCGGCACCTGCCAGAGGTTGTGGCAGGGGAAGCGACTCCATTGGTGGCACTACCTCTGGCGGCTGAGGTGTTTGAGGGTGTGGAGCGGATCCAGATCCTGGCCTGCGGCACCAGCCGCCACGCCGCCCAGGTGGGCGCCTATCTGCTGGAGCAGCTGGCTGGTATCCCCACAAGCGTTTTTTATGCCAGTGAATTTCGTTATGCGCCGCCGCCGCTTAGCCCCCACACGCTCACGATCGGCGTGACCCAGTCGGGGGAAACCGCCGACACCCTGGCGGCCCTGGCGATGGAGCAGGAGCGTCGCCGGCTAGTGGCCGATCCGGCCTACCGGCCGCGGCTGCTGGGCATAACCAACCGGGCAGAAAGCTCCCTGGCCCGGATGGTGGAACACATCCTTGACATTGGCGCCGGCATTGAGGTGGGGGTTGCGGCGACCAAGACCTTCCTTGGCCAGCTGCTGGCTTTCTACGGGTTGTCCCTGGCATTTGCGGAGCGGCGAGTGGGCCAGCGGCAGGGTGGCGTTAGCTCGGGCCGCAGCTGCGAGGAGCTCAAGGCGCTGGTGGCCCAGTTGCGCCAGTTGCCCCAGCAGCTGGAGGCCCTGGTGGCAGACCACGACCAGCGCTGCGCTTCCCTGGCCCACCGCTTTGAGGGCACTCAGGATGTGATCTTCCTAGGCCGTGGCATCAACTACCCGATTGCCTTGGAGGGGGCGCTCAAGCTCAAGGAGATCAGCTACATCCACGCCGAGGGCTATCCGGCCGGCGAGATGAAGCATGGGCCGATCGCCCTGCTTGATGCCAAGGTGCCAGTGGTGTCAATCGCCATGCCTGGTGCGGTGTTCGACAAGGTGCTCAGCAATGCCCAGGAGGCCAAGGCCCGCGATGCCCAGCTGATCGGTGTGGCACCCGAATGCCCAGACGCTGAGTTGTTTGATGTCTTGCTGCCGGTGCCGGCGGTAGACGAGCTACTCAGCCCGCTGCTAACTGTGATTCCCATGCAGCTGCTCAGCTATCACATTGCCGCCCACCGGGGCCTGGATGTGGACCAACCCCGCAACTTGGCCAAGAGCGTCACGGTTGAGTGAGGGTTGGAGCTGGGCTGGCGTCGCTGCGTCCGTAGCGATCTTCAAAGCGGACTATGTCGTCTTCGCCTAGGTAGGGGCCGCTCTGCACCTCGATCAGCTCCACCGGAATCTTGCCCGGGTTGGAGAGGCGGTGGCGGCAACCCAGGGGGATGTAGGTGCTCTGGTTTTCGCCTACCAGCTCCCTGCCACCATCTTTTTCCACTACCGCCGTTCCCTGCACCACGATCCAGTGTTCGGCGCGGTGGTGGTGCATCTGCAGCGACAGGCTGGCACCGGGGTTGACCACGATCCGCTTCACCTGCCAGCGCTCACCCTCGGTGACGCCGTCGTAGGAGCCCCAGGGGCGGTAGATCTTGCGGTGGGCCTTGCTCTCTGGTGCCCCTTCCCTCTCCAGCCGCCCCACTATTGCTTTGACCTCCTGGGCTCGGTCGCGGTGGGCTACCAGCACGACGTCATCGGTTTCCACCACCACCAGATCCTCTACACCGAGTCCCACCACCAGCCGATGCTCGCTGCGTAGATAGCAATTGCTGCTTCCCTCGCTGATCACCCGTCCCCGCAGCACGTTGCCGTCGCTGTCTTGATCGGCGGTTTCCCACAGGGCGCTCCAGCTGCCCACATCACTCCAACCTGCCTCCAGGGGCAACACGGCGCCGCGGTCGGTGCGCTCCATCACCGCCACATCCAGCGCCACGCTGGGGCAGCTGGCAAAGGCCTCCCGCTCCAGCCGCAGAAAGTCGAGATCGGCGCTGTCGTGCTCTAGCGAGGAGCGGCAGGCGCTCACAACCTCAGGCGCCAGCCGCTCCAATTCGGCCAGGATCGCGCTGGCCTTGAACAGGAACATGCCGCTGTTCCAGGTGAAGCGCCCCGTGGCAAGAAATTGCTCCGCGGTGGCCCGATCCGGCTTCTCCACAAACCGGGCGATTGGTACCGGTTCGTTGGCACCGAGCAGCGACTGGGCGGCTTCGATGTAGCCGTAGCCGGTTTCTGGCGCCGTGGGCACGATTCCAAATGTCACCAGCTGGCCGGCTTCAGCTGCTGCCATCCCCGCAGTCACCGTGGCGCGGAAGGTGGCGGCATCACGGATCACGTGGTCTGCCGCCAGCACCAACAGCAGGGGATCTTCCCCATGGGCGGTGGCCTGCAGCGCTGCTACCGCCACCGCCGGAGCGGTATTGCGGCCGATCGGCTCCAGCAGGATCGCTTGGGGCTCCACGCCGATCTGGCGCAATTGCTCGGCCACGATGAAGCGGTGGTCTTCATTGCAGATCAGCAGAGGGGCTCCTAAACCCGGCAAACCCGCCAGGCGCTGCTGGGTCTGTTGCAGCAGCGTGTCTTCTCCCGTGCCTGCCAGGGGCCAATACTGCTTGGGGTAACTAGCTCTCGACAGCGGCCACAGCCGCGTGCCCGTGCCGCCGCACAGGATCACCGGCACAAGTGCACTGCTTAGGGAGCTAGGGCTAGTTGCCATGGACCGGACTGGGTTGAACCCATTCAAGTTCACCTTTGGCTAACCAGCAAACGGCTGCCTTCTAAGAGTCGCCTAAAGCTCCAGCAGCCCGGGGGGCGGGGTGATGCCGATCCAGCCTTCCTCGAGATGGACTTCTGGCACGATCGCAGTCACGAAGGGGATCAGCAGTCGCCGCGGGCCATCGGGGGTTTCCTGCTCTACCTCCAGCAGGTCGTTGCCAGCGTGGATCAGGTCGCGAACCTTGCCAATGGGCCGTTGATCCTCCAGCAGCCGCACTTCGGTGCCCACCAGGTCGAGCAGGTGAAATTCACCTTTGGCCAGCTTGGGGCGGTCGGCTAGGGGCACCAGCAACTGGTCACCCACCAGGGCTTCGGCCGCTTCCCGGCTGTCGATGGCGGCGAGTCGCACCACAAACAGTTCCTTGCCTGGCAGTTGCCTGCCGCTCAGCAGCTCCACTTGCCGCGGCGCCTCTTCCCGCCGCTGCAACCAGCGCCGGCCTGCCCGGGTGAACCGCTCCGGGAAATCGCTCATGGGCAGCACCCTCAGCTCGCCCTGGAGCCCTTGGGCTGAAACCACTTTGCCGACCACAAGTAGATCGTCGGGGGCAGGAGTGGCGATCTGGCTGCTGCTGGTTTGATCGGCCATGGCCAGCTACTTCCCGCGTCACCCGATAATGGCCCTACGCCTCGCTCAAATCATGGCCGACCTGCCGATCCTGCCGGGCTCCACCGTGGTGGTGCGTGACGGCCGCTCGATTTACAACGGCTACCGGGGCTTCGTGCAACGGATCAGTGGTCAGCAGGCCGCCGTGCTGTTTGAGGGCGGCAACTGGGACAAGCTCGTCACCATGCCGCTCAAGCTCCTCGAGCAGGCTTGATCACAGCGAGGGCGGCCCGGGCTGCCTCCTGTTCGGCGCTGCGCCTTGAAGGCCCCCAGCCGGTATGGCTTGCCTGGCCCGCAATCGCCACGCTGCAATAAAAGCGGCGCGGGTCAGCGTGGACTTGGCTGCGCTCCTGGCAGTCGTAGTGCGGCAGGCCCAGCCCGGCCGCCTGGGTCCACTCCTGCAGGGCCGACTTCCAGTTGTGGCGGTCCGGATCGGCCAGCAATTCGCTGCTGCTGCCCTGCCAGTGGGGAGAGAGCCAGCGGTGCACCGGCTCCAGTCCGCCCTGGCCGGCGCCCCAGGTTTCATAGAGGCCACCTAGCAGGGCTTCACAGCATTCCGCCCGCACCGTGGCCCGTCCGGCCTGATCACCACTGGCCATTGGGCCTAGGTGCAGCACGGATTCGATCTTGCAGTGCTCGCCCAGTTCGGCCAGCCAGCGGTCGCTTACCAATTGGGCTCGCAGGGCAGAGCAGCGCCCCACGCTCAGGTTTGGATAGTGCCGTTGCAGAAACTCCGCTGCGGCTAGGCGCAGCACGGCGTCGCCAAGGAATTCCAGGCGCTCGTGGTTGCGGGCCAGGCCCGCTGAGGTGTGGCTGAGGGCCTCCTCTATGGGGGCAAGGTCACGGTCGCCAACCTCCAGGCCCAGGGAGCGCAGGAAGGCAACCAGCTGCTGGTGGCGTTCGGGCCGCATGGGCTGGCGGGGGAAAAGTGGTGAAAGCAGGACGTAAGCCGGGTTCTGTTCTCCCACCAGCGAGCCGGTGGGGGGTGATCATCTGTCTGGGACCGCCGTTGCCGGCGGCCTCGAGCGGCGCACTTGAAACGGGACGGGTGTCATGGCCAACCGTTGTCCCTGGGCCTTGCTCCTAGCTGGGGTTTACCTAGCCAGCACCTCTCGATGCTGCTGGTGCGCTCTTACCGCACCCTTGCACCCTTACCTGTGCGGGGGGCGAGCCCCCTGCCATCGGCGGTGTGTTTCTGTGGCACTGTCCTCACGGTCACCCGCACTGGGCGTTACCCAGCAAGCCTGGCCATTGGGGAGCCCGGACTTTCCTCAACCAAGCGCTCCAGCTACCTCCGTGGAGGTGCCGCAGCCCTGATCGCGATCACCTCGCCTGCTTTCGCATTCCATAATGCCGACACGGACGTCTTGCGGGATGGCCGGGATGGGGCTGTAGCTCAGCCGGATAGAGCGACGGTTTCCTAAACCGTAGGTCGTGGGTTCGAGTCCCGCCAGCCCCGTTCTTTAAAAGCCCAGTCACGCGATGAAGCTTCGCCAAGCCAGCCTTCACGGCTTGGGGTAGCGAGCGCTACAGGTGGTGCCCTACCCATTCGCAGCACCGGGGCTAGCGTGGTCCCAGTCGTTTGACCGCGATGACCCAGCTTCACGATCTGCGTCTGCGTCTGCTGGTGCAGCAGGAGAGCGAACGCATCGCCGATAGCCAGCCCGATGAGCTCGACCTTTCGGTGGTTCAAGCCCGCTGCCTTTGCTGGCTGGCCCTGCTAGCTGAGGCTCACGAGGAGCAGGCCACCGACGCTGAGCGCAGTGGTGATACCGAGCAAGCCATGGGCTGGTTTGCCGATTCGATGCGGCTGCGCGACGTAATCAACGTGGTGACCTCGATCGAGATCCCCTTGGCGGCGTGAGTGCCATGATGGTGATTGAGATCCAAAGGGAGTGCGGTGCCAGAAGAGCCCTGCCAATGCCCTGATTGCCAACGGTTCTATCGGGAACATGACCGATTGATCCGTGAAAACCCCACCCTGCGTCAGCAGCAGGAGCTTAATTGGGCTGCGCTGCAGTCTTTTCGCACCCTGGCAGGCCGGGTGATGGAAGAGTTGCAAAAGCAGCAGGAGGCCACGGAAGCTGCCGCCAGTCCGGCCAATGCCGCTCCTGGCGGCCAAGGGGCAGGTACAGGGGCTGTTGAGGATGAGGGCGCTGAGCCCGATGCCTTCCAGCAGGCCATGGCGGACCTGGAAAACATCAATGCCCACCTCTTCTCCATTGAGGCGCTGATGGAGCGCATCTTTGACGTGCGGGTGCCCGACGAGGTGGAGCAAAAGTTTCGGGAAGTGGCCGGTGAGCTGGCCCCTGATCCGCTTAATGCCGATCGCCTAAGGCTGAATCGGCTGCTCCACCAAACTCCAGACCTGCCCGGTTAGACCATCTCCCTGCTCAGTCCAGCTCGCAGGTGATCGTGACCGGGAAGCTTTCGGCTTTCCAGATCCGCTCGGCGTAGTCGCGGATTGAGCGATCTGAAGAGAAGAAGCCACTGCGGGCTGAATTCAGCAACGACATGCGGTTCCAGCGACCCCTGTCGGCCCAGGCCAGGTCGACCTCGGACTGGGCCCGCAGATAGTCGTTGAAGTCGGCCAGCACGAAGAAGGGATCCCGGCCGGTGAGGTTTTGCAGCAGCGGCCTAAATAGGTCGCCATCTCCATTGCTGAAGTGGCCCTGCTCCACCAGTCGCAGGATCTCGGCCAACTCGGGCATTCCCCCGATCAGCTCCCAGGGGCGATAACCCGACTGGGACAGCTCGGAAATCTCCTCAGCGGTCTTGCCAAACAGGAAGAAGTTTTCCGCCCCCACCTGTTCGCGGATTTCCACGTTGGCGCCATCGAGAGTGCCGATGGTCAGCGCCCCATTCATGGCGAACTTCATGTTGCCGGTGCCGGAGGCTTCCTTGCCGGCGGTGGAGATCTGCTCCGAGAGGTCGGAGGCGGGATAAACCCGCTCACCCAGCTTGACGTTGTAATCAGCCAGGAAGATCACCCGCAGCCGGCCCTCCATGTCGGGGTCTGCGTTGATCGTTTCGGCGATGCCGTTGATGAAACGAATAATTAGCTTGGCCATGTAGTAGCCGGGTGCCGCCTTGCCGCCGAAGATCACCGTGCGCGGGGCCATACCCTCAGCCTGACCATTTTTGATGCGCAGGTACTGGGCCACCACCTGTAGGGCGTTTAGGTGCTGGCGCTTGTATTCGTGGATCCGCTTCACCTGCACATCGAACAGGGAGGTGGGATCGACCAGCACACCCGTGTGGCGATGGATGTAACGACTCAGCTGGCCCTTAACGCCCAGCTTGGTGGCCTCCCAGCGCTCGAGGAAGCTGCTGTCGTCGACAAACTGCTCCAGGCGGCGCAGCTCATCGAGGCGGTTAATCCAGCCGGTGCCAATCGATTCATTCAGTAGGGCCGAAAGCTGCGGATTGGCCAGGGCCACCCAGCGCCTCGGGGTGACGCCGTTGGTGACATTGGTGAATTTCTCGGGCCATAGGGCCGCGAATTCTGGAAACAGCTCGGTTTTGACCAGTTCGCTATGCAGGGCTGCTACGCCGTTGACGTGGTGGGAAGCAACGGTGGCCAGATTGGCCATACGGACGGCTTTGTCGCCCTCCTCATCGATGATCGAGACCTTGCGTAGGATCTGCTCGTTGCCCGGATATTTCAAACGCACCTGTTGCAAGAAGCGGCGGTTGATTTCGTAGATCAGCTCCAGGTGGCGGGGTAGCAGGGAGCCAAATAGCCCCAAGCCCCACTTCTCGAGGGCTTCCGGCAGCAGGGTGTGATTGGTGTATGAGAGCGCGCGACTGGTGATGTTCCAGGCGACCTCCCAGTCCAGGTGCTTGTCGTCGAGTAGCAGGCGCATCAGCTCCGCCACGGCGATGGCCGGGTGGGTGTCATTTAGCTGCACCGCCCAGTGATCGGGGAAATCCGTGATTGGGAGGCCGCGGGCATCGAGGTTGCGGATCATGTCCTGCAGGGAGCAGCTCACGAAGAAGTGCTGCTGCTTCAGGCGCAGGCGCCGACCCTCATCCGTGCCGTCGTTGGGATAGAGCACCTTGGAGAGGGTCTCGGAGCCCACCTTTTCCTCTACGGCGCCGTAATAGTCGCCGCTGTTGAAGGCATAGAAGTCAAACGATTCGGCGGCATCGGCTCGCCACAACCTCAGCCGGTCGCAGGTGTTAACCCGATAGCCCAGCACCGGCACGTCGTGGGGAATGCCGATGGCGTGCTCTGCCGGAATCCAGCGCACCCGGTAGGTGCCGTGCTCATCGCGGTAGCTCTCGGTGTGGCCACCGAAGCCCACGAAGCAGGCTTGATCGGGGTGGGGCAGCTCCCAGGGCCAGCCGCTCTTGAGCCACTTATCTGTGATTTCCACCTGCCAGCCATCGCGAATCAGCTGGTCAAAAATGCCGAATTCGTAGCGGATGCCGTAGCCGGTGGCTGGGATTTCCAGCGAGGCCAGCGACTCCAGGAAGCAGGCCGCCAGTCGTCCCAGGCCTCCGTTGCCCAGGCCAGGCTCCTCTTCGACATCGAGGATCTCGTTGATGTCGTTGATGCCGAAACGGCGCAAGGCTTCTGCCGCTTCTTGCTGGATGCCCAGCATCAACAGGTTGTTGCCCAATTGGGGCCCGATCAGAAATTCAGCGGAGAGGTAGGCCACCACTCGAGTCGGGGTGGCACTGAGCGCTTCAATGCCAGCCAGGTATCGGGTCATCAGCCGGTCGCGCACCGCGTAGCTGAGGGCCATGTAGAGGTCGTGGCGGCTGGCCGTGGGGGCGAGCTTGCCGAGCGTGTAAAAAAGGTGTTCGGTCATGCCGTCGAACACGTTTTCGGCGGTCAGACCACTGCGATCTGGGTCGGCGTAGCAGCCCGGGGTGGGCAGACGCAGGTTGCTGGGTTGGAGGTCGCTCATTTGAGTGATTCTCCCGCATGGGCCGCTGCAGGCAGTGGGTTCCATCGCCAGTTGGTGACATCTTCCGCATCCATGCCGTGCTCATGGGCGTGGGCCCGGTTGGCCAAAATCGCCTCCTTCATGCGCTCTTTGACGTGGGCAGCGCGGGAGCCCAGGCCCGCAACCCGGTCAATCACATCAATAACCAAGTTGAAGCGGTCGATCTGATTGTTCATCGCCAGCTCCAGAGGGGTGTTGATGTTGCCTTTCTCCTTATATCCGCGCACATGGAAGTTGACGTGGTTGGTGCGGTGGTAGGTGAGTCGGTGGATTAGCCACGGGTAACCGTGGAAATTGAAGATCACCGGTCGATTCGTGGTGAACAGGCTGTTGAAGTCCCGATCACTGAGGCCGTGGGGGTGTTCGCCCGGAGTGGTGAGAGCAAATAGCTTCACCACATTGAGCACTCGAATTTTTAGGCTCGGGATCTCACGCCGCAGAATTTCAACTGCGGCAAGGGTTTCCTTAGTAGGGATGTCGCCAGCGCAGGCCATCACCACATCAGGCTCATCTGGTTCGGTGCCGCATTCGTCGTTGCTTGCCCAGCTCCATAGGCCGATGCCCTTGGCCACGTGGGCCCGGGCCTGCTCCAGAGTTAGATATTGCAGGTGCTTCTGTTTGTCAGAAACGATGATGTTGCACACATTCGTTTCCTGTAGCGCCTGTTCAGCTACCGCCAGCAGGCTGTTGGCATCGGCCGGCAGGTAGACCCGCACCACCTCGCCACTTTTGTTGCCGGCGAGATCGATGAAGCCAGGATCCTGGTGGGTGAAGCCGTTGTGGTCTTGGCGCCACACGGTGCTGGAGATCAGACAGTTCCAGGGGGAAATCGGCGCGCGCCAGGGGGCGTGGTGAATGCAGGATTCCAGCCACTTGGCGTGTTGGTTGAACATCGAGGCAATCACATGGGCGAAGGCCTCATAGGTGTGGAAAAAACCATGGCGGCCGGTGAGTAGGTAGCCCTCCATCATTCCCACCAAGGTGTGTTCGCTCAACATCTCGACAACGCGGCCGCTGCGGGAGAGTTCGCTGCCGTTGAGGTCTTCCGGCAGAAATTCCTCCATCCACACCTTTTTACTGATCTCGTAGATGGCTTGCAGCCGGTTGGAGGCGGTTTCATCCGGTCCGAACACGCGCACGGAATCGGGGTTCAGGGCAATTGCATCGCGCAGCAGCTCTCCCAGGGGAGCGGTGTTTTCGGCCTCGTGCTGGCCCGGTTGCTCAACGGGCACGGCATAGGTATGGACCGGCGGCAGATTCAGGCGGCGGCGCAGCAGCCCACCGTTGGCATGGGGGTTGGAGCCCATGCGGCGCTGGCCACTTGGCGAGAGGGCGCGCAGCTCGGGTATCAGGCTGCCCTGCCCATCAAAGAGTTCGCCAGGGCGGTAGCTATGCAGCCAGGCCTCGAGTTGCCCTAGCTGGGCCGGGTCTCGCTTGGGATCGGGCAGGGGCACCTGGTGGCTGCGCCAGAAGCCTTCCAGCTTTTTGCCATTCAGCTCCGCCGGCCCTGTCCAGCCCTTAGGCGATCGCAACACGATCATGGGCCAACGGGGTCGGTTGACGTTGGTGGGATCGCCGCTGCGGCGGGCCTCCGCCTGCACCTCTTGGATGCGGTTTATGGCGCTGTCCATGGCGGCTGCCATGGCTTGGTGCATCGCCATCGGCTCGCTGCCTTCCACAAACAGGGGCTCCCAGCCGTAGCCCCGCATCAAGCTGGCGAGCTCCTCCCTGGGGATGCGGGCCAGCAGGGTGGGGTTGGCGATTTTGTAGCCGTTGAGGTGCAACACCGGCAGCACGGCGCCGTCGGATGCGGGGTTGAGGAACTTGTTGATGTGCCAGCTGGTGGCCAGGGGCCCGGTTTCCGCCTCGCCATCGCCGACGCAGGCCAGGGCGATCAGGCTGGGGTTGTCGAACACCGCTCCGCAGGCGTGGGAGAGCACGTAGCCCAGCTCGCCGCCTTCGTGAATTGAGCCAGGGGTTTCGGGTGTGCAGTGGCTACCGATGTGGCCGGGGAAGGAAAACTGCTTAAGGAAGCGCTGCATGCCGGCAGCATCCGTCGACTTGTCGGGATAGATCTCGCTGTAGGAGCCGTCGAGGTAGGTGGGCGCCAGCACCCCAGGGGCGCCATGGCCCGGGCCCGACAGATAAATCATGTCGAGGTCGTGGGACCGGATCACCCGGTTGGCATGGGCCCAGATAAAAGATTGACCCGGGCTCGAGCCCCAATGCCCCAGCAGCCGACTCTTGATATGGGCAGGTTGCAGCGGTTCGCGCAGCAGGGGGTTGTCCTGCAGGTAGATCATCCCCACCGCTAAATAGTTGGCGGCCCGCCACCAGGAATCAAGACGCTGCAGTTGCTCTGCCATTACTCGCGTCATCTACTCGTTATTCAAACCGTAGCCACGGTTGCCAAACCCAAACCCCACGGCCTGATAGTGATCAGGGTCCAAACACCGTGGCGCGGGCGGCTTTATGGTCGCGCCTCCCACTACCGCGAACTCACCTATCCATGGTTCTGCCAGCGCTTTTGCTTGAAATCGGCAGTCACCAAGCCGAAGTTGCTGAAACCCTGATTTCGGTGGGGGAGTTTCTAGTGATCTTCGTGGCGGCCAGGCTGCTGGCGGAGCTGATGGTGCGAGTGCAGTTGCCCACGATCCTGGGCGAGCTGGTAGCTGGCGTTCTTATTGGCGTTTCCGGCCTGCATTTGATCGTGCCGCCCGAAACCCAGGTCCAACTCAGCAGTTGGGGCTTGGGCTTGCTCAGCTCTCTGGCCGATCTCTCACCGGAAATGGTGCAGGAGATCTACGCCGAGACCTTCCCGAATCTGCAAGCGGTCTCCCAGATCGGTCTGTTTGCCCTGTTGTTTCTCACCGGACTGGAAAGCGAGCTCGAGGAGCTGGTAGCGGTGGGTGCCCAGGCCACCACCGTTGCCGTAACCGGGGTGGTGCTTCCCTTTGCCCTAGGCACTGCGGGCCTTTATTACATCTTCCATGTGCCCCTGATTCCGGCGATCTTCGCCGGTGCGGCGATGACGGCCACCAGCATCGGCATCACCGCCAGTGTGTTTGGTGAGTTGAAGTTTCTGCGCACTCGCGAGGGTCAGACGGTGATCGGCGCGGCCGTACTCGACGACATACTCGGCATCGTGATCCTTGCGGTGGTGGTGAGCCTGGCTGGCGGCGAGGGCTTCACCGTGGGCCCGATCCTGAAGTTGGTTGCGGCGGCAGCTGTGTTTGTGGCGGCGGCCCTGTTCCTGAGCCGCACTGCTGCTCCTGGCTTCGACTGGCTGCTCGATCAGCTCAAGGCCCCTGGCGAAGTGGTCGTGGCGGCTTTCGTGGTGTTGTCGCTCTGCTGTTTTGTGGCCCAGGCGATCGGCCTGGAAGCCGCTCTTGGCGCTTTCGCTGCAGGCTTGATTCTCAGCTCTTCTAAGCACACCCATGCGATCCAGGACACCGTTAAGCCCCTAGTTGCCCTGTTTGCCACGATCTTCTTTGTGCTGATTGGCACGGGCATGGATCTGTCGGTGCTCAATCCGCTGAACCCTGAAAACCGGGAGGGATTGATCGTGGCGGCCTTCCTGCTCACCGTGGCGATTGCCGGCAAGGTGGCAACCGGCTGGAGCTATTTCAGCAAGGAGAAAACCAACCGGTTGGTGGTTGGTTTGGGGATGATGCCCCGGGGCGAGGTGGGCTTGATTTTTCTTGGCCTGGGTACCCAGGCAGGGCTGCTTACCAAGCCGCTGGAGGCCGCAATCTTGCTGATGGTGATCGGCACCACCTTCCTGGCGCCGATTCTGCTCAGACTGGTGCTGGGTGGCAGCGCTGGAGGTCCGGATCTTGATCCACTTGCCGAAATTCCAACCTGACCGCTGGGGCCTGAGTTGGGGGGGCTGGCTAGACAACCGCCACGGTGAGTGGTGGCTGCTCGCCCAGTTGGCCCTGATTGCCGCCCACCTGCTGCCGCCCTGGCCTGCCCCCGGTGCCTGGGGTTATGCCTGGCCCCTGCCGCTGGCCTTAGCCGGTGCCATTTTGCTGCTGCTGGGTCTGGTGTTGGCAGTCCAGGCGTTCTGGGGGCTGGGTTCGAGCCTTACGCCCCTGCCTGATCCGATTCCTGGCGCCCCGTTGGTGACAAGTGGGGCCTACGGCCGTTGCCGTCACCCCCTCTATCAAGCGGTGCTGCTTTGTTCCCTGGGGGTGAGTTTGGCCCTGGGCAGCCTGCTGCATCTGGCCCTGCTGCTGGCCCTGGTGGCCGTGCTGGGCGGTAAGGCACGCCGCGAGGAGCGGGCCCTTGAGCTTGCCTATCCCGATTACGCCACCTACCGGGCCCGCACACCAGCAATCATTCCCCGTCTTCCCTGGCTCGACTGGCGAGCGCTGTGAACAGCCCCCAGCCTGCGGCGATCAGGCCGAGGCTGCTGGCCCAGTCGGGGCCTAGGGCCCAGCTCAGGCTCAGGTCGGCCAGCACCCCGATGGCCAGGGCCAGCAGCAAGCTGCTAATCACCAGCATCACCTGCTGGACAGGGCTCGGCAGGGAGCCCGCGGCCAGGGCTTCCTCCAGGCGCCCCAGGGGGCCGCTCAAGGGGAGGTATAGGGCCAGGGCCCACAGGGCAATCCCCGGCAGGAAGGGGCTCCAGTCAGGGCTGGTGAGGGGCAATGGCGCGCCGCAGATCTCCCTAGCATCGACCACCCTGGACGCATCAAGGTGGCTTCCGTGTCTGCACCCCAGCCCTGGAGCTACGCGGGCCATCCAGTGCACGCCATCGCAGCGGCGCCAGCTGATCCCGATGGCCCCGCGATCCTGCTGGTGCATGGCTTTGGTGCTTCCACCGACCACTGGCGCCACAACATTCCCGTGCTGGCCCAGCGCCATGAGGTGCACGCCATCGACCTGCTGGGCTTCGGTCGCAGCGCCAAGCCGGCCGAGCTTGCCTATGGCGGCCCCCTCTGGCGCGACCAGCTGGCCGCATACGTGAGCGAGCGCATCGGCCGACCGACGGTGCTGGTGGGTAATTCCCTGGGCGGTTTTTCAGCCCTGGCTGCTGGCGCTGCCCTGGGGGACCAGGCGGCCGGGGTGGTGCTGCTAAATGCGGCAGGGCCGTTCAGCGATGAGCAGGCGCCGCCTAAGGGCTGGGGAGCGATCACCCGCCAGACCATTGCGGGAGCCCTGCTCAAAAGCCCGGTGCTGCAGCGGTTGTTGTTTGAAAATTTGCGCCGGCCGGCCACGATTCGCCGCACCCTCAACCAGGTGTACGTCGACAAGACCAACGTCGATGAAGCCTTGGTTGAGGCGATCCGGCGGCCGTCGCTGGATCCGGGAGCCTTCGGTGTTTTCCGCACCGTGTTTGATATCCCCCGAGGCCAGCCCCTCGATGAGTTGTTTGCCCAGCTGACATGTCCGTTGCTGTTGCTCTGGGGCATCCGGGACCCCTGGATCAATGCCGTGGGCCGGCGGGCTGCTTTCCAGCGCCATGCTCCGGTAGGCACCAGCGAAGTGGTGCTCGAGGCGGGTCACTGTCCTCACGACGAGGTGCCAGATCAGGTGAATGCTGCCCTGCTCGACTGGATCGCCGGCCTTAGCTCGGGGGCGGCTCAACTCCCGGCAGACGACCGCGCGACAGTTGCTGCTTCGGGTCAAACTGCCGCTTGATCGCTTCGATCATGGGCCGCGATGGGGCATCCAGCCAGGCCGGCAGTTTGCTGCTGGCGGGCTGGCGTAGCACCGTCAGGAAGCCACCAACCTGCTGGCAATGGCGCCTGAGCGCCTCCACCTTGTAGGTCGGTAGGGCTGAGGCAGTTGCCCAGGCGATTCCTAGGCCACTGCCAGCCCCTAGGACCACCGGCAAGCCGGCCAGGGCTGGATCGTTGAGCAGGGCAGTCGTCTGGTTGGGGCGCACCGCCAGCCGCAGCAACCAGTCGCTGGACCCAGTTTCAGACCCTTGGCTTTGGCCTACCAGGCTTGCGAGTTCGGCGGGTTCAAGAGTTTGGGCCGTAATTGCCAAGGCAGCAGCCTTGGCGGCGATGCAGCCGATCTGCTCATTGAGAGTGAGGGCGTTGATGCTGGCCAGGCTGATCAGCAGTCCGGTGTCTTCTTCTTGGGGGCCAGGGGGGCGCCACCAGTCGATCCGCTCCGGGCTGAGGCTTGAGCCCAGCAGCCAGGCGGCCAGTTGGCCGAGGGCTTCGAGCGGCCCCGCCAGCTTCAGGCCGCGCCGCTGGGGTGGCTCCGGCATGGTGCGCAGAGTGAGGCTGCTGATCAGTCCTAAGGCTCCCCAGCTGCCCGCCATCAAGCGCATCAGGTCGTAGCCGGCCACGTTTTTCACCACCTTGCCCCCGGCCCGGGCGCGGGTGCCGTCGCTGCGGATCAATTCCAGGCCAATGATCTGGTCGCGCACGCCCAGATAGCGCTGGCGCAGACCGCCGGCCAGGCCTCTTGCCACCAGGCCGCCCAGGCTGCCGCTGGCTTGGCCGTTTGGGCCGCTGCCCCAGGGCCAGTCAAGGGCTAGCCATTGCCTGTGGCGGGCCAGTTCGGCTTGCAATTCGACCAGGGGCGTGCCGGCTAGGGCCGTCACAGTGAAATCGCCAGGGCTGTGCTCAACGATGCCGCTCAGCCGCCTACAGCTCACGGTGGCGCTGGCGCCCATAACTGGCGGCCCCCAGTTGAGTCGGCTGCCCAGGCCGGCGGGTTGCCAGGGCGCAGCCTGCTGGTGCAGCTCGCGCACCAGCTCCTGCAGCTCCCTGGGCTCCGGAGTCATCACGGCACGATGGTGCCATGGCCGCCTCCTCCAAAATCATCGTCATCGACGATGACCCCACCGGCTCCCAGACGGTGCACAGCTGCCCGCTGCTGCTGCGCTGGGATGCCGCCACCCTGGCGGCGGGGCTGCGGCACTCTTCGCCGCTGCTGTTTCTGCTGGCTAACACCCGGGCCCTGGCGCCGGAAGCAGCCGCGGAGCGGGTACGCCAGATCTGCCGGGCTCTGGCCGCGGCCCTGCCCCTGGCAGGCATTGAGCGTTGGTGGCTGGTGAGTCGCGGCGACTCCACCCTGCGGGGTCACTTCCCGTTGGAGGTGGAGGTGATCGCAGCCGAGCTCGGCCCCTTTGCGGCCACCTTGTTGATCCCGGCCTTTTTTGAGGGGGGCCGCACCACTGTGGAGGGGGTGCATCGCTTGCACGGCCAGCCCGTGCACGAAACCGCCTTCGCCCGCGACCGCCTGTTTGGCTACGCCAGCAGCGATCTGCCGGTTTGGGTGGAGGAAAAAAGCGGGGGCCGTATCGCCGCACACCAGGTCCAGCGTCTGACCGGCGCCGAGTTGGATTACGCCGTAAGCGATGGCGGCCAGGCCCTGGCAGAGCGATTGGCGGCCCTAGATGGCGTGCCCGTGGTGGCCGTTGACGGGGAGCGACCTGAGCAACTGGCCGCCCTGGCCCAGGTGGTGCGCCAGGCCTGGCCGCGGGCGGTGCTTTCCCAGTCGGCGGCCAGTTGGATCCAGGCCTTAGCAGCTTTGCCGCCCCAGCCCCTGGCTGGAGCTGCCCTGGCCCGGTTGCGCCGCCCCAATCCAGGGCTGGTGCTGGTGGGCTCCCACGTGCCTTTGGCTGATGCCCAGCTCACCCAGCTGCTCACGGAGCCCCGCTGCGTGGGGCTGGAGCTGCCCGTCGCCAAGCTGGCGCGGCTGCTGGAAGGCCCCCTGCCGGAGCCCCTGCTGGCTTCCCTGGAGGCCGACTGGCTGGTTCAGTTGCGGCGGGTGCTGGCCCAGGGGCAAACGCCCGTGCTGTACACCAGCCGGGGTGAGCTCCAGTGCGCATCAGTGGCGCAGCGCCGCCGCTTAGGCGACGCTCTGGCGGCGCTGATGGCCCGGCTGGCTGCTGCCCTGGCCCCCCAGTTGGGTTACCTGATCAGCAAGGGGGGCATCACCACCCACACCCTGCTGGCCGATGGTCTGGCTCTGGCGGCGGTCGAGTTAAAAGGACAGCTGCTGCCTGGGCTTTCCTTGGTGCTGGCTGATCTGCCAGAGCCTCTGCCGGTGCTCACCTTCCCCGGCAACCTCGGTGATGGGGACACGCTGCGGCTTGCTTGGCGCTGGATGGAAGGCTTGGCAAGCGCGGATTAACTCGTTTCCTCTGCTAGAGGTGGTCGCTCCGCCAACAGGCAGACGCCGTAGCCCGTGGCCACGAGGGCTAGGGCGGCAAGGCTGCTTAGCCAGTCGTTGGCCGTACTGCCCATAAGGAAGGCCAGGGATACCGCCGTGATCAGTAAGGGGGACACGGGGTAGCCCCAGGTGAGAAAGGGGCGGGGCAGCTCCGGCTCCCGCTGGCGCAGGGTCACCAGGGAGGCAATGCCCGCCAGCGGCAGGCTCACGTAGAGCACGGCGCCCATGGTTAGCAGCCGCTCGAAGGAGCCGGCCAGCACTAGGGCCGCGGCGGCAGTGCTGGTGAGCAGCAGGGCCGCGCTCGGGGTGCCGCCCCCGTTCACTTGGGCAACAAAGCTCGGCAGCAGGCCGTCGCGGCTGAGACCAAACAAAATGCGCGGGGCGGCCATCACCACGGTGTTGATCAGGCCCAGCAGGGAGACCAGCGCTAACGCGGTGATCAGTAGGCCACCCAGCGGCCCAGCCAGGGCGCGTGCGGCGGCGGCGGCCGGCAGGTTTGAGCTGGCCAGCTGGGCGATCGGCAGCACATGCAGCAGGGCCAGGTTGATCAGCAGATAAAGCACCAGCACCGCCAGAACCCCGCCGATCAAGGAGCGGGGCAGATCTCGCCCCGGCTCGCTGAATTCTTCAGCGAAATAAACGGGGCTGGCCCAGCCGTCGTAGGTGGTGATCACTGCCTGTAGGGCCAGCACCACTGCCAGGCTCAGGCTCCGCCAGTCCGCGATCGCTGTGGGCGCAGGCGGTGGTGGCGCGATGGGGGGCGCCGCCTGGATGGGCAGTAGGAAGCAGGCCGCCACCAGGGCCAGAAAGGCCACCGCCTTGGCGAGGCTGAGCAATTCCTGGCTGGCGCTGCCGGCGCGCAGGCCTCGCAGCTGAATCAGGCTGAACAGGCCGATGGCTAGCAGCGCCAGGATTCGGGCCGTGTAGGGCCCCTGGGGGATCGCGGCGGGCAGCAAGGCCTGGCCGTATTCCCCCACGGTGGTGGCCACCCAGGCCAGGCCGATGCAATGGGCCAGCCAGTCGGTCCAGCCCACCAGAAAGCCCACGCGCTTGCCGAAGGCCCGCTCGGCGTAGACGTACCAACCGCCGGCCTTCGGCAAGGCTGCCGCCAATTCGGCTATGCAAACCGCCCCCACCAGCGCATAGAGCCCGCCGGCCAGCCAGGCGGCCAGCACCAGCTCCGCTGAGGGCAATTGGGCTGCCACCAGGCCCGGAGTGCGCAGAATGCCGGCCCCGATCGTGCCGCCTACGGCACCGGCCAAGCCAAAACCCACTCCCAGAATGTTTAGTAGTCGGCCTTTAGGGGCCTGGTTGTCTGGCTGCTGCTCGGGGATGGGTTGGCTCAACCGCTGTAGCTCTGCTCCAGCAACTGCATCGGATGCAGCACCCGGATCGGCTGGGGCAGCTCCTGCAGGTGGCGCCGGATCTGCAGGCTGCAGCCGATGTTGGCGCTAACCGCCAGCTCGGCTCCGGTGCCGGCTAGGTCTTTGGCCTTGAGCTGCCCAAGGGCGGCGGCCTCCTCAGGCTGCACCAGGTTGTAGATGCCGGCGCTGCCGCAGCACACTCCCGCTTCAGTCGCTTCGCGCAGCTGGATGTGGGGGATGGCATTGAGCAGGGCCCGGGGCTGGCTGCTGATGCCCTGGCCATGCAGCATGTGGCAGGCGTCGTGATAAGCCAGTCGGAGCGGGCGTTTGGCGCTGGCTGGCTCGCCGTCAGCGTGGGTAAGGGGCTTAAGGGCGGCGAGGAATGGCTGGCTTAGGCCGAGATCGGCGAGAAACTCCTGAATATCCGCGACCGGGGCGGAGAAGCTGCTGCCGGTGAGCCGCCCGTAGGCCTTCATGGTGTGGCCGCAACCGGAAGCTGCCACCAATACGGCGTCGAGAGGCCCGGCCCCGGCGGGCTTGCCTGGGCCCACTACGGCCTCGAAGCTTTGGATCAAGCCGATTGCCAGCTCGTTGGTCTGGCTGAGTTCTCCCTGGTGGTGGGTCACGGCGCCGCAGCAGCCCTGGCTGGGCGGAATCACCACCTCGATGCCGTTGGCGCTCAGCACCTGCACGGCGGCCTGGTTCACGGCTGGATCAAATAGACGCTGGACGCAGCCCAGCACCAGCCCTACCCGGGCGCGGCGAGGACCCTGGGCGGGCACTACCAGGGGGAAGTCGTCGCGGAAGCCGGCCGGCGCCAAGGGAGGTAGCAGCTGATCGAGGGCCTCCAGCTGGGGGCCGAATAGGCGGGTGATCCCACTGCGGCGGGCCAGGGCCTGCAGGGGGGTGCCGGCGTAAAGGCGCAGCGGCGTGAGCAGGGCCCGAAGCCGCGCAGGGTAGGGAAGCAGGGCAAACAGCAGCTTGCGAAATGCCTGCTGGGCGGAGCTGCGCAGCTCAGGCGCGTTGAGCTGGGGGCGCGTGGCCTCGATAAGTTGGTCGTAGCGCACCCCTGACGGACAGGCGGTTACGCAGGCGAGACAGCCCAGGCAACTGTCGAAGTGTTTCGCCACGGTGGCATCGAGGCTCAGTTCACCGTTGGCGATCGCCTTGAGGGTGTAAATGCGGCCCCGGGGTGAATCCATCTCCGTTCCCAGCACCCGGTAGCTGGCGCAGGTGGGCAGGCAGAAGCCGCAGTGCACGCAGGGGTCGGTGTTCATCCGCCGAAGTGGCGGATCACAGAATCAGCAAAGCCACTGCAGCTCACCGGCTCCACAGCAGGCTCCATCAGTCGGGCCAGGTCGTAGGTCACCTCGCCATTGGCGATGGCGGCGCTCAGTCCCGCAGTGATTAGGTCGGCGGCCTCCTGCCAGCCCATGAACTCGAGCATCATCACGCCGCTGAGGATCACCGAGCCGGGATTGATGCGATCAAGGCCGGCGTGCTTGGGAGCGGTGCCGTGGGTGGCCTCGAAGATGGCGGCGTTGTCGCCGATGTTGGCGCCGGGGGCCATGCCCAGGCCTCCCACCACGGCTGCGGCCGCATCGGAGATGTAGTCGCCGTTGAGGTTGAGGGTGGCGAGGATCGAGTAGTCCGCGGGGCGAGTCTGGATCTGCTGAAAGATGCTGTCGGCGATGCGGTCGTCGACAAGCACCATCTGCTTCCAGTTACCACCGCCGTGGCTGGCGCCGATGGCATCGAGCACGCCCTGCACCTCGGCATCAATGGCGGCTTTCTTCTCGGGGGTGAGGCTGTCGTAGCCGGGCTCGATCATGCGGGCATTGGCCTCGATGCTTAAGCCGGGATTGCGCTCGACGTTGTCCAGGATCCAGCTCTCCCGCTCAGTGATGCAGACATCGCGGAATTCGGTGGTGGCTAGCTCGTAGCCCCAGTCGCGGAAGGCTCCCTCGGTGAATTTCATGATGTTGCCCTTGTGCACCAGGGTCACGTGTCGCTTGTCGCCCTCCAGGCGCAGGGCGTGCTGGATCGCCTTGCGGATGTGGCGCTGGCTGCCGTGCTTACTCACGGGCTTGATGCCTATGCCGGAGCCCGCTGGGATCTGGCGCTGGCCCAGCTTGCCGTTGGCTGGGATCACCACCTCATTGAGGTGCTTGATAAGTTCCAGGCACACTGGATCGTTGGCTTCCCACTCGATCCCCATATAGATGTCTTCGGTGTTTTCGCGATAGACGATCACGTCCAGGTCTTGCGGCCGCTTGTGGGGGCTGGGGGTGCCCTCGTAGTAGCGGCAGGGGCGCACGCAGCAGTAGAGATCAAAGATCTGGCGCAGGGCCACGTTGAGGGAGCGGATGCCGCCGCCGATCGGTGTGGTGAGGGGCCCCTTGATCGCCACGCCGTACTGCTTGATGGCGCTCAGGGTGTCTTCCGGCAGGTATTGATAGGTGCCGTAGAGGTCGCAGGCCTCATCGCCGGCGTACACCTTGAACCACTCAATCCGGCGCTCACCGCCGTAGGCCTGGGCCACCGCCGCGTCCAGCACTTTCTGGGTGGCGGGCCAGATGTCTACGCCCGTGCCATCGCCGCGGATGAAGGGAACAATCGGATCGTTGGGCACGATCGGCTGACCATTTTCGAAGCGAATTGCGGTGCCGCTGGCAGGGGTGGTGAGCTTCTCAAAGCTGGCGGCGCTAGGGGTTGCCATGGGCTGTTACTGACCGGATCGGCCTTATCGGTGTGGCGAGCCTAGGTTTTAGGCATGTTGCGGTTCTGCTCAGGGGAAACGGCATGAATGCCGCCGATCAGGCCCAATCCCTTGAACTTGCCCAGGCAATCGCTGCGGCGGCGAGCCTGTTTCGCGTCCACTTCCCCGATGCCCGAGCCAACCTCACCCCCTGGCGCGACGACGCGCTGACCCGTGCCTTTGCCGAGCAGGAGAGCCTGGATCTCTCCTTTCACCTACCGGGTTGGAGTCCCCGCAGCCAGTGCCGCTCCTTTCTGGTGCAGCTGCGCCTGGACGGGGCCCCAGGGCGGAGCAGGGCTGAACGCCCTCGCCTGCTGGGGGTGACGATCAGGGGACTCACCTACGAGAGCGAGCGCTGGCGGCTGGCCACCGTGGGCGACTGGCAGCCGTCAGGCAGTCACCTGCCCCAGGCCGAGGTGGCGCAGAAGTTGCAGCAGTTTTCCCGGGAGCTGTTTGATCTGTTCGGTGGCGCCGAGCAGGCCGATCAGAACCTGGCGGCGTAACCCTTCGCAACCTTGCCAGGCGCCTCGGTAAAACTCCCGCCTAACTTGGCTCCTCGCCCGTACAACGTCCCCGTCAGATGGCCGTCGCCCTTGCTTCCCAACTGCGTGAAGGCACCAAAAAGGCCCACACGATGGCGGAGAACACCGGCTTCGTGAGCTGCTTCCTTAAGGGGGTGGTGGATAAGGCCAGCTACCGCACCTTGGTGGCCGACCTTTATTTCGTGTACTCGGCCATGGAGGAGGAGTTTGGCCGGCTTAGGGAGCATCCGGTGGTGGGTCCGGTGGCTTTCCCAGAGCTGAACCGGCGCGAAAGTCTCGAGCAGGATCTTGCCTTTTATTTCGGTGGCGACTGGCGTAATGCGGTCAAACCCACCCCTGGAGCCCAGCAATACGTAGAGCGTCTGCACCAGGTGGCGCAGGAGTGCCCGGAGCTGCTGGTGGGTCACCACTACACCCGCTACATAGGTGATCTTTCCGGCGGCCAGATCCTCAAGAACATCGCCCAGAAGGCGATGAGCCTGGGCGAGCACGATGGCCTGCGTTTCTACGAATTCGCGGCTATTCCCGATGAGAAGGGCTTCAAGGCCAACTACCGCACCACCCTCGACGCCCTGCCGATAGACCAAGCCATGGCCGATCGCATTGTGGAGGAGGCCAACCACGCCTTCCACCTGAACATGACCATGTTCCAGGAACTGGAAGGCAATCTGATCGCCGCCATTGGCAAGGTGCTGTTTGGCTTCCTTACCCGGCGTCAGCGTTCGGGCAGCACGGAAGTGGCGGCGGCCTGAGCCAGAGTTGGCGGGCCGCAGCCTCTGAGTGTCTTGCGCCCCCTTCGCTTTTTGGTGCCAGGCACCAGCGGTCGCTACCGCTGCGGTGGCCTGCTGGTGGAGCAGCAGACGTCCCGGCTGCTGGCCGAACTGGTGCCAACACAACTGGTCACCTATCGGCAGCGGGAGCCTGGACTGCCCTACCTGGGTGATCTGCTACGGGCTGAACCCCTAGGCAGCCCTGCCGCCACCGACTCCCTGTGGATCGTGAGCTGGGGCTTTGATGTGCCCCGCCAGTTGCGGGCGTTGTGGGGCCGGCCGGTGGCCTATCACGCCCATAGCAGCGGCTACGGCTTCCGCTTGCCCCCCGGGGTGCCGGTGCTGGCAGTGAGTCGCAACACCCTGGGCTACTGGGGCCAATGGGCCAGCCGCAATCCGCTGTTCCTGGTGCCTAATGCCCTGGAGGCCAGTTGGATTGCCCGCGGTGATCGCCCCCACAACTTCGGCGCTGAGCCGGCGCCGGGCGGCCGCTCGATTGATGTGCTGATCCAGCGGCGCAAGACCAGCACCTACGTGCTGGAGCAGCTGGTGCCAGCCCTGCGGGCCCGCGGGCTCACGGTGCTGGTGCAGGACGGCTGGGTGGAAGATCTGGTGGGGTTGTTCAACAGCGCCAAGGTGGTGGTTTACGACTCCGCCGACCACTGGCGCTGCAGTGGGGTGAGCGAGGGCTTTGGTCTGCCGCCGATCGAGGCCCTGGCCTGTGGCTGCGTGCTGTTCAGCAGCCTTAACCACGCCCTGGCTGACAACCTGGACCCCGGGGGCCTGGCCCATCAGATCGGTATGGGTAGCCTGGCCTCCGACGGGGAGCGGATCGCTGCTGCGGTGGCCGATCCAGCCGCCTGGCTGCCTGCGCCACGCCGCTTGGAAGAGCTGCTTGATGAGCTCAGTGAACCGCGGCTGCGCCAGCGCTGGCGCCAGGCCCTAGAGGCGATCAACATCCACATCGATCGGCTGCAGGCCGGTGAGCCGCCCCTGCGGTCCCCTTCTCTGCTCCAGCTGCGCTTGGAGCGCTGGCGGCAGAGGTTGGCCCGTCGCCTTGCCTAGGGTCTCAGGAATGAGCGCATTTCTCGCCGGCCTCAACGACGCCCAGCGCAAGGCGGTGGACCACCACACCGGTCCGCTGCTGGTGGTGGCAGGTGCGGGCAGCGGCAAAACCCGCGCCCTCACCCACCGCATCGCCCACCTGATCGGCCACCACGGCGCCGATCCGGCCCATCTGCTCGCCGTCACCTTCACCAACAAGGCGGCCCGCGAGATGAAGGAGCGGCTGGAGCTGCTGCTTGCCCAGAAGCTGGCCCAGAGCCAGTTCGGCCAGCCCTGGAGCACCCTGCCGGCGGTGGAGCAGCGCCAGCTGCGCTCGCGCATCTACCGCGAGGTGATCAAGGAGCTGTGGATCGGCACCTTCCATGCCCTGTTTGCCCGGCTGCTGCGCTTCGACATCGACAAGTTCAAGGATCCCGAAGGACTCAGCTGGACGCGCCAGTTCTCGATCTACGACGAGAACGACGTCCAGAGCCTGATTAAGGAGATCGTCACCCAGGAGCTGCAGCTAGATCCCAAGCGCTTTGAGCCCAAGAAGGTGCGCTGGGCGATCAGCAACGCCAAGAACCAGGGTTGGATGCCCGAGCAGCTTGAAGCCGATGCCGGCGGCCAGCGGGGCAAGTTGATGGCGGAGACCTACCGGCGCTACCGGCGCGCCCTGGCCGCCAACAACGCTCTCGATTTCGACGATCTGCTGCTGCTGCCGGTGCAGCTGCTGCGCCAGAACGAGCAGATCCGCGACTACTGGCACCGGCGCTTTCGTCATGTGCTGGTGGATGAATACCAGGACACCAACCGCACCCAGTACGACCTGATCAAGCTGCTGGTGACCAACGGTCGTGAACCCTCCGACTACGACGACTGGGACGGGCGCTCGGTGTTTGTGGTGGGTGACGCGGACCAGAGCATCTACAGCTTCCGCGCCGCCGATTTCACGATCCTGATGGGCTTTCAGGACGACTTCGGTGACGGGGCGGCCAGTGAGACCACCGCCACGATGGTGAAGTTGGAGGAGAACTACCGCTCCACCGCCACGATTCTGGAGGCGGCTAATGCCCTGATCGCCCACAATTCCGAGCGGATCGATAAGGTTTTGCGCCCCACCCGAGGCGAGGGCGAATTGATCTCCCTCACCCGCTGCGATGACGAGATCGCCGAGGCCGAGGCGGTGGTGCACCGCATGCGCATGCTTGAAGCCGCCCACCCCGATCTCAGCTGGGGCGATATGGCCGTGCTGTATCGCACCAACGCCCAGTCGCGGGCGATGGAGGAGTCGCTGGTGCGCTGGGGCATCCCCTACATCGTGGTGGGGGGGCTGCGCTTCTACGACCGGCGCGAGATCAAGGATGTGCTCGCCTACCTCAAGCTGCTGGTCAACCCCGCCGACACCGTCAGCCTGTTGCGGGTGCTTAACACACCCAAGCGCGGCATCGGTAAAACCACGATCGAGCGACTCACCGACGCCTCAAACCAGCTCGGCATTCCTCTCTGGGAAGTGGTCCGTGATGCAGAAGCAGTGCGTTCTTTGGGCGGCCGCTCGGCCAAGGGTTTGCTGCAGTTTTGCGAGTTGATCAACGGCCTCCAGGCCTGTGCTCAAGACATCGCCCCTTCTGAATTGGTGCAGCGGGTGATGGAGCAGAGCGGCTACGTGGCTGAGTTGATCACCGAAGGCACCGATGAAGCCGAAGACCGACGCCGCAACCTCAATGAGTTAGTGAATGCTGCCTTGCAATACCAGGAGGAAAACGAGGAGGGCTCCTTGGAGGATTTCCTGGCTTCGGCGGCCCTGGCCAGCGACGCTGACAGCAAGGACACCGAGCAGGACCGCGTCACCTTGATGACCCTGCATGCCAGTAAGGGCCTGGAATTTCCGGTGGTGTATCTGGTGGGAATGGAGCAGGGTCTCTTCCCCAGCTATCGCTCCTTGGAAGACCCCTCGGCTCTCGAGGAGGAGCGCCGCCTCTGCTACGTGGGCCTCACCCGGGCCAAGGAGCGGCTGTTTCTATCCCATGCCAGTGAGCGGCGGCTTTGGGGTGGCATGCGCGAGCCAGCGGTGCCCTCGGTGTTTCTTTCGGAGCTGCCCAGCGCCCTGATCCAGGGGGACATTCCCCATAGCGGTGGAGCTTCCATTCGTCGTGAGCAGCGCCTGGAGCGGCTCACCCGAGTGGATCGCGAGGATTCACGCCAGGTAGCTGGCGGCGGTGCGGCCGGTGCTCCCGCCAATGCGGTGCGGCGCCGGGCGGCCACCCAAACCTGGGCGGTGGGGGACCGGCTGCGGCACAGCAGCTTTGGCGAAGGTCAGGTGACCCACTTGTTTGGCAGTGGTGAGAAGGTGTCGATTGCTGTGAAATTTCAGGGGATGGGACCCAAAATCCTTGACCCGCGCCTGGCGCCGATCGAGCCCGTCTAGGTGGAAATCCCTGGCATTCCAGCGCCCCTGCTGACAGCCCTGAGCCGGTCAGGGGTTGGGCCGGTGGCGTTGGTCGGTGGGGCGGTGCGGGATTTGTTGCTGCATCGGCTGCACAACGATCCCTGGCGGGGCCTGCCCGATCTGGACCTGGTGGTGCAGGGCCGAGCTTCAGAGCTGGTTAAGGAGTTGGTTGACGCCTTGGCTGGCCAGCTGGGTGAGGGTGTGGTGCAGCGCTGCCAGGAGCACGGCGCTTACGGCACCGTTGAGCTCGAACTCAACTTGGACGGCCAGCAGGTGCTGCTGGATGTGGCCACCGCCCGCTGCGAGACCTACCCGGTGCCAGCCGAAAATCCTCAGGTGAGCTTCGGCTCTATGGCCGATGACCTGGCCAGGCGTGATTTCAGCATCAACGCCATGGCCTTGGATCTGGTCAGCGGCACCCTGCTCGATCCCCATGGAGGCCAGGCCGATCTGGAGCTGCGTCAGCTGCGCTTTTTGCATCACGGCAGCGTTCGCGACGATCCCACCCGGCTGGTGCGCGGCGCCCGCTATGCGGCTCGGCTGGGGCTGGAGCTTGACGGGGCTAGCGCCGATCAGGCCGCAGTCACCCTGGCGCAGTGGCCTTGGCCGTGGCGGCAGGGTAATCCGCCGGCTGAGGCGCCGTCAGCCCTGGGCACGCGCCTGCGGATGGAGCTGGAGTTGCTGCTGGAGCGCGAGCCCTGGCTGGCAGCTTTGGGGGCACTGCAGCGCTGGGGCGCTCTGGCGCTGCTTGATCCGGAGCTGCAGGCGGATACGCAGTGGCCGCGGCGGCTGCGCTGGGCTGCTCGGCTGGGGTTGCCGCTGCTGGTGGCCCTGGTGGCGGGAGCGCGCCAACCCCTCGCCCTGGCGGAGCGGCTGCAGTTGCCCCACCGCCAGCACCGCCTGCTTGCGCAATGGTTGGAGTTGCGGCGCCGGCTGGTGGAGCAGCAGCTGGAGGGCTTCCCGGCGCTGCCCGAGCACTGGTGCGCCCTGCTGGAGGCTTCTGGCTGCAGTCCAGAAGCGGTGGCCCTGGCCCTGGCCTGTGGCAGTGGCCCGCGCCGGCCCCTGCTGCGGTGGCTGCTGCGCTGGCGCCAGGTAAAAGCCGAGCTCACCGCCGCTGATCTGCTGGCAGCTGGCATGCGGCAAGGGCCCGAGTTGGGCCAGAGGCTGAGGGAGCTGCGGGCCGAGCGGCTGGGCTTGGAGCGGATCTGAGTGCCGCAGACCCCTCGTTAGCGTGGGCGGATGACTGACCAGATGTCTGCTCCCCGAGTGGTGGTGGCCGTACCGGCCCGGCTGGAATCGGCGCGGCTCCCAGGCAAGCTGCTCGCCGATATTGCCGGCAATCCCGTGCTCCAGCATGTGTTGGAGCGCTGCCGGCAGGCCCAGGGTGTGGCGGCCGTGGTTGTGTGCACAGACAGCGACCAGGTGCGCTCTTTTGCCGAAGGCTGGGGCTTCCCGGTGTTGATGACCTCGCCCCATTGCAGCTCGGGCAGTGAACGCCTGGCCAGCGTGGTGGCGGAGCTGGTGGCTGCCGCGGGGGGTGCGGCCTCTGATTTTGATGAAACCCTGGTGATCAACGTGCAGGGCGACCAGCCGCTGCTGGATCCGACGATCATCGAGGCGATGGCGGCTCACTTTGCCCAGCTGCAGCGGCCGCCGGTGCTCACGCCCGTCTACCCCCTCACCGCCGACAAGTTGCACGATCCCAATGTGGTGAAGGTGCTGCGGGCCCGCGACGGTCGCGCTATCACCTTCTCCCGCAGTGCCCTGCCCCATTTGCGCGGGGTGCCGCCCGAGCAGTGGGCTCAGCACACCACCTATTGGGGCCATGTGGGCCTCTATGGCTATCGGGCCGACGTGTTGGCTGGCTGGGCGGCCCTACCCCATTCCCTGCTCGAAGACCTGGAGAAGTTGGAGCAGTTGCGGCTTATCGACGCCGGCATTCCCCTGCTCACCTACGAGGTGGCGCAGGACTGCCTCTCAGTGGATACCCCGGAGCAGCTGGAGCAGGCCCGCGCCCTAGCCGGCGCCTAGGCGTTGCCTTCTCGCCAGCCCTCACGGTTGAGGCTTTGCAATAGCCCCCGCTGCTGCAGCAGGGCTTCAGCTAGTTCACGCACGGCCCCATCCCCCCCCCGGCGGCGCAGCACCCAGTCGGCCTGGCGGCGCAGGCCCCGGGCGCCGTCGGCGGGGCAGATCAGCAGACCCGTAGCCGGGCGCACTGTTAGGTCGTTGAGGTCGTCGCCGATGAAGGCGGTTTGCTGGCGCTCCAGCTGCAGGTGGGCCTGGAGCTGGCTTAGGGCGCTGAGCTTGTCGCCGACGCCCACCAGACAGTGATTGACGTGCAGATGTCGGGCCCGCTGCTCGATGGCGCCGCTGCGCCCGCCGCTGAGAAAGGCCACCTCAATGCCTGCTCGCTGCAGCATCCGGATCGCCAGGCCGTCGCGCACGTCGAAGCGCTTCACCACCTGGCCCTGCTCGTCGTAGTGCAAGCCGCCATCGGTGAGCACACCGTCAACGTCACAAACCAGCAGTTCGATCGCCGCAAGATCCCGGCGCCGCAGCAGGGTTCGTTGCAGCAGCTGGCGGATCACAGGCTGCTTGGGGCCACACCCGCTGCCACTACTTGACGCAGGGCCAGCAGCTGGCTGAGCAGGGCCTCGAGCCGGTGCAGCGGCACCATGTTCGGCCCGTCGCTGAGGGCGTTGTCGGGGTCTGGATGGGTCTCCATGAACAAACCGTCCACCCCCACGGCGACTGCAGCTCTGGCAAGCGGTGCCACAAACTCCCGCTGCCCGCCGGTGCTGGTGCCACGGCCGCCGGGCTGCTGCACGGCGTGGGTGGCATCGAAGATCACCGGGCAACCCAGGGCTTGGAGCTGGGGGAAGCTGCGGTAATCGACCACAAGGGTGTTGTAGCCAAAACTGGTGCCTCGCTCGGTGAGCCATAGGCGGCCGCTGGCGGGATCTAGCCCGCATTCCTGCATCTTGTTCACCACCTGGGCCATGTCCCAGGGCGCCAGAAACTGCCCCTTTTTGACGTTCACCACCTTGCTGGTGCCGGCCACGGCCTTGGCGGCGGCTTCGAGCAGGTCGGTCTGACGGCAGAGAAAGGCGGGGATCTGCAGCACATCCACGGCCTGGGCCGCTGCCGCCGCCTGACAGCTCTCGTGGATGTCTGTGAGCACGGGCACCCCGAAGCTCTGGCCCACCTCCTGCAGGATCTTCAGCCCCTCATCGGGGCCCGGGCCGCGAAACGACTTGCCGGAGCTGCGGTTGGCTTTGTCGAAGCTGGCTTTGAAGATGTAGCGGATGCCGACTCGAGCGCAGATCGTGCTCACTTGCTCGGCGATCTGAAGCACCAAATCGCGGCTTTCGATTACACAGGGCCCGGCGATCAAGGTGAAGGGAATGGCCGTCATGGGCGCTCCGCGGCGGTACTGGTGGTAAACCCAGCCTGCACCAGATCGTGCAGCCGTAGCAGGCCCAGCAACAGGCGAGGCTGGGCGGGATCCACAACTGGCAGCACTGAAATTGCCTGGTGGGGGTTGCGTTCCATCACTTTTAGAGCTTCTACAGCGAGCACCTCTGGCGTCACCGTGATCGGGTTAGCAGTGGCCATGGAGCCGGCGCGGAGGTCAGCCCACTCCTCGGGGGCATGGTGCTGCAAGCTGCGGCGCAGGTCGCCGTCTGTGATCAGCCCGGCCATCAGTTCGGGGTTTGCGCTGGCCCGCACCCAGGCGGCCCCAAGACTGCCTTTGCCGTTGCTGCCTTCGGTGAGCCGGCCGATCACCTCGGCCAGGGGTGCCTCGGGAGAGAGCCCCTCCAGCGCTGTTGCCGGCACCATCAGATCGGCCACGGTGAGGGTGAGCTGGCGGCCTAGGGAGCCGGCTGGATGGTTGATGGCGAAGTCTTCGGGCGAGATGCCTGCCCGCTCCATCCACACTGCCGCCAGGGCGTCGCCAATCGCCATAGCTACCGCCGTGCTGGCCGTGGGAGCCAGGTTTAGCGGGCAAACCTCCCGATCTACCGAGCCATCCAGCACTACATCGCAGCCAGTAGCCAGGCTGGATGCCAGGCGGCCCACCAGGGCGATCCGGGCCGTGCCGCGGCGGCGCAGGTGGGGCAGGATCGCCAGCAACTCCTCTGTTTCGCCGCTGTTCGAGAGCAGCAGGGCGACGTCGTCGGCCGCCACGATGCCGAGATCGCCGTGCAGGGCATCGACCGGATTGAGAAATACGGCCGTAAGGCCGATTGAAGAAAAGGTGGCAGCGATCTTGCGGGCAACGATGCCGCTCTTGCCCACGCCGGTAAGCACAAGCTTGGCCCGGCGTTGGCGGCACCCCTCCAGCAGTTCCAGAGCGGCCTCCACCTGGCTGCTGCTGAGGCGCTGGGCAGCAGCTGCTATGGCAGCCGCCTCTTCCTCCAGGCAGCGGGTGAGGGCAGACAAGATGCCGGTCTCGCAGATCCCCCATTCTCGCTGGCGGTTCGGCGCGTCGTCGTTTAGGTGTGCACCCGGCCGATCACAGCGGCTTCGCCAAAGCCTGCCTGCTGCAGATCGCTAAGGGCTGCTGCCAGCTGGTCGCCTGGAATCGCCGCCAGCAGCGGGCCGCAGGTCTGGGGATCAATCAGCAGGGCTTGATGAGCTGCATCGGTTTGCCCCTGGAGTTGAATCCGCTCCTCCAGTAGGGCCAGGGCGCTGGCATTAGAAGGGGCCAGGCTGCTGGCCCAGCCTGCGCTCAGCAGGGATAAGGCCCCGGGCAGGGCCGGTATAGCTGCTGCCGCCAGCGTCACGTGGCAGTTTTCTGGGCTGGCGGCCAGCATTTCGCCCAGATGGCCCAACAGCCCGAAGCCGGTCACGTCGGTGCAGGCGCGGCAACCGCGGCGGCTTAGCAGCTCCACCAGGCTTGCCTGGCATTGCTGCATCTGGGCTAGGGCGGCGTCTATCCACTGGGGCTGGGCCGCTCCAGCCATGGCCGCGGCAAACAGCACCCCCGTGCCGATGGGCCGGCACAGCACCAGCCCATCGCCGCTGCGTAAGGGCCCCTTGCCCCAGTGCCGCCCAGCGGGTGCCCTGCCGTTCACGCTCAGCACCAAGCTCAGGCCTGCGGGGTTGGCCGGGTTGGTTTGACTGTCGCGGGCCTCCAGGCTGTGGCCGCCGATCAGGCGGGCTCCGAGCGGTTGCAGCACCGATTGGATGCCGGCCAGGGTGTCGCTGAGCAGATCTGCCTGCAGGGCGGTAGCTAGCTCCGGCAGGGTGACCACCGCTTGCAGGCTTTCCACCTGGGCGCCACTGGCCCAGAGATCACTGCAGGCATGCAGGGTGGTGAGCCGGGCATTGAGCCAGGCGTCGGCCACCAGCGCCGGAAAGCCATCGACGCTCTGCAGCAGCAGGGACCCATCGCCTGCCTGGGCGATCACCGCGGCGTCCTCGGCGCTGCCAGGGGTGCCGCCTCCGAGGCCATTGCGTGTCAGGGCGTCTTGCAGGGGGCTGGCGGCCAATTTGGCGGCGCAGCCCCGGCAGGCCATCGCTGCGCCCCCATCTGGGCCCATGGCCTTCAGCTCGCTGAAGCCGGCCATGAAGCGCCGATCCACGGCCTGCTTCCAGCGCCACAGCAGCGGGCTGGGGCCCAGGGCCCATGGACCCCAGAAGGCCACCGCTTGGGGCCTGGGCTTGCTGCCGTCGCCCAGCAGCTGCAGCGCCCAGCGCTGGGGCCGCCAGGGCCGCAGCTCGCGGCCCGCCACCACTGCCGTCAGGTTGTGGGCCAGGGTTTGGGCGCAGCGCACAGCCCAGACACCGGAGGCGGGCCTGGGCCTGCTGGCGATCACGCCGCAGTCGCCGCTGGCGAACAGCCTTGGCTGTCGCCATACCTGCAGGCTGGCCTCAGTGAGCAGGCGCCCCTCGCTGTTGCAGGCCAGGCCTGAGGCGGCGAGCCAGCGGGGCGCGCGGCTGCCAGTGCAGGCCAGGTCGGCGGCGGCGTCATCCGGGCAGTTGGCCTCGATGGCAATGCCGGCGCTTTCCAATAGCTGCTCCCCCAATTGGTTGGCTGCCTTTGAGCCCAGATTCAGCTGGGTGCCGCGCAGCTGCAGCTTGGGCTGCTGGCCCCTCGCCCGCAGCGCCAGGGCCACCTCCACGGCTGCGGCGCCGCCACCGCGGATGCGGACGCTGCCTGATTTGGGCTGGCTGCACCAGTGCAAGAAGGGCTCCAGGGGCTTTACCGCCATGGCCGCATGGGTTGTGGCGCCGGTTTCTGCGCCCACATCGAGGCTGAGCCAGTCCCAGCGCAGGTTGGGCCGCCCCGCCAGTGCCAGCTCCCGGCTCACGGGATCAATCGCCGTGATCTCTGCCTGCACAAAGGTCACCCCCGCCAGCAGGCAAAGGCGGCGCAGGTCGATGCCGCAGGCTGCTGGCTCATAAAGACCGGCGACCAGCCCCGGCACCATGCCGGAATAGAGGGCGGTGCTGTGGCGGCTCACCAGGGTGATCCAGGCGGCCGGCCGCTGCCGGCCCATGGCCCACATGCGCAGCACCAGGGCGTGGCTGTGGCCGCCACCGGCGAGCACCAGCCTTGCTTCAGTTGCCATAACCCTCGGGATTGGCCTGCTGCCAGGCCCAGCCGTCGCGGCACATCTCCTCCAGGCAGCGGCGGGTGCGCCAGCTGAGCCGTTCAGTTGCCAGGCGTGGATCGGCCACGGTGCTGGCGGCGTCTCCGTCTCGCCTTTTCACAACGGTGTAAGGAACAGAGCGGCCACTGGCGAGCTCGAAGGCCCGCACCACCTCCAGCACCGAATGGCCATGGCCGCTGCCCAGGTTGAGGCTGAGTAGCTGGGGGGGCTCGGCCAGCAGCACGTCCAAGGCGGCCCGGTGCCCCTCGGCCAGGTCCATCACGTGGATGTAATCGCGGATGCCGCTGCCATCGGGGGTGGGCCAGTCGCCGCCAAACACCTGCAGGCAGTCGCGACGCCCCACCGCCACCTGGCTCACAAAGGGGAACAGGTTGTTGGGTATGCCCCTGGGGTCTTCGCCGATGCGGCCGCTGGGGTGGGCTCCCACCGGATTGAAGTAGCGCAGCCGGGCGATGCGCCAGCCCGCTTCACTGGCCGCCAGATCGGCCAGCAGCTGCTCCACCGCAGCTTTGCTGTGGCCATAGGGGTTGATCGGCTGGATCTCGGCAGATTCACTGATCGGTGTTTGTTCGGGCAGGCCGTAAACCGTGCAGCTGCTGCTGAACACCAGGCTGCGGCAGCCATGGGCTTGCATTGATTCCAGCAGCTGGCGCGAGCCACAGAGGTTCACGTCCCAGTAACGCAGGGGCTCACGCACTGATTCGCCCACCGCCTTGAGGCCGGCGAAGTGGACCACGGCTCTGATTGGTCGGGCGGCCGGGGCGGCCTCGAAGGCCCGCTCCAGATCTGCAGCGGAGCGAATGTCGCCCTCCACCAGCTGCAGCCGGCCGGCTGCGGAGGGGCCGGCGAGCTCGAGCACGCGCTTGAGGCTCTCGGGTGAGCTGTTGTCGAAGTTGTCGAGCACCACCAAGTTGTGGCCGGCCTCCAGCAGCACCAGACAGCTGTGGCTGCCGATGAAGCCAGCGCCTCCAGTGATTAGCAGCTGGGCCATGGAGGTAATTCGTGCTTAAGGAATAGTCTCTCTTCCTGGCTATGTGAGTTCCATGGGATTGCCCACCATTCGCTCCATCTGCTGCATCGGAGCGGGTTATGTGGGCGGCCCAACGATGGCGGTGATTGCCGATCGCTGCCCGGATGTGCAGGTGACTGTGGTGGACCTCAGCGCTGAGCGGATTGCAGCCTGGAATGGCGCCGATCTAAGCCGCCTGCCGGTGTATGAGCCGGGTCTCGATGTGGTGGTGGGCCGCTGCCGGGGCCGCAATTTGCACTTTTCCACGGCTGTGGAGGAGGCAATCGCTGGGGCGGATCTGGTGTTCATCTCGGTGAACACCCCCACCAAAACGAAAGGACTGGGTGCCGGCCAGGCCAGCGACCTGAAGTGGGTGGAGGCGAGTGCCCGCACGGTGGCAAAAGCTGCCCGGGGTCACACGATCGTGGTGGAGAAGAGCACGCTGCCGGTGCGCACCGCTGAGGTGATTCAGCAAATTCTCTCCGCATCTGAGGGTATTGGTGTGGGGGAAACCCAGCCGGCCAAGAGCTTTTCGGTGCTCTCAAATCCGGAGTTTCTGGCGGAGGGCACAGCTATTGCCGATTTGGAGAAGCCAGATCGGGTGCTGATCGGTGGCCAGGACTCCGAGGCGATCGAGGCCCTGGCGGCGATTTACGGCCACTGGGTGGCGCCGGAGAAGATCCTGCGCACCAACCTCTGGAGCAGCGAGCTCTCCAAGCTCACGGCTAATGCCTTTTTGGCGCAGCGGATCAGCTCGATCAACAGCATTGCGGCGTTTTGTGAGGCCACTGGCGCCAACGTGCGCGAGGTGGCCCGGGCGATTGGCGCCGACAGCCGCATTGGCGAGAAGTTTCTGCAGGCTGGTCCGGGTTTTGGCGGCAGCTGCTTTCAGAAGGACATCTTGAATTTGGTGTACCTGTGCCGCCACTACGGGCTGGAGGAGGTGGCGGCCTACTGGGAGCAGGTGGTGACGTTGAACCACTGGCAGCAGCAGCGCATAGCCCGGCTGGTGATAAGCAGGCTTTTTGGAACGGTGAGCGGCAAGCGGATCGCCGTGCTGGGTTTTGCTTTTAAAGCTGATACCAATGACACGCGGGAATCACCGGCGATCCGTATTTGCCGGGACCTGCTGGAGGAGGGAGCGGTGCTGCAGATTGTCGACCCGAAGGTGAGTGAGAGCCAGATGGCTAAGGATCTGGGTCAACCGGCCGGCGCTGGCGAGGGCAGCTGGCAGCAGGTGCCGGAGGTGCAGCAGGCCGCCAGCGGCGCCGATGCCCTGCTGCTGCTCACCGAATGGCAGCAGTTTGCTGTGATCGACTGGCCGCAGGTGGCGGCGGTGATGCGCCAGCCGGCCTGGCTGTTTGATGCTCGCGCTAAGGCCGACGGCGCCTTAGCCCGTGCCGCGGGGCTGCAGGTGTGGACCGTGGGGGAGGGCTGAGCCATGCCCGCTTCCCTCCCCCGCAACCTGATCACCGGCGGCGCCGGTTTTGTGGGCTCGCACCTGGTGGACCGGCTGATGGAAGCTGGCGAGGAGGTGATCTGCCTCGACAACTTTTTCACTGGCCGTAAGGCGAATGTGGCCCAGTGGATTGGCCACCCGCGCTTTGAGCTGATCCGTCACGACGTCACCGATCCGATCCGCCTGGAGGTGGACCGGATCTGGCACCTGGCCTGCCCGGCCTCACCGGTGCACTACCAGCACAACCCGATCAAAACCGCCAAAACCAGCTTCCTGGGCACCTACAACATGCTGGGCCTGGCGCGGCGGGTGGGGGCGCGGCTGCTGCTGGCCAGCACTAGCGAGGTGTATGGCGATCCGGAGGTGCACCCCCAGCCCGAGAGCTACCGGGGCTGTGTGAACACGATCGGCATCCGCAGCTGCTACGACGAGGGCAAGCGGATCGCTGAAACGCTGTGCTTCGACTACCGGCGCATGCATGGGGTGGAGATCCGGGTGGCGCGGATCTTCAACACCTATGGGCCAAGGATGCTGCCCGACGACGGCCGGGTGGTGAGCAACTTCATCGTGCAGGCCCTGCGCGGTGAACCGCTCACCCTTTATGGCGATGGCAGCCAGACCCGCAGCTTTTGTTATGTGGATGATCTGGTGGAGGGCCTGATCCGGCTAATGCATGGGGCCCACACCGGCCCGATCAACATTGGCAACCCCGGCGAGTTTACGATCCGCCAGCTGGCCGAGCTGGTGCGTGCGCGCATCAACCCCGACTTGCCGCTCACCTGTGAACCGCTGCCGGCGGATGATCCCCTGCAACGGCAACCGGTTATCGAGCTGGCGCAACAGGAGCTGGGCTGGCAGCCGACGGTGGCGCTGGAGCAGGGGCTGGAGCCCACGATCGCCTACTTCCGGGAGATGTTGGATCTATGAGTCGCCCCGTGTTGGTGACCGGTGCGGCCGGCTTTATCGGTGCGGCGGTGTGTGAGCGGCTTTTGGCCCGGGGTGAACGGGTGGTGGGGATCGATAACCTCAACAGTTACTACGACCCTGCCTTGAAGCAGGCCCGGCTGAGCCGGATCGAGGCCTCTGCCCCCAGGGAGTCCTGGAGCTTTCAGCGTCTGGAGCTGGAGGACGGATCTGCCATCGCGGAACTCTTTGCCAGCGAACGACCCCGACTGGTGATTCACTTGGCCGCCCAGGCCGGGGTGCGTTATTCCCTTGAGAACCCTGGGGCTTACTTGCAAAGCAACCTGGTGGGGTTTGGCGCAATCCTCGAAGGCTGCCGCCACCACGGCGTTGTGCATCTGGTGTACGCCTCCAGTAGCTCGGTGTACGGCGGCAACACCAACCTGCCGTTCACGGAACATCAGTCCGTGAACCATCCGGTGAGCCTGTACGCGGCCACTAAGAAAGCCAATGAATTGATGGCCCACACCTACAGCCACCTTTATGGGCTGCCGGCTACGGGGCTGCGCTTTTTCACCGTGTACGGCCCCTGGGGCCGACCCGACATGGCGCCGATGTTGTTTGCCAAGGCGATCCTGGCGGGCGAGCCGATCCGGGTGTTCAACCAGGGCCGCATGCGCCGCGATTTCACCTACATCGACGACATCGTGACCGGGGTGATCGCCTGCGCCGATAAGCCGGCCAGCGCCAATCCCAGGTTTGACTCCGCGGCTCCAGACCCTGCCACCAGCTGGGCGCCGCACCGGTTGTTCAACATCGGCAACAGCGAGCCGGTGGAGCTGCTGCGGTTCATTGAATTGCTGGAGCAGGCGCTGGGCCGGCCGGCGATCCGGGATCTGCAGCCAATGCAACCCGGCGATGTGGAGGCCACCGCTGCCGACACGAGCTTGCTCGAGGCCTGGGTGGGCTTCCGCCCCTCCACCTCGATCGAGGTGGGGGTTGAACGCTTCGCCCGTTGGTATCAAGCCAGCTACGCCTGAGCGCCGGCAGGCAGACTCACCCCACTTGCTGCTTTCGGTTTGGCATCGCTGCAGAGCCTGCGTGGCATGGCCGATCTGCTGCCAGAGCAGATTCGCCTGTGGCAGCACGTGGAAGCCACGGCCCGCGAGCACTTCCGCCGTAGTGCAATCACTGAGATCCGCACTCCCCTGCTGGAGGTCACGGAGCTGTTTGCCCGCGGCATCGGCGAGGCCACTGACGTGGTGGGCAAAGAGATGTACACCTTTCTCGACCGTGGTGAGCGCAGCTGCACCCTGCGGCCGGAGGGCACGGCGTCGGTGGTGCGGGCGGCGATCCAGCACGGCCTGCTGAGCCAGGGACCCCAGCGCCTCTGGTATGGCGGGCCGATGTTCCGCTACGAGCGCCCCCAGGCGGGCCGGCTGCGTCAGTTCCACCAGATCGGGCTGGAGCTGCTCGGTTTTGCCGATGCCTGCAGTGACGTGGAGGCCATGGCCGTGGCCTGGGATCTGCTGGCCGAGCTGGGGGTGGGCGGGTTGGAGCTGCAGCTCAATTCCCTCGGCAGCAGCGAAGACCGGGCCCGCTACCGCGAGCTGCTGGTGGCCTGGCTGGAGCAGCGGCGCGACCAGCTCGATGCCGATTCCCAGGCCCGCATCCACAGCAACCCCCTGCGGGTGCTCGATTCCAAGAACCCCGATACCCAGACCTTGCTGGAGGAGGCCCCCAGCCTGGCGTCCGCTCTCAGCGACGCGAGCCAGGCTCGCTTTGCGGCGGTGCAGCAGGCCCTCTCTGCCCTGGGGATCCCCTTTGTGCTCAACCCCCGGCTGGTGCGGGGCCTCGACTACTACAGCCACACCGCCTTTGAGATCACCAGCAGCCAGCTGGGGGCGCAGGCCACCGTGTGCGGTGGTGGCCGCTACGACGGCCTGGTGCAGCAGCTGGGCGGGCCGGCCACGCCGGCGATCGGCTGGGCCCTGGGGATGGAGCGGCTGGTGTTGCTGCTCAGTCAGAGCGAAGCTTCGGTGGCTGCCGCCCCAGCCCTCGATCTTTATGTGGTTTGCCGTGGCGAGGCCGCAGCAGCGCTGGCCCTGGCCCTGGCACGGCGCTGCCGCCAGGCTGGACTGGCGGTGGAGAGGGATGCCAGTGGCGCGGCCTTCGCTAAGCAGTTCAAGCGGGCCGACCGCTCCGGGGCCCGCTGGGCGGCGGTGATCGGCGAGCAGGAGGTGGTCGACGGGGTGGTGGGGCTCAAGGATCTGCGGGTCGATGGCGGCGAGCAGGCCGATCAGCGGCTCACTCCTGAAGCCCTGCTCGTGGCGCTCGCAGCGGGCCTGCCGAGGCCATGACGCCACAGGACCTGTCCACCAGAGCAGGCCACTCCCGGGTGTTGGGCCTTTTACTGTGCGGAGCCCCGTATGTGAAGTAAGCCCGGCCCTGATGGGTGATCCGACCGTCGCGATCATTGCTGGTGAGGGCGTGTTGCCTCGGATGCTCTCGGAGGCTCTCAGCCGTGCGGGGCGGACCCATATCGCCTGCTACCCCCACGGCCTGGAGGTGGAGGTGCCGGCGGCTGAGGAGTTTTTCTTCGAGCGCTCGATCGCTTTCATCAAGTCGCTGCAGCAGCGCGGCATCGAGCAGATCGTGATGGTGGGCAAGTTTGTGCGGCCGCGCTCGCTCAACCTGCTGCGCTTCGAGGGTTCCACTTTGATGGCGGCGCCGCGCATCCTGGCGTCGCTGCGCAATGGCGACGATGCCTCCCTGCGGGCCCTGGCCCAGATCATTGAGGAGCACGGCCTGAAGGTGGTGGGTATCGAAGATGTGGCGCCAAATCTGCTGCCGGAGCCAGGCTTGTATGCCAGCACCGTGCCCAGCGATCTGGACCGCGCCGATGTGGAGCGCGCCGCATACATCGTGGAGGCCATCTCCCAGGTGGACGTGGGCCAGGGAGCGGTGGTGGCCAAGGGGCTGTGCCTGGCCACCGAAGCCCTGCCCGGCACCGACGCCATGCTCGAGTGGGTGGCGACCACCCGCACCGATCGGTCGGAGACGGGACGCACCGGGGTGCTCTACAAGGCCCCCAAGCTCAACCAGGACCGGCGCATGGACCTCCCCGGCATCGGCCCCACCACCGTGGCCAAGGCCGCGGCGGCGGGGCTGGCAGGTATCGCCTGGGAAGCCCGCAGCGCCCTGCTGCTTGATGCTGAGCAGACGATGGCGGACGCCGAGCGGCTGGGGCTGTTTTTGTGGTCGCGGGAGCCTGATCAGGCCTAAGCCAGCACACCCTTGCTGCTCGGTACCGCACCCGCCCGGCGCGGATCGAGCTCCGTCGCCTGGCGCAGTGCCCGGGCGAACGCCTTGAAGCAGGCCTCCACGATGTGGTGGGAATTCACCCCTTCCAGCTGGCGGATGTGCAGGGTGAGGCCAGCGTTGTTGGCCACCGCCACGAAGAACTCCTTGACTAGCTCGGTGTCGTAGCTGCCAATCTTCTGGGCCGGGATCGTTAGCCCGTAGCTGAGGTGGGGCCGGCCGCTGCAGTCGAGGACCACCTGCACCAGGGCCTCATCCAGCGGCGCCACGAAGTGGCCGAAGCGGTGGATGCCGCGCCGCTCGCCCAGGGCCTGGGCCAGGGCCTGGCCCACGGCAATGCCCACGTCTTCGTTGGTGTGGTGATCGTCGATATGGGTGTCCCCCAGCGCCTTGATCTCCAGGTCGATCAGGCCGTGGCTGCTGATCTGGTGGAGCATGTGGTCGAGAAAGGGCACGCCGGTGTTCACCGTGCAGCGGCCGCTGCCATCGAGCCCCAGCGTCACGCGCACGTCGGTTTCGCCGGTGACGCGGTGGATGCTGCCGGTGCGCATGGGGTTGCCCTCCTCTGCCTGCTTAGGCTCTTGACCCAGTGTGCCGCTCACATCCCCGTGATGCAGTAGCCGGCGTCCACATAGATCACCTGGCCGGTGATGCCGGAGGCCAGGGGGCTGGCCAGGAAGGCGGCGGTGCTGCCCACCTCCTCCTGGGTGACGGTGCGTTGCAGGGGCGCTTTGGCCTCCACGTTGTGGATCATGTCGAGGATGCCGCCGATGGCGCTGCTGGCCAGGGTGCGGATCGGTCCGGCGCTGATGGCGTTGACGCGCACCTGCTTCTCGGGGCCAAGCTCGGCCGCCAAATAGCGCACCGAGGCCTCCAGGGCTGCCTTGGCCACGCCCATCACGTTGTAATTAGGGATGGCCCGCTCGGCCCCCAGGTAGCTCAGCGTGATCACGCTGCCGCCGGGGTTGAACAGGGGTTTGGCGAAGCGGCACAGGGGCGCCAGGGAGTAGGCGCTCACCTCCAGGGCCCGGCCGAAGCCCTCGGGGCTGATGGCGGAATAGTCGCCGATCAGCTCCTCCTTGCCGGCGAAGGCCAGGCAGTGCACCAGCACGTCGATCGAGCCCCATTGCTCCTTCACCCGCGCAAACACGGCTTCGATTTGGGCGGGGTCCTGCACGTTTAGGGGCTCGAACAGGCTGGGTGCCAGCGGCGCGGTTAGCTCGCGCACCTTGCCCTCGAAGCGGCCCTTCTCATCGGGCAGATAGGTCACTCCCAGCTCAGCCCCGGCGGCATGCAGCTGCTGGGCGATGCCCCAGGCGATCGACTTGTTATTTGCGATGCCGGTAACCAGGGCCTTTTTGCCGCGCAGATCGAGGAGCATGGGAGCAGTGGCCAGGAGCCGGAACGATGCGATCGGGCGATTCTCTCCCACCCGGCGATCTGCCCCGCCAGTTCGCCGATCGCGATGGGATGGAGGCGACCCTGCGCCAGCTGTTTCCCCAGGCCCCAGGTGGGTTGAGTCCCATTCAGGGCGGGCGCCGGGCTGCCGAAGCGGCCCTGGCTGCCATCGATCCGGCCGCCTATGGCCGCAGCCGCAACCATCTCGATGGGGCGGTGACGCGCCTGTCGCCCCATATCCGCCACGGCGTGCTCAGCCTGGTGGAGGTGCGTGAGGCGGTGTTTGGCTGGTTGGAGCGCAGCGGCCAGCCGCCGGTAGCGGCCCAAAAATTAATCAACGAGCTGGGCTGGCGCGACTACTGGCAGCGGCTCTGGCGCCAGCTGGGCGATGGCATCTGGCGCGACCAGGAGCCGCTCAAGACCGGCCATCCCCCCGAGCGCTACGCCGCCGCGCTACCGGACGATCTGCTCGAGGCCCGCACCGGTCTGGCCTGCATGGATGGCTTCGCCAATGAACTGATCCACACCGGCTGGCTGCACAACCACGCCCGCATGTGGCTGGCGGCCTACGTGGTGCACTGGCGGCTGATCCAGTGGCAGGCGGGTGCCCGCTGGTTTCTGCAGCATCTGCTCGATGGCGATCCGGCCAGCAACAACCTCAGCTGGCAGTGGGTGGCCAGCAGCTTCAGCAGCAAGCCCTACATGTTTAATCGCGCCAACCTGGAGCGTTTCAGCTCCGGCCGCTACTGCTCTGCTTGCGCCGCCGCCACAGACGGCACCTGCCCGTTTGAGGCCAGCTACGAGCAGTTGCAGGCGGACCTGTTCCCAGGAGCCAGCCCGTGCTGAAGCCCGTGCTCTGGATCCATGGCGAGGCCCTGGGGCCCGCCAATCCCGCCCTGGTGGCCCATCCGGGGGCGCCGGCGGTGTTTGTGTTCGACCGGGAGCTCATTGAGACCCAGCGCCTCAGCCTCAAGCGGCTGGGCTTTATCTATGAGTGTCTGCTGGAACTGCCGGTGACCCTGCGCCACGGCGACGTGGCCCTGGAGGTACTGAGCTTCGCTCGCCGCCATGGGGCTGATGGCGTGGTCACCAGCGCTGCGGTGGATCCGCGCTTTGGGCTGTTGCGGGAGCAGATTGCCGCCCAGTTACCGCTGCAGGTGCTGGAGCCCGAACCCTTTGTGGCGCTGCCGGAACCGCTGGATCTGCGCCGCTTCAGTCGCTACTGGCGCCGGGCTGAGCCGGTGCTGTGGGGGCGGGGTTCAGCAGCCTCTCCTCCTGCTCCAGCACGGCGTTGGGATCGCTGAGCAGGTCGGCTTCCTCCAGCAGCGGGTAGGGCTCCGGCTTGATTTCGGCGGCGTTGCGGGGGGGCTCTACCCAGCTGAAGCTGCTGCGCGGGGACTGTTGCAGGCAGAGGGCCTGGCTCTGCTGGCGCAGGGCCCGGCGCACGTCCTGGCGGGCGACGGCTTGGAAGAATTCCTGGCGCGGCGCCAGGCCCGAGCTGAACGGGGCCGTGCCGTTGCCGTTGAACAGCCGGGCCGCATCGGCGCTCCAGCGGGGTTGGCAGCGGCCGCTCTGGCGGGTATCGGTGTCGATCCAGATGTGCAGGCCGTAGCCATCGGGCTGACTCACCACGGCTAGGCCGTCGTGGGCCATCCGCCTTTGCAGCGGATAGATCGCCCAGGTGGGGTGGCGGTGGGCCGGCACGCAGGCGCTGAGCAGCCCGGCGCCGAAGGCGGTGCTCAGGCCAGTGGCGAGGGCGGTGGCGAGGGCAGGACGTCTCCGGAATGGAGTCACAATCGGGGGCACAGGCCGGATACCTGCTGCAAGATTAAGTGGCATCCTGGCCCCGATATGGCGTGGTGGGCGACGTAAGTTGCTTGCCATGCAAGTGCCCCCGTTCAGCCTCAGCGAGCAGATTCAGGAGCTGGGTGCAGCTCTGGATCAGGCTGTGCTCGAGGTTTTGCGCAGTGGTCAGTACATCGGCGGCGCCACGATCTCCCGCTTTGAAACCGACTTCGCCACGGCCTGTGGCGTGCCCCACGCCATCGGCTGCAACAGCGGCACCGATGCCCTGATCCTGGCCCTGCGGGGCTTGGGCATCGGTCCAGGCGATGAGGTGATCACGGCTTCCTTCAGTTTTTTCGCCACCGCCGAAGCGATCAGCGCCGTGGGCGCCACGCCGGTGTTTGTGGATGTGGAGGAGAGCAGCTACCTGATCGATCTCGATCAGCTGGAAGCGGCGATCACGCCGGCTACCCGGGCCCTGCTGCCTGTGCACCTGTTCGGTCGGCCCGTGGACATGGAGCGGGTATGTGCCATCGCTGAACGCCATGGCCTCAAGGTGGTCGAAGATTGTGCCCAGGCCACCGGTGCCAGCTGGGCGGGCCGGCCCGTGGGCAGTTGGGGGGATGTGGGCTGTTTCAGTTTCTTCCCCACCAAGAATCTTGGCGCCGCTGGCGATGGAGGGGCGATCACCTGCCGGGATGCCGAGCTGGCCCAGGTCATCCGGGAGCTGGCGGTGCATGGCATGCCCCGCCGCTATCTGCACACGGCTCTGGGTTACAACAGCCGCCTCGACGCCATCCAGGCGACAGTCCTAAATGTCAAGCTGCCCCACCTGCCGCGCTGGGTGAAGCACCGTGGGGCCATCGCCAGCCAATACCACGAACACCTGGCCGCCCTGTCCGGCGTTGCCCTGCCCGAGGCCGGTCCCGAGGGCCACAGCTGGAACCAGTTCGTGCTGCGGGTGCCGGCCTGCCCCGCCGGCGTCATGGCCTGCGGCGGTGAGGCCAGCTGCACCCCCTCCGCCGACAGCGCTGCTTTCGGCTTGCCGCAGGCCTGCTGCCGCGACTGGCTTAAGCAGCAGCTTCAGGAGGCCGGCGTCAGCACGATCATCTATTACCCGATCCCAATCCACCGCCAGCCGGCCTACGCGGAGCTGGGCTACGGGCCCGGATCCCTACCGGTGACCGAGCGTCTCTGCACCGAGGTGCTAAGCCTGCCAATTTTTCCGGAGCTCAGCGGCGAGCAGCAGCAGCGGGTGATCGAGGTGCTGCGCGCTGTGTTGGCTCAGCCCTTGATCGCGGCGTAAAGCGCCTTGAAGCGCGCCTGCTGAGTTTTGTGGTTCACCAGCGGGGCCGGGTAGCCGCGGCGCTCCAGCGGGGCGATCTCCCCACTGATCAGGTCGCGGGTGGCCACGTGCCGCAGCTCCGGCAGCCAGGTGCGGATGTAGGTGCCCTCGGGATCAAACTTGCCTGCCTGGGTGGCCGGGTTGAAGATGCGCAGCGGTTTGGGGTCCATGCCGCTGCTGGCGCTCCACTGCCAGCCGCCGTTGTTGGCGGCCAGGTCGCCATCCACCAGGCGCGCCATGAAGGCCGCCTCGCCCCAGCGCCAGTCGCAGATCAGGTCCTTCACCAGGAAGGAGGCCACGATCATGCGGCAGCGGTTGTGCATCCAGCCGCTCTCATTTAGCTGGCGCATAGCGGCGTCGATGATTGGCATGCCAGTGAGGCCCTCGCGCCAAGCTTCAAACCAGCCTCTGTCGTTGTCCCAGGGGAAGGCGCGCCACTGGGGCCGGTAGGGCCCTTCGGCCAGCTCGGGAAAGTGAAAAAGTGCCTGCTGGTAAAACTCGCGCCAGGCCAGCTCCTGCTCCCACACCTGGATTGAGTGCAGCTCCTCCTCGCTGCGGGTCAGCGGCCGGGCCTGCTGGGCGGCGGCCCAGGCCTGGCGGGGGCTGAGCGTGCCGAACTTGAGGGGGGCGCTGAGCCCTGAGGTGCCCGCTTCGCCGGGGATGTTGCGTCCCGGTTCGTAGCCAAGCAGCGCAATGGAGCGGCCATCGCCATCGCAGAAGGCTGCCAGCTGCCCTTGGGCCGCTTTTTCGCCAGGACGGCAGGGGCAGAGCTCACCACCTTCAAATCCGTGCTCCAGCTCGGGGCTCACCAGTGGCAGCCCGCTGAGCTGGGCGGACTCGCAATCCATCAGGGCGCTCGGTGCCGGCAGGGGATCCAGGCCACCCGAGGCTGCTGTGCCGGTAGCGCTCGCCTCCTCCACCCAGCGGCGCCAGCTGCGCCAGTAGGGGCCATACACCCGGTAGGGATCGCCGGCGCCGGTTTTGAGGGCTTCCGGCGCCACCAGGAGCTGGTCCCAGTCGGCCAGCACCTTGCGCCCATCCGCCTGCAGCGCCCGCGCCACCCGCCGGTCGCGCTCGCGGCCGAAGGGCTCCACATCCTTGTTCCAGGCCACCACCGCAGCGCCCAGGCCGGCGGCCAGGCGGGGCAGTAGCTCGGCTGGATCACCACGCAATACCACCAGCCTGCTGCCGGCCTGCTGCCAGGCCTGCTGCAGCTCCCGCAGGCTCTCAGAAAGAAACCACAGCCGTGCTGGGGCCATGTTGGGATCCGAGAGGATGGTGGGATCCAGCACGAACACCCCGGTCACGGCAGGGGTGGCGGCGGCGGCCGCCGCCAGGCCCCGGTTGTCGGCCAGGCGCAGGTCGCGGCGATGCCAAAACAGCCAGCGCTCCGGAGCCATTAGATCCCCAGCAGTTGCTTGGCCCGCAGCCAGGCGGTGACGCTTTTGCCGTCGAGGTATTCGTCGCCGCTGGCCAGGGCCGCATCCAGTTCGCCGGGCTCCATCAGCAGCACCTCCAGGTCTTCGTCGTCGTCGCCGGCGGGCGGCTCGGCCAGGGGGCTGAGGTCGCGGGCCAGGAACAGGTGAATCACCTCATCCGAGTAGCCCGGGCAGGGCAGCATCGCCCCCAGGGGATCCCAGCGGCTGGCGCTGTAGCCGGCCTCCTCCTGCAGCTCCCGCTGCATGGTGCTGAGGGGATCTTCGCCCTCATCGAGGGTGCCGGCCGGAAATTCCAGCAGGCGGGTGGCCACGGCGAAGCGGTACTGGCGCAGCACCACCACCCGGCCGTCCTCGAGTACCGGCACCGCCAGGGAGGCGCCGGGGTGGCGGATCAAGCCAAAAGTGCCCACCACGCCCATCGGCAGCTCGACGCGGTTGACCTCAAAGCGGATCTTGCGGGCATCGAGCACCGCGGTGGTTTCCAGGTGACGCGAGGGCTCAGGAGCGGGGAGGGGCGCCATGGCTGGGCGTGTCGCGAGTCGGTGGGGCCAGCATCGCGCAGGGCTACCCCAGCTGCTCGGGCCAGCCGGGTCTGCCTGCTAGCGCTATCACCGCGCAGCCAGGTTCTGGGGCCAGGCCTGCCAGGGCAGCTAGCGGCGCCAGCACAAAGTCTCGCTGCCGCCAAAGCGGGTGGGGCAACTGGAGGCGGGGGGTGTGGCAGCTCAGATCCCCCCACCAGAGCAGGTCGAGGTCGATGCTGCGGGGGGCCCAGCGCGCCTGACGCTCCCGGCCGAAGTCATGCTCCAGCGCTTGCAATTGCTCCAGTAGATCCTCAGCGGCTGCTGCCCTTGCCCCGTCAGCTCCCAGCCCTGCCAACAGGCCGTCCACCACTAGGACCGCATTGATATAAGGCGGCTGGCCTGGGGGGCCGCCTACGGGTTCGGTCTCAAACAGGGGAGACCAGCGGAAGCCGGTAGGCCCCGAGCTGAGGCACTGGCCCCACTGGCGCAGGCTGGCTTCGAGCAGGGGGCGCACGGCGATCAGGGTGGCGATCGGGCCACCGCAGCGGCTGGGCAGGTTGGCGCCTAGGGCGATGGCCAGGGTTGCCGCTTCACTGCCTCTGGGCTGATCAGCGAGACTGGCTGGCACGTGAATCGGGTCTTAGCCCTCCCATGGTTGCAAGCGGAGTTGCCAGTAGGGCCTTTCCCCTCGCCGCCATCACCGGCCACGGCACCCTCAAGTTGGCCCTGCTGCTGGCCGCGGTCGATCCAGGCCTGGGCGGGGTGGTGATCGCCGGTGGTCGTGGCACTGGCAAGTCGGTGTTGGCTCGCGGTCTGCATGCCCTGCTGCCGCCGATCGACGTGCTTGAAGTGGGCGGCCAGGCCCTCAACATCGATCCCCAGAGGCCCGATGACTGGGACGAGGCAACCTGCATTCGGCTTACCGAATTGGGTGCCGATCCCACGGGAGTAGCTACCAGCGCCCTGTTGCCCACCGCAGTGGTGCCGGCGCCCTTTGTGCAGGTGCCGTTGGGCATCACCGAAGACAGGCTGGTGGGCTCGGTCGATGTGACGGCTTCGCTGACCAGTGGCCAGGCTGTTTTTCAGCCAGGGCTGCTGGCTGAAGCCCATCGGGGTGTGCTCTACGTCGACGAGCTCAACCTGCTTGACGACAACGTCACCAACCTGTTGTTGGCGGCGGTGGGCAGCGGCGAAAACCGGATCGAGCGGGAGGGCCTCAGCCTCAGCCATCCCTGTCGCTGCCTGCTGATCGCCACCTTCAATCCTGAGGAGGGGCCTGTGCGCGATCACCTGCTCGATCGCTTCGCCATCTGTCTAAGTGCCAATCAGGTGCTGGAGCTTGAGCAGCGGGTGGAAATCACCCGCTCGGCGATGGATCAGGCCGAATCCAGCACCGACTTTGGTGCACGCTGGCAGGAGGAAACCGATGCCCTGGCCACCCAGCTGCTGCTGGCGCGGCAGTGGCTACCGGATGTGCAGATTGCCCGCGAGCAGATCGTATATCTGGTGAATGAGGCTTTGCGGGGTGGGGTCGAGGGCCATCGCAGCGAGCTCTATGCCGTGCGGGTGGCCCGGGCCCATGCCGCCCTCAGCGGCCGCGATCGAGTCGAGGCCGACGACCTTCAAGTAGCAGTGCGCCTGGTGATTGCACCTCGTGCCCTGCAAATGCCGCCCCCCGATCCCGACCAGCCCCTTGAACCCCCACCACCGCCCCAGGGAGAGCCAGCGCCCCAGGGGGAGCAGCCGCCGGAGGATCCCGATCAGCCTGAGAACGAGCAGGAGCCCGAACAAGACAAAGACGATCAAGACGACGAACCTGAAGAAGACGAATCACAAGACGACAGTCCCGAAGATCAGGCGCCGCCCCAAGTGCCTGAGGAATTTTTGCTGGATCCGGAGGCCATCGCCATCGATCCGGATCTGCTGCTGTTCGCCTCGGCCAAGGCCAAAACGGGCGGCAGTGGCAGCAGGGCGGTGGTGTTCAGCGATTCCCGCGGCCGCTATGTGAAGCCGATGCTGCCCCGCGGCCCGGTGAAGCGCATCGCTGTCGATGCCACCCTGCGGGCGGCCGCCCCCTATCAGAAATCTCGCCGTGAGCGGCAGCCCCATCGCAAGGTGATCGTGGAAGACGGTGACCTGCGCGCCAAACAGCTGCAGCGCAAGGCCGGTGCCCTGGTGATTTTCCTGGTGGATGCCAGCGGCTCGATGGCTCTCAATCGCATGCAGAGCGCTAAGGGGGCCGTGATTCGCTTGCTCACCGAGGCCTACGAAAATCGCGACGAAGTGGCCCTAATTCCCTTCCGTGGCGAGCAGGCCGAGGTGCTGCTGCCCCCCACCCGCTCGATCACCGCTGCGCGCCGGCGTCTGGAGGCGATGCCCTGCGGCGGCGGCTCACCACTGGCCCACGGGCTCTCTCAGGCCGCCCGGGTGGGGGCCAACGCTCTGGCCACGGGCGATCTGGGCCAGGTGGTGGTGGTAGCGATCACCGATGGCCGCGGCAACGTGCCTCTCAGTCGCTCCCTGGGTCAACCCCAGCTGGAGGGCGAGGAGCCGGTGGACCTCAAGGAGGAGGTGAAGCAGGTGGCCAGCAAGTACCGGGCCCTAGGCATCAAGCTGCTGGTGATCGATACCGAGCGGAAGTTCATCGGCAGCGGCATGGGCAAGGACCTGGCCGAGGCGGCCGGCGGCAAGTACGTGCAACTACCCAAGGCCAGCGATCAGGCCATCGCTGCCATCGCCATGGAGGCGATCAACGGGATTTAGGGCTTTGTCTGCGTGGCCTTCTCTCGGGCGGCCTTGTCCCGGGCGACGTCGGTCTGGGCCGGGTACAGCTCATCGAAGAATTTGCCCAAGCCAACGGCCACGCTGCGGATGCCGTCCATGAAGCGGGGATCGTCGGTGAGTTTGGTCACATCGCCCCCAACTGAATTCCATTTGGCGGTGAGCTGCTCGGCATTGCTGACGGTGGCCTTCAGGTCCTTCAGGGTCTGGGGATTGTCTAGGGCGGCGATAATCCGGCGCAGGTGGTCACTGCTGCTGTTGAGATTGGTGATCGTGGGCTGGGCCGCTTTCACCGTCGATTCGAGCTCCTTGGCCAGGGACTGGCCTTCCTTCATGAAGTTGGAAGTGTCCTTGGCGGTGCGATCGAAGCTGCTGGCGGCGGTTGAAACCTTGTTGAGCAGCTTCATCTGGTCGGTTTCCACCAGCATCTTGTGCATCAGCGTGGTCACGCTGGTCAGACTTGGCCCCTGAATTCCCTCGATAGTGGCGCCATTGCAGATGGCTACGGTCGTGTTGCAGGCATTGGAGCGAGGGTTGGCAGAGCCTGGCGGCAAGGGCGGGCCGCTGCTGATCAAAGCAACTTCGGCTTCACCACCTAGTAAGGAGGCTTCGCCGATCTCCGCCCTTGTAGGCCGAGCCAGATTCAGATCGGCATGGTTGATTTCCAGTTCAGCAACCACCGCCTCGGGCGTCACGGTTACGCGCCGCACGCTGCCAACTAAAACTCCTCTGTAGGTCACAGGTGAGCGCTCTGCCAGGCCAGATGCTTCGGCGAAGCTGGCTTTGACGCTCCAGTTTTGCCTGCTTAGGGAGATGCCGCGCAACCAGAAGGAGAGACCTACGGCACTGCTGATAGCGGCTAACAGGGAGAAGCCGACAACTGCTTCGCGGATGCTGCGGCGCATGGATTCAGAGCTCCGCAGGTTGCATCGGTCCGCGCAGGCTACCGCTCCTGAACTGCACCACGTAGGGATCGCTGCAGCTGCGGTATTCCTCAACCGTGCCGCTCCAGCGGAATTTGCCTTCGTACAGCAGCACAACCCGTTCCGCAGAGCGTTCGATGGTGCTGTGCACATGGCTCACCACCACAGAGGTGGCCCGAGCTACTTCCGTGGTGCGCACGATTAGATCTTCGATTCGGGTACAAGCAATCGGATCCAGGCCGGCCGTGGGTTCGTCGAACAGCAGCAGGGGCATCTGTTCATTTGGCTTGGCCGGGTCGTCGATTAGGGCCCGGGCAAAGCTGACCCGCTTCTGCATGCCGCCGCTGAGCTCCGCAGGCATTTGCTCCTCGATGCCTTGCAGCCCCACCGCATGCAGTGCTGCGCCCACTCGCTCTCGTATCTCTCGTTCAGCTAGCCGGCCGTGGCGATAGAGCAGGAAGCCGACGTTTTCACGCACGGTTAGGGAGCCAAGTAGTGCCGGGTTCTGAAACACCAGTCGTACGTCCTGAGGCTGACGCTGATCTAGGCGCAAATAGGTCTGAGGGATGCCATGGAGACTCAAGCTGCCGCTGTTGGGCAGCTGCAGTCCTGCCAGCAGACGCAGGATGGTTGACTTACCCGCTCCGGAAGGCCCAACCACCACTAGGCGCTCGCCTGCGGCGATCTGCAGATTTACCTGGTTAAGGATGCAGCGGCTGCCCCAGCGCACGCTGAGGTTCTCCATTGCGGCCAGCGGTGGTGCTGAGGAAGCCAGAGGGGGCCTATGAAGAAGTTTCCATCCTCGCTGTTTGCGGTGCCGATGGCACTCCTTAAAGTTCAGCCAATTGAGGCAGCGTCCTCCCCCGCCCTTTGCGCTCCTCCGCTCCGGTTTCTCGATTGCGGCGCTCCCGCCGACCGCTGCCGAAACCGGGTTGGCTGGGCCGCGGAGATCTGCGCCGCAAGGACCTGATGAGTCGCTCCCGGCGAGCGGCCCGCTGGTTGCAGCCAGGTCTGGTGGTGAAGCGCTGGGTGCTCACCTCCGGGTTGGGCTTATTGGTGGCCCTGCTCGGCGCGGCGGTTTGGGCCGATTTGCAGCCGATCTACTGGATGCTCTCCAGTATTCAATGGCTGCTGGCTCAGGTCACCGGGGTGTTGCCTCGCAAGTTCACGGGGCCGTTGGTGTTGCTGGTTGGAGCTGTGCTGATCTGGCTGGGCCAGAGCCGCAGTTTCGGTTCCATTCAGCAGGCTTTGGCCCCGGAAAAGGACACATTGTTAGTGGATGCCCTGCTGGCTCAGGGGCGCCTCAACCGCGGCCCAAGCATCGTCGCCATTGGCGGCGGCACCGGCCTTTCCACCCTGCTCAGTGGACTAAAGCGCTACAGCAGCAATCTCACGGCCATCGTTACGGTTGCTGATGACGGCGGCAGCAGCGGGGTGCTGCGGCGGGAGCTGGGCGTGCAACCACCCGGCGACATCCGCAACTGCCTGGCGGCCCTGGCTCGGGAGGAACCCCTGCTGACCCGGTTGTTCCAATACCGCTTCAAGGCCGGCAGCGGTCTGGAGGGCCACAGCTTCGGCAACTTATTCCTTTCAGCCCTCACGGCGATCACTGGCAATCTCGAATCGGCCATCACCGCCAGCAGCAGGGTGTTGGCGGTGCAGGGGCAGGTGGTGCCCGCCACCAACGCTGACGTGCGTTTGTGGGCTGAGCTTGAGAACGGCGAACGGATCGAAGGCGAGTCGAAGATTGGCCACGCCTCCAGCCCAATCGTGCGGCTGGGCTGCACGCCAGAGCGACCTCCGGCCCTACCCCGAGCCCTGGAGGCCATCGCAAATGCCGATTTGATCGTGCTTGGCCCGGGCAGCCTTTACACCTCACTGCTGCCCAACCTGCTCGTACCCGAGCTGGTGCAGGCCATCCGTCGCAGCAAGGCACCGCGCCTTTACATCTGCAACCTGATGACCCAGCCGGGCGAAACCGATGGGCTCGATGTAGAGGGACATTTGCGGGCCCTTGAGGCCCAATTGGCCAGCCTCGGAGTGGAGGAGCGTCTATTTACCGCTGTGCTCGCCCAGGAGGATCTGGGCGATTCCGCCTTGATTGACCATTACCGGCACCAGGGCGCCGAGCCGGTGGCCTGTGACACGCGCCAGCTGCGCCGCCAGGGCTACGAAGTGATGTTGGCACCGCTCCAAGGGGCTAGGCCTACGGCCACGTTGCGCCACGATCCCCGCAGCGTCGCCCTAGCGGTGATGCGTTATTTCCGTAATCACCAGCGGGGCAGCGGCTCCGCGTCCTAGTAGGCGTCCTGCATTTCGTAGAAATCGGGCTGCACGTAGTCCTTGCGCATCGGAAAGCCTTTCCAGTCTTCCGGCATCAACAGCCGCTTGGGATGGGGGTGGCCAGCAAACTGAATGCCGTACATGTCGAAGGTTTCACGCTCCTGCCAGTCGGCACCGCGGAAAAGGCCATAAAGAGTGGGAATGGTGAGATCGCCGTCGCGCTCCAGAAATACCTTGATGCGCACTTCTTCAGGGGCTTCCCCTGGGGGCATCACTCCAGCAGTACAGCGATCTGAAAGGGCTGCCAGCTTGACCAGGTGGTAGAAGCTCACCAAGCGGCCACCTGCCCCTTCGTCGTAGCCCCCTTGGCATTGCAGGTAATCGAACCCTTGGCTTTTGAGGGCCGTAGCGATTACGGGCAGAAACACCGCTTCCACGCCGATCATTTCGATGCCGAGATGGTCGCGGCCAAGCGCAAGATGATCAAAACCCTGGGTGGAAAGCCAGCTACCAACCGCGCCGGGAGCTGGGGTTTCAAGCGCCGTGCTGCTGGAATTGTCGCCGGCGTTGGTTTGGATTGCGTCAGGCATGGCAGGCGTGGAGGAGATGCTCAGGCTTCGACTGGAGCAGGGATGGCCGCAGCTGGTGCGGGGATGGGAAGGGAGCTGGCGGCGGCAAGGGCCTGTCTTTGGGTTTCGGCCGCTAGGTATTGGCCATTCACGATCGGGGCCACCGCTTTCATCTGGTGGGAGACCGTGCAATAGCGGTGCGATTGCTGCAGATTGCCGCGCTCGACCAAGGCTTCGTTGCCCACTTTTTTACGCAGTTTGATCACCGCATCAAAGATTGCTTCCGGGCGAGGAGGGCAGCCGGGCAGGTAGAGATCTACGGGTATCAACTTGTCCACGCCCCGCACGGCGGTGGTGGAATCGGCGGAAAACATGCCGCCGGTGATGGTGCAAGCGCCCATGGCGATCACATATTTAGGCTCCGGCATCTGCTCATAGAGACGCACCAGGGCAGGGGCCATTTTCATGGTCACGGTGCCGGCCACGATCAGCAGATCGGCCTGGCGTGGGCTGGAACGGGGCACTAGACCAAAGCGGTCGAAATCGAAGCGGGAGCCAATCAGGGCGGCAAATTCGATGAAGCAGCAAGCCGTGCCGTAAAGCAGGGGCCAGAGACTCGAGAGGCGCGCCCAGTTGTGAATGTCATCCAGGGTGGTGAGGATGACATTTTCGGAGAGATCCGAGGTGATCGTTGGCGTGCCAACCGGGTTGCAGCTAGCTACCCGCAGATCCTTTAAAGCTTCTATTGAGGGTGTGTTGGTCATGGGTTCAGCTCCACTCGAGGGCGCCTTTGCGCCAGGCGTATGCGAGGGCCACTACCAGGATGGCGATGAAGATAAGGGCCTCGATAAAGGCCAGCAGGCCAAGGCGGTGAAATGCCACGGCCCAGGGGTAGAGAAAAACGGTCTCCACGTCAAAGATGACGAAGACCAAGGCAAACATGTAATAGCGGATATTGAATTGAATCCAGGCGCCGCCAATCGGCTCCATGCCCGATTCGTAGGTGAGCTCGCGCTCGCCCTTGCGGCTCTGGGGTGACAGCAATTTGTTGGCCAGCAACGCCAGCACTGGCACCGCCGCTGAAATCAGCAGGAAGCCAACAAAAGCGTCGTAGCCGGAGAGCACGAACATTCGAGCCATACCAACCTGCCGATCAGTCTGGCATCTGTGCCCGGGCCCTGGGGTGGCACCGATAAAGTGGCTGCACCACCTGAGGCCCAGGGATGAGTTCTGATCAAGTGCCTGGGCCCCAGCCCGAAGCCAGCGGAGTTACCGAATCCAGCGAGGTTGTGGAGGCCGAGCCAGGCCCCCAAGCGGAAGAGGCGCTGTCAGTTGATCCCTCAGTTGATCCTGTGGAGGATCCAGATACGCACCGATTTGAATGCCGCAGCTGCGGTTTCGTCTACGACCCGGACGAGGGGGTGCGCAAGCTGGCCATAGCCCCCGGCACGCCCTTTAGCCAGCTTGATCCGATCGGCTTCCGCTGCCCCGTCTGCCGCAGTCGGGTGGGGGCCTTTAAGGACATCGGGCCCCGCAACAAGCCCAGCGGCTTCGAGGAAAACCTCAACTTCGGGTTGGGCGTCAACAAGCTCACCCCAGGCCAGAAGAATGTCTTGATCTTCGGGGGCTTCGCTTTGGCTTTTGCCTTCTTCCTCTCCCTCTACTCCCTGCGCTGATGACCAGTCTTCCCCTGTTCCGCAAGCTTCAGGCCCTAATGCGGCCCCTAGTGAGCTTGCTGCTCGTTGCTGGGCTGGGCTTTGGCCTCTCCGGCTGTGTCACCACCGGGTTGCCTGTGGCAGCCGCAAGCCCCTGGCAAGCCGTGCCTTTGGCCACAAAGGCCAATCCCCTGGATGTGGCATTTACCGATGACCGCCACGGCTTCCTGGTGGGTAGCAACAGGTTGATACTGGAAACCAACGATGGCGGTGCCAGCTGGGCTGAGCGGGCCCTCGATCTGCCGGAAGAGGAAAACTTCCGTTTGATCAGCCTTGATTTCCGCGGCGATGAAGGCTGGATTGCCGGCCAGCCTGGTTTGTTGCTGCACACCACGGACGGCGGCCAAAACTGGAGTCGTCTTTTCCTAGATACCAAGCTGCCAGGTGAGCCTTACTTGATCACGGCTCTCGGGCCAAATCAGGCCGAGCTGGCCACCAATGTGGGAGCGATCTACCAAACCCGTGATGGCGGCACCAATTGGCAAGCCGATGTGGATGACGCTGCCGGGGCCGTGCGGGAGCTGCGCCGCTTTGGCGATGGTCGTTATGTAAGCGTCAGCGGCCTGGGCAACTTCTTCTCCACTTGGAAGCCAGGGGATGGCACCTGGCAGCCCCACCAACGGATGAGCAGCCAGCGGCTCCAGTCGATGGGCTTCCAGCCCGACGGCTCCCTCTGGATGTTGGCCCGTGGAGCCCAGATCCGCTTCAACCCAGATGCCAGCAACGTTGAGGAGTGGGGCAAGGCGGTGGTGCCGATCACGAATGGCTTCGGTTATCTCGACATGGCCTGGGCCCCTGATGGCTCGATCTGGACAGGCGGCGGCAGCGGCACTTTGTTGATGTCCAGCGATGGTGGCAAAAGCTGGCAGAAAGATCCGGTGGGCGCCCAGCAGCCCTCCAACTTCACCCGCATCAGCTTTAAGTCAGACGGCAAGGGCTTCGTGCTTGGTGAACGGGGATCCCTGCTGCGCTGGGTGGGCTGATCCCGCTCCGTCCAGCTGCTGCGGCCGCCAACTTCTGTAACCAAGGGGCCGCTCCGGCCCCGTCCTCCCCCGCCTCACCCTTAAGATCAACGAGCTGAACGCTTGTCGCTATGGCTGCCGGCTCAACTGGAGAACGCCCGTTCTTCGAGATCATCACGAGCATTCGTTACTGGGTAATCCATGCGGTTACTCTGCCCGCCATCTTTTTGGCCGGCTTCATGTTCGTTTCTACGGGCTTGGCCTATGACGCCTTTGGGACCCCTCGCCCTGACGCCTATTTTCAGGCTCAGGAGAGCAAAGCTCCAGTGGTGAGCCGGCGTTACGAGGGCAAGACCCAACTTGACCAGCGCTTGCAATAAGCCATGACCCAAGCACCTGTTTCCACCACTCCCCGCAACTATCCGATCTTCACGGTTCGGTGGCTGTCGGTTCATGCCCTCGGCGTTCCCACGGTCTTTTTCCTGGGATGTCTTGCGGCTATGCAATTTGTTCGCCGCTGAGTCGGTAATCGCTCGTCAGCCATGCAACGCTCTCCTAATCCCAATAATTTGCCGGTTGAACTAAACCGCACCAGCTTGTTTCTGGGCCTGTTGTTCGTTTTCACGATCGGCATCCTTTTTTCAAGCTATTTCTTTAACTGACCCCTCTTCACGTAACCCGGAGAGCTCCCGATGAGCGGCAAGAAGTCCAACCTGCCTGATGGCCGGATTCCAGATCGTCTGCCGGATGGTCGTCCTGCAGTTGCTTGGCGCTCTCGCTGGACCGAAGGGGTTTTGCCCCTTTGGCTGGTCGCAACGGCCGGCGGCATGGCAGTAATTTTTGTTGTTGGGCTGTTTTTCTACGGCTCATACGTGGGCGTTGGTTCCGCCTGAGTTGGCTTCCGATCTGATTCTTGATTCCCTGCAGAATTGCCGTTTTCGGCAGGTCTGTAGGGTTTTTTGATGGGCCGTTTTGGTGAAAAAACGAACCCTGCTCAATAACCGACTGCTGGCCAGCCTTGCCGGCGCTGCGCTCAATTGCTACGGGGAGCTGTTTGTGCGTACCTCGCGGATCCGCATTCAGGCCCATCCCGACACCTATCGGTTGGTTCAGGAACAGGGAGCCGCAGTGATTTATGCCCTCTGGCATCGCCACGCTTTTTTTATCCCCCTATTGCGTCGCTTTGATCGGCGCCGGGTGGCTGTGCTGCTCAGTAGCCATCGGGATGCCCAGATCGTTGCCGTGGCAGTGCGCTTACGCGGTTTGGAGGTGGTGGAGGGTTCCTCCACCCGTGGTGGCCTGCAGGCCTATCACTTCCTGCGCCGGGCTCTGCAGCAATGCCAGCCTGTTTGCATCACCCCAGATGGGCCAAAGGGTCCGGCTGAGTTGGTCAAAAGTGGGGTAATTCATCTTGCCCAGCAATCGGGCTGCCCGATTGTGCCGGTTTCTGTTTCCTGCTCCCGCAGCTATCGCTTGCGCTCCTGGGACCGGTCGGTGTTGCCCTTGCCCCTGTCGCGAGTGGTTGTGCAGCTGGGCGAGCCGCTATGGCTGCACAACAGCTTGGTGGATAGCCAGGAGCTGCTGGCGGAGCGATTGCGTCATGGGGCCGACCTGGCTGGTGAGTGCCCGTGAAGCAAGCTAAGGCCTGGTTGCTGCTGGGGCTCTATCGACTGCTCTCCCTTGGCCTGACCCCGTTCTGGCTGATCCTGTTGCTGGTGCGCCTGGCCCAGGCCAAGGAGGATCCCCGCAGGCTGGGGGAGCGCCTGGGCTGGCCCAGCCGCCGCCGCCCAGCTGGTCCGCTGCTGTGGTTTCACGCCGCCAGTGTGGGCGAACTCAACAGCCTCTTGCCCGTGTTGCGAGCGCTCGGCCAGGGAGCTGGAGCGCCAGTGCTGCTGGTGACAACGGTGACACGCACCTCCGCCGCCCTGGCTGGCCGGGTATTGCCGCCTGCTGCGATTCACCAATTCGTGCCGATAGATCATTGGCTGGCCCTGTTGCCCTTTCGCTGCTATTGGCGGCCCTGTCTGGGGGTTTTGGCGGAGGCGGAGCTCTGGCCTGAGCTGGTGCAGGCGATGCCCCATCTGCACTTGATCAATGCCCGCATGAGTCAACGCTCCTACCTGCGGCATCGGCGGTTCCCTGTTTATGCCGGCTGGTTGCTGGCGCGGGTGGAGGTATGCCTGGCCCAGTCCCAGGACGATGCCGAGCGTTTTCGGCGTCTGGGGGCCCGCGATGTGCGCGCCCTGGGCTCCACCAAGCTCGATGCCGATCCGCCGCCGGTCAATAGCGTTCATCTTGAGCTGTTGCAGCAGGTGTTTGCCGGTAGGTCGGTGCTGCTGCTGGCCAGCAGCCATGCCAGTGAAGAGCGGCAATGGCTTGAAGCCTGGGTGGAAAACAAGCTGACGCAGCGCCCATTTGGACTGCTGTTGGCACCGCGCCATCCCCAGCGGGCCCAGGAGGTGCTTTCACAGGCGCGGGAGCTGGGCCTGTCGGCGGCGCTCTGGAGTGACCTGGGCTGCGGGGGCTTGGCTCCTAACCCCGATGTGCTGGTGGCTGATGTAATTGGCGAGATGGGCACCTGGATCAGTGCAGCGGCCGTAGTGGTGATGGGGGGTAGTTTTTATCCGCAGGGTCGGGCCCTTGGTGGCCAGAACCCCCTGGAGCCCGTGGCCCTGGGGCGTCCCGTGCTCTGCGGCCCCGATATGGCCAACTTTTCTGACCTGCTGGAGCCGTTGCTGGCGGCTGGCTGCCTCCAGCAGTGCGCCGATGTGGCAGCAGCTCTGGCGGCTGCCCTGCCCCTGCTGGTTCAGCCATTGCCGCAGCGGCATGGGGAGGGCCTGCGCTTGCGCGGCCCCTCCCAGCTGCTTGCTTCACTGCTTCTGAAGCGGTGCAACTTATGAGATGCCAATGATCTAATGCCATTAACTACGCCGCGTTTTTGGTATCAGCGCCGCCGTGGCTGGCAGGCCTGGCTGCTCTGGCCACTGGGCTGGCTTTATGGCTGCGCCGTGACTTTGCACCGGCGCGGTACTCGCCCTTGGTCTTGTTCGGTGCCGGTGCTCTCGATCGGCAACCTCACCCTGGGGGGGACGGGCAAGACCCCTCTGGGGATTGCCTTGGCCCAGGGCCTTGAGAAGCGCGGATGGCGGGTGGCGGTGCTGCTGCGTGGCTATGGCACCCGGCGCCGAAACTCGTGCCTGGTTTCTGCGACCAGCTCCTGCGCGGAGGTGGGGGATGAGGCCCTGGAGTACGCCCAAAGCCTCGGGGATGGTGTGGCGTGGGTGGGCTCGAACCGCTGCCGGAGTGCGGCGTTGGCAGTAGCGGCTGGGGCCACTGTGATCTTGCTGGACGATGGTTTGCAGCATTGGCGTTTGGGCCGTGATTTGGACCTGTCCCTGCTGGATCGAAAGCACGGACTGGGAAACCGTCTGGTGTTTCCGGCGGGCCCGCTACGCGAGCCCCTGGATCAATTGGCCCGGGCCGATGGGCTTGTGTTTACCGGTGCAGAGCCTGTTGAGCCGTTGCCGCCTATTCCCGTGGGTTGGCCGAGCCACAAGCCACGCTTTGCCGTGCGCTTCTGTTTACTGCCGCAGCCCCAGCTCCAGCGGGAGCGTCTGGTGGCCTTCTGCGGTATCGGCTTGCCGGAGAAGTTTTTTTCAGCTCTGCGGGCCTGCGGACTCCAGCTGGTCGCAACGGAATCCTTCCCGGATCACCACGTTTATGCTGAATCAGACCTGAAGGGTTTGTTGGATTTGGCCCATGCCAATGGCGCACGGTTGGTCACCACCGTCAAGGATGGTCAACGCCTGCCCCACCGTTATCGCCAGGTGGTGAGCTTGGTGCCGCTTCAGGTGGACAGTGCGAGCCTGGCTCCCTTACTGAATTGGCTGGATCAGCGTCTTTGTGCTCTGTCGAAAGTTCGGTTCCATGGTTGATCTGGGACGGCGGCGGGTTTTGTTTGTGGCAGGTGAGGCGTCGGGAGATCTCCATGGCGGCTTCTTGGTGCGCGAGCTGCAGCGCCAAGTGCCGGGGGTAGAGATAGCAGGGGTGGGCGGTGACCAACTGCGCGCCTGCGGCATCGACATCCTGGCCGACGTGCGAGTGCTTTCTGCGGTTGGCTTGGTGGAGATCATCGGTAGTCTTCGCCGTCACCACCGCGTGATGGAGTTGTTGAAGCATCAGATGGATAACCATCGCCCGGATGTGGTGGTGCTGGTTGACTATCCCGGCTTCAATATGTTTGTGGCTAAGGAGGCTAAGAAGCGCGGCATCCCTGTGTTTTTCTACATTGCGCCCCAGGTTTGGGCCTGGGGCCAGGGAAGGGCCAAAAAGATGGAGCGGCTAATTGAGCGCCTGGCAGTAATTTTCCCGTTTGAGGAGCCCATCTTTAATTCCCATGGCCGCGACTTTGCTCGCTATGTGGGCCATCCACTAGTAGATGAGCTCCAAGTCAGTTGCTCCCGTGAGCAGACGCGGCTTCGCCATGGGTTATCTCTGGAGCAGTCCTTGCTTGTGTTGATGCCTGGCAGCCGCAGGGCTGAGGTGCGGATGCTGTTGCCCGCCATGCTGAAAGCTGCCAACCAGCTCAAACTCGATGGTTGGCAGGTTGTCTTACTGAAGGCGCCCACCATCGATCGTTCCTATTTAGAGCAGGCGAATGGTGGAGAGGCACTGCCGGTTCCCCTGGTTGATGGCGACGCCCATAACCTGCTGCATGCTGCCGATGCTGGTGTGATCGCCTCTGGCACAGCCACCCTCGAGGCGGCCTTGTTGGGTTGTCCCCATGTGATTCTTTATCGCTTCTCCTGGCTTACCTATTTGATTGCCAGGCTAGTAATTGGCCAGCGCTCAATGGGCCTACCCAATGTTATTCTAGGCCGCCAGTTGTTTCCCGAGCTAGTTCAGAGGCACGTGACGGCTGACAAAATTGTGAGATCCCTGCGGAGCCTCAACCATGATCGGGCCCTATTTAATCAATCTGTGCAGGAGTTGCAGGCAACCATGGGCCCCCCTGGCGCATCCAGGCGAGCAGCCGATGAATTAGTAGGCTTGCTTAAATGAGCACACAAATTTATCAAAGGCTGGCCTTCTATGGACGCAGCCATTTGTGGCCGGGCTTTTCTCTAGCCCTATTCTTTAATTTTCTGTATGGCGCTTCCACTGGCTTTGTGCCATTGGTAATTCGCTACCTTTTTGATGATATTTTGCCTTCGAGTGATCGAAGTCGTTTGTATTTGGCGCCCGTAGTTATACTTGTAGTGATAGTGCTTAGGGCGGTATCTCAATATCTAGGATCTTATCTGACTGAGGCCGTTGGTCAGTCAATTACGGCTGACTTGCGCCATCAACTTGCTGAGCGAATATTGGATTTGCCCCAGTCCTACGTGGATCGCAATTCCTCCACCGTGTTGGTGTCTCGAGTGCTCACTGATGTTTCACTCGTTAAGAGCGGAATTGTTGACGGCTTTTCGTCTATATTTAAAGATTCCCTGACCCTGATAGTTCTAGTTTGCGTAGCTTTTTATCAAGATTGGCTGCTATCGTTAATTGCTTTCATTCTTTTCCCGCTGGCGATATTGCCGATTCTTAATTCTTCTAAAAAAGTCAGACGTCACTCTAGTAAAGGGCAGCTGAGTCTGGCCAAGTTGGCTTCATTCCTCCAGGAGTCGGTAATCGGTTTGCGGGTTGTCAAGATCTTCGGTATGCAGGCCTATGAGTTGTCGAGGTTTGATCAAGAGAATCAAACGGTTTTAAAGGCTGCTCTAAAGACAACTCGGGCCAAGCTTGCCAATCAGCCATTAATGGAAGTAATAGGTGCGATTGGCTTTAGTGCAGTTTTAGTATATGGCGGTGAAAACGTAATTGCTGGCACGCGTACCACTGGTAACTTCTTTGCCTTTTTGACCTCTCTCTATCTTTGTTATGCGCCCTTTAAGGGGATTGCTAGATCTAATTCTATATTGCAGCAAGGCGTCTCTGCCGCCAGTGATTTATTCAATATTCTCGATACTAAGCCTGAGCCTCCTGAGGCTTCCAGCCCCCAGTCCTTAAACAGCGTTTCTGAAGGCCTTGTGGCCAGGAATGTCTGTTTTGGTTATGGCGATGATCTGGTTATCGATGACTTATCTTTAGATCTGCCCTGCAGCGGCACTGTCGCATTGGTTGGACCTAGTGGTGGCGGTAAAAGTACCATAATTGACTTACTGTGTCGCTTTTACGACCCCGGCTCAGGAGTTATATCAATTGATGGCATTGATATTCGCCAGCTTTCTCTAGCATCGTTGCGCTCCTTGATTTCAGTTGTTGATCAAAATACATTCCTTTTTAACGACACTGTTGCCAACAACATTGCCTATGGTTTGTCTTCGGCTTCGTCGCCCCAAATTGAGGCTGCTGCAAGGGCTGCGAATGCTCATGATTTCATTATTCAACTGCCCGAGGGCTATGCCACTCTGATTGGAGAAAATGGCACGATGCTCTCTGGCGGCCAGCGTCAGCGAATTGCAATTGCGCGCGCACTGATTAAGGATGCGCCTTTGCTGTTTTTGGACGAGGCCACCTCTGCCCTCGACTCAGCCTCTGAGCAGGTAGTGCAAGAAGCCCTAGACCGATTGATGGCTGACCGCACCACCTTGGTGGTGGCCCATCGCCTCTCCACTGTGGTGAATGCCGACTGCATTTGTGTGATTTCGGGTGGCCGAGTGGTTGAGTCGGGAAATCACGCCACCCTGCTGGCTCGCGGCGGCACTTATGCCGACCTATTTTCGACACAATTCGCAAACGCTGACGCGGGATCGCCAGGATGACAGTTGCCGCCTCTCAGCCCACCGGTTTTCAGCCTGCCTATGAGCGTCACGATTGGTCCAGCGCCTTTCGCAACGTCGGTGTTGAACTAAGCGACGTTCCCTTAGAGACCGTGCGTGGCACGATCCCGGCTGAGCTCAAGGGCACTTTGTTCCGCAATGGGCCAGGCCGGCTCGAGCGGGGTGGCCAGTGGGTTCATCACCCATTTGATGGCGACGGCATGATCAGCGCCTTCCGGTTCGAAGGAGGGCAAGCCCGACTCACCAACCGCTTTGTGCGCACCGAGGGTTGGCTGGCTGAGGAGCAGGCCGGTCGCTTTGTTTACCGGGGGGTCTTCGGCACTCAGAAGCCTGGAGGGCCCCTCGCCAATGCCTTCGATCTGCGGCTCAAAAATATTGCTAATACTCATGTGGTGCAGCTGGGTGACCAGCTGCTGGCGCTCTGGGAAGCGGCCGAGCCCCACGCCCTTGATCCCCGCACCCTCGAGACCAGGGGGCTCTCGCGGCTGGAGGGGCTGCTCAAGCCAGGCGAAGCTTTCAGCGCCCACCCGCGCTTCGATCCTGGCCACCACGGCGAGCCCCGCATGGTCACCTTCGGCGTCAAGGCGGGCCCCACCAGCACCATTCGCTTGATGGAATTTGCCAGCGCAGACCAGCCAGATGGTGTGCGAGCCGGCGATCTGGTGGCTGACAGTCGCCACAGCTTCAAGGGTTTTGCCTTCCTTCATGATTTTGCGATCACACCCAGCTGGGCTGTGTTTCTGCAGAACGCTGTGGCGTTTAACCCCCTGCCGTTTGTGCTTGGCCAGAAGGGGGCGGCCCAATGCCTGGCTTCCAAGCCCGGAGAGGCCGGCCAGTTTTGGTTGGTGCCTCGCCAGCCGGGTCATCACGCTGGCGCCCGCCCGCTGCTGCTACCTGCTCCTGAAGGCTTTGTCTTCCACCACCTCAATGCCTTTGAGGATCCGTCCACAGGCGAGGTGGTGGTGGATTCGATCTACTACGACGATTTCCCTTCGATTGGCCCGGAGGTTGATTACCGCGAAATCGATTTCGACTCGATACCTGAGGGGCAGTTGCGCCGTTGTCGGATAGACCCCAGCAGCGGCACGGTGCAGAGCGAGTGGTTGGAGCAGCGCTGCTGTGAATTCGCCATGGTTAATCCGGCAAAGCAGGGCCTAGACGCGCGCTTCGCCTGGATGGCTGTAGCGCAGCGGGAGCGGGGTAATGATCCGCTCCAGGCGATTGAGAAGCTCGACCTGCAGACCGGCGAACGCCTGGTGTGGAGTGCGGCCCCCCGCGGTTTTGTCACCGAACCGGTGATGGTGCCTGCTGAAGACAGTGCCGCAGAAGACAGTGGCTGGGTGTTGGTGCCGGTTTGGAACGGGGCTCGCTGCGCTACCGATCTGGTGATCCTCAACGCTGCCGATATGACAGAGCAAGCCGTGCTCGAGCTTCCCCTCGCCATTCCCTATGGGCTGCACGGCAGTTGGTCTGCGACTGCCTGATCAGCTGCCCAGCAGGGAGCGCAGCTGGGGCTCCAGCTGGGCAAAAGCCCGGCCTCTGTGGCCGATCTCGCTTTTGAGGCCTTTGTCCATCTCGGCGTAGGTGAGTCCTATGTGCGGCACAAAAAACACGGGGTCGTAGCCGAAGCCCCCACTACCTTGCTGCGTTGGCAGGATCACGCCGGCGCAGCGGCCCTCCACCTCCAGCCGCACGCTGCCGCTGGGATCGGCCACCGCCAGGGCGGCGCTGAACTCGGCGCTGCGGTCGGTAGCGCCCTCCAGTTCTTGCAGCAGCCTGGCGATACGGGCTGCGTCGCTGCTTGCGTAGCGGGCCGAGTGCACGCCTGGCGCGCCGGCTAAGGCATGCACACTCAGCCCTGAGTCATCGGCCAGGGCCCAGCAGCCGGTGGCGCTGGCCACGGCCACAGCTTTGAGGCGCGCGTTCTCGGCAAAGGTGCTGCCGGTTTCCTCCACCTCCAAGCCATCGGGCTGGGCCTCGATTGCCAGGTTCAGTCCGGCAAGCAGGTGCTGGAACTCGCGCACCTTGCCGGCATTGCCGCTGGCGATCACCAGCTTGGTGTCGGGCGAGCAGTCCATATCTGTTGTGTGCATGGCGTCAGACCGATTCCGCCAGCTGCCGTGCCCAGCCGAGCACCTCAGCCACGCGGGCTTCGCTGGGGGCTTCGCAGTAGAGCCGCAGCAGCGGTTCGGTGCCGGAGAAGCGCAGCATCAGCCAGTGGCTGGGGCCCAGCCGCAGCTTCACCCCATCGGTGGTGATTACCTCCAGCACGGGGCTGCCGGCCACCTCGCTGGGCGGTGCTGCGGCCAGCTTTGCTTCGAGGCGCTCGCGGGCTGCCATGTCTGGCAGGCGCAGGTCGAGTCGGTCGTAGGCGGCGGCACCACCGCAGCGCTGCTGCAGGGCATCGATTCGCTCCCCAAGGGGCAGGCCTCCCTCCACCAGCGCTTCAATCAGCAGCAGGGCTGCAAAGGGCGCATCCCGTTCTGGCAGATGCATGCCGAAGCCCACGCCGCCCGATTCTTCGCCGCCCACCAGCACCTCGCCGCTCAGCATCTCTGCAGCGATGTATTTGAAGCCCACGGGCTTTTCCAGTACCTGGCGCTCCAGGCCTTCTGCCACAAGTTGCATCAGGTCGGAGCCGCTTACGGTTTTGATTACGCAGCCCGGCAGCTGGCGGGCCCGGGCCAGGTGGTCGATGAATAGGGGCATGAGCAGCTGGGTGCTGCAGAAGCGGCCGCGCTCATCCACGGCGGCGATGCGGTCGCCGTCGCCGTCAAACACGATCCCCATGGCGGGCCGGCCAGCTGCGGTGCTGGCGGTTACGGCCGTGATCAATTCCTGCAGGTAAGGGGCCAGCGGCTCGGGAGGGTTGCCGCCAAATAGGGGGTCCCGGTTTGCCCGAATTTCGCGGATGACGCCACTGGATCTGGCCCCATTGCCCAGCAGGGCCGGCAGCACACCGGCTGCTGAGCCGTGCATTGGATCGACAATCACCGTGAGCCCCAGGCGCTCTAGGCCTGCCGCCAGGGCCGCAGTGTTCACCTTGGTCTGCAGGCCCGCCACGTAGGTGCCCAGGGCATCGAAGCGTTGGGGGTCGCCCGGGATCGGCACGGTGATGCCACCGGCTTCCAGGCGGGTTTCAACTCGGCGGGTGAAGTCGCCTTCCACCGAGCCGCCGAACGGTCCCTTGATTTTTAAGCCGAGCCACTCCGGCGGGTTGTGGCTGGCGGTGATCACCAGGGCGCCCAGGGCCTGGCGCTGCACCACGGCCCAGCTGCTGGCAGGCGTGGGAGTGGCTGTGTCCGAAAGCAGGGGCTCCAGGCCGCAACCTCTAACGGCGCTGCAGATCGCCTCAGCTAGTTCGGGCGCCAGAAAACGGCGGTCGTAGCCGATCACCACCTCGCGGCTTTTCAGGCCTTCGGGGGCGGAGTGGGCCAGCTCCCTGGCTGCAGCGGCAGCTACCGGCAGCAGTCGATCCAGGGTGATGTCCACGCCGAGGATGCCGCGCCAGCCATCGGTGCCGAAGGCGATCGGGCTGGCCTCCAGGTGCAGGGGGGCTGAGGCCATGGGGGGTGGGCATGCCGAGCTGGGGTAATTCTGCGGTGCCGGCGGCGCTCCAGCCCTAGCGTCGGGGTCTGTGGATGCCAGCATTGACTTCCCGGTCCCAAATTGAATGTTCAGGGCCCGAGCCGGCTCTCACTGATCGCTTGCTGCGCAGTTGGCTGCGATGCAGGCGCCGCGCCTGGCTGGATCGCTTTGGGGTTGCCAGCGAGCGGCAGTGGAATGCCCACCGGGCCCTGGCCTTGAGCGACCAGCTGCGCAGCTTTCAGACCCTGCTGCCCCAGCGGCCGGGCCACGGCGAGGCGGCCTGCGCCGCAGGGGCGGCCGGGGTGGTGGGCTTGCGGCTGCGGGGGGCTGGTCCCCAGGGAGTGCGATTGGAATCCCATCCCTCCCTGCTGGAGCGAATCGCTGGCCAAAGCCGTTGGGGCGCCTACGTATACCGGCCGGTATTAGCTCGCCAGGGGCGACGGCTAACCCGCGAAGCTCGGGTGGTGCTGGCGCTTTGGGGGCGCCTGTTGGCGGAGCACCAGCAGGCAGCAGTGCCCCATGGTCTGGTGGTGGCCGGTGAAGGCAGGTTCCTGCAGCGGGAGCGCCTGGCATTGGCTAGCGGCCTGCAGCACCAGCTCGATGAGAGCCTGCAGCGCCTCGCCGCTGATCTTGCCCAGTCCACGCCACCGCCCTTGGTGAGCGATCGCAAAAAGTGCACCCTGTGCAGCTGGCGAGGCGTCTGTGATTCGGAGGCCGCCGCCATGGGGCATCTCAGCGAGGTGAGTGGCATCGGCGGTAAGCGCCGCGAGATGTTGCTGGAGCAGGGGGTCACCAGCCTGCCGGATCTGGCTGCCCGCGATCCAGAGCTGTTAGCCGAGGCCCTGGCCGTCTACGGAGAGCAGCACCGCGAGATTGCCGCTGAGTTGGTGGCCCAGGCCCGGGTGCAGGCCTCTGGCCTGCCGCAGCGCCTTGGCCGTGGGCCGGTCTTGCCCGAGTTGGCAGCAGTACCTGGTGTGCTGCTCTACGACATCGAATCCGATCCCGATGCCCGCGATGATTTCCTGCACGGTTTTGTGGTGCTGGAGAGCGACGGGGCGGGGGGCTGGCTAGAGCAGTCCGCCCGCTACCAGCCCCTGCTGGCCTTGCAGGAGCATGGTGAGCAGCGCCTCTGGCAGCGATTGCAGCGTTTGCTTGCTCGCTATCCCGATTGGCCGGTGTTGCATTACGGCGAAACCGAGGTGATTGGCCTGGTGCGCCTGGCCCAGCGCCAGGGGGCCAGTGAGGCTGAGGTGGCCCGGTTGCGGGGCAGGATGCTGGATGTGCACGCCCGGCTGCGGCGCCACTGGCGCTTGCCGGTGAGCAGCTACGGGCTCAAGACGGTGGCCGGCTGGTTGGGCTTTGCCTGGAGCCAGAAAGGGGTAGATGGGGCCCGCTGCCTGCTTTGGTGGCGCCAGTGGCGTCAATGGCACCGCCAAGGCGGTAGCCGGGGCCAGGCCAGTCGCTATCAGTTGCAGCGGATATTTCTCTACAACCGCGATGACAGTCTTGCCACCTGGGCAGTGGTGCGCTGGCTGCTGGCTCAGCCCTAACGCTTCAGGACTTCAGATTCAGGACTGAAGATTCAGGATTTACGGCCGGCACCGACCGGTGGATCAACGATGGCTGGCGGGCGAGATAGCTCCAGCAGCGCGCCATCGGGATCGGGGCCGGCGCGCAGGCAGGTTTGTTGAAGCGACTGGCGGCGCACCAGGGCTAGGCCAATCCAGAGGCCATCTTCCAGGGCCAGGCTGGAGGTGATCAGACCCGCCCGGGGGCTGCTGATCTCGTCGCCCTTCTTGGCACCGAATAAGACTGTGCCTGGCTCTCCAGGGCCCTGGGTTCCGCGCCAGAACCAGCGCCGCAGCTGTTGTTTAACGCCGTCGTAGGTGGCGAGTTTGGCCAGGGTTTCCTGGCCCACGTAGCAGCCCTTGCTGAGGCTCACCCGATCGGCGAGCCCTACTTCGAAGGGGTTGGTGTCGTCGTTGATCTCACCTGGGGCCGCCGGCACCCCCTGCTGGATGCGCCAACGCTGCTGTTCCCTGGCCGGCAGGGGCGCTCGATCGGCTAGCCAGGCGGGCAGCTCGGCGGTTGTCAGCAGGACCAACTGGCGGCCCAGCAACCAACCGTGGCCATCTTCTAGAGAAATCCAGCTCCCATTAGCAACCTGGGGCAGGGTGTCGCAGCCATCCCCAAGCGGCGTGATTAAACGCACCGGAGTTACCGGACCCAGTTGCACTCGATCGGCGGGGAACAGCACCCGCTCAAGGGCCTGCCAAAGGGCGGTGCCATCAGCGCCGCGCAGCAGCAGCCAGGCCCCATCCCTATCCACCAACACCTCAGCGAGGGCTCGCAGACGACCGGTGGCGGTGGTGCAACAGCTGGGTATCCAGCTGCCGGGCTGCTGGCCTTCGATTGCCGAGCTGGTTTGGCCGTGTAGAAATCTGCCCGAATCTGGGCCATCCAGGCGGATCAGGTAGCCCGCTTGTTCGGTTCGAGACGGGCCGCTGGGCTGCCAGCCCCAGGGATCGGAGCTCATGAGTTGGCCAGGTCCGCGGCGGTGGCAGCCACCTCGTCCAGCAGAAACAGGCTGCGCAGCTCGAGCCCGGCAGCCGTCATCGCCTCGACGCCCCCCTCCTGGCGATCCACGATTGTCACTACCCGGTTCACTGTGTAGCCAGCCTCACGCAGCTGCTGCACGGCCTTTAGGGAAGATCCGCCGGTGGTGACTACGTCTTCAAGCACGGTGATGGTGCTTCCCGGTTCAGGCAGCGGCCCCTCCAGCCAGGCACCGGTGCCGTGGCCCTTGGCCTCTTTGCGCACGATCAGAGCATTGAGCTCCCGGCCCACCAAGGCAGCCATCATTGCCACTGCGCTCACCAGGGGATCTGCCCCCAGGGTGAGGCCGGCCACCGCCCGCGCTTCCGCTTCCACCTGCTCGAGCATTAGGGCGCCGAGCAGGGCCAAGCCGGTACCACTGAGGCTGACTGGCTTGCAATTGACGTAGTGATGGCTGCTGCGCCCGGAGGCCAAGGTGAAGTTGCCGTGGCGGTAGGCCTGGGAGGCGAGCAGGGGAAGCAGGGCCAGGCGCATCTCTGCGGGGCTGGCAGTGAATGACGGGGCAGCCAGGGAAACGGTCGACAAGATCTGGTGCATTCGCGATTGGTTGATTAGTTTGCGACCATCACGACAGGATCAGCCCTGGGCTGACGGGATCAATGGCTTACGGCACCAACTTAAGGTCCACTTTGGGTTTGGCCGTAGGCGCAGGGTCTTTGGTAGGAGTCTTGGCCTCGACCCCTGCAGCGGCGGGCCCAGTGGTTTGCACCACGACCTTGGAGGCCCCAAACAGCAGTGGGCAGGCACTCAATGGGGGAGCTGCCAGACCCGTTGAAGTTACCCGCTGTGGCGTCGTTCAGACCACGCCCCAGCTGATGGAGCAACGCTTTTTCAGCTACACGGCGCCCTTTGCTCGCGGCGTGAGCCTCACCAATCAAATCACCGATCTATTTGGCATCGCCATGGGTGGTGATGATGGCACCAGGGTGATGGGCTTCGGCTTCCCGGATCAAACGATCATCTGGGATGGCACGGCAGTGGAAAATACTTATCAAGTGTTACTTCAGCAGCAGAGTGATCCCATGCCCTGGCGTACGGGGGATGTGTCAAACGGCTATTCCGGCAGCCTGGGATCCTCTGGCTCCCAGCCTGATGGCCCAGGCTGGCAGGATGGCGGTGCCAGCTACAGCGCTCCGGTGCGCGGCCTCTGGTAGCACTGCTGGCGAGGGGGTCTAGCAATCTGGTGAATGCAGCGAACTCATAATTCGCCTTAGCCGAGTTCGATCCTCGGGACCCCCATTTCACCTTGGTTCAATCAACCCCTGCGGTCTGATTGCCCAGCAACCCCTATCGTCAGATTTCTGATGGGTCTCCTGGCGGAGCTTCCTGTGATTCAAGTCCTGGCGCTGGCCATTTTGCTAGCTCTGCTGGCTTTTTTTGCCGCTGGGGAATTCGCCCTGATTCGCCTGCGGCCTAGCCGGGTGCAGCAACTGCAGGAGGCGGGTGAGCCCGGTGCCCAAGCCGTTGCCAAGCTGCAGCATCGGCTCCGGCGAGTGCTGGTGGCTACCCAGCTGGGTACGGCGCTCGCTTTGGTGGCATTGGGCTGGGCCGGTCGCGGCTTGGCTGAACAGCTCGGCATGGCTATGGCCGCCAAAAACTTTGCTGGAGCCATTCCCCAGGTTTGGCTTGATGCCGGTTTATTTCTTGTACTCGTGTTGCTTGCCACCGTGCTGGGCGGCTTACTACCCAAGGCCTGGGTGTTGCATCGTCCCGAAAGCTCGGCTCTGCGACTGGCGCCGTTGCTGGCTGCGGTGAGTCGCAATCTGGCCCCCTTGCTTTCCCTGATTGAGCGTTGCAGCGGTGTGCTGCTGCACCTGTTGGGCTTACCCCGTAACTGGGATGAGCTGGTGCCTGCCCTGTCGGCTGGCGAGCTTGAAACTTTGATCGAAACCGGCAACGTCACCGGTCTGATGCCCGACGAACGCAACATTTTGGAGGGAGTCTTTTCGCTGAGGGACACCCTGGTGCGGGAGGTGATGGTGCCCCGATCCGGCATGGTCACCCTGCCCCTGGATGTGAGTTTTGCCGAGCTGATGCGCGAGGTCCATGACACCGCCCACGCCCGCTTCCCGGTAATCGGCAGCTCCCTCGACGACGTGCGTGGCGTGCTTGACCTGCGGCGTCTTGCTGATCCCATTGCCAGGGGCATGCTCAGTGCCGACACTCCCCTCGCTCCCTACATCACCCCCGTGGCGCTGGTGCAGGAGAGCACTTCCCTGGCGGAGCTCCTGCCCCTGATTCGCAGTGGTCAGCCCCTGCTGGTGGTGGTTGATGAGCATGGAGGTACGGAGGGGCTGGTCACGGTGGCCGACCTCACCAGCGAGATTGTCGGAGAGGAAGAAGATTCCCTAGAGGCGGCCCAGGATCTGCAGAAACTCGGCGAAGGCTGCTGGTCGGTGGCAGGGGACCTGGAAATCTTCGAACTCAACAGGCAGCTGGCGCTGCAGTTGCCTGAGGCGGAAGGTCATCACACGCTTGCTGGCTTCCTGCTCGAGCGCTTGCAGCACATTCCCTCGGCAGGCGAAGGTTTGCGCTGGAAGGGCCACCAATTTCGGGTGCTGGCCATGGATGGCCCGCGCATTGAGCGAGTACAGATCGAGCGTCCAGTCGTCGAACCGGAGCGCCCCGAGGGCGGCTGATCACCGCTCTGGGCCCCCGTACCCCCGATAATGCAGTTAGTTGAGAGCCCCTGCCTTGAACCCTGTGCGCGTGGGTGTCATCGGCATCGGCAACATGGGTTGGCACCACGCCCGGGTGCTGAGCCTGATCAAAGAAGCCGAACTGGTGGGGGTGGCTGATCCAGATGGGAGCCGCGGACAGCTAGCTACCGAGCAGTTCGGTTGCAGCTGGTTCCCCTCCTACGAGGAAATGTTGCCCGAGGTGGACGCTGTTTGTATCGCCGTGCCCACCCTGCTTCACCACCGCGTCGGTTTGGCCTGCCTGAAGGCCGGGGTGCACGTGCTGATCGAGAAGCCGATCGCGGCCAGTCAGGAGGAGGCGGTTGAGTTGATCCATGCGGCTGAGCAGGCTGGTCGTCTGCTGCAGGTGGGCCATATCGAGCGCTTCAATCCCGCCTTCCGGGAATTGGTCAAGGTTGTGGCTAATGAGGAGGTGGTAGTGCTTGAAGCGCGCCGTCACAGTCCCAACCCAGACCGCGCCAATGACGTGTCGGTGGTGCTCGACCTGATGATTCACGACATTGACCTTGTGCTGGAGCTGGCTGGGGCGCCGGTGATTCGCCTGGCGGCGGCCGGTGGTCGCAGTGCTGAAGGGCCAATCGACTACGTCAACGCCACCCTGGCCTTTGCTAATGGTGTGGTGGCCAGTCTGACGGCCAGCAAGATGGCCCATCGCAAGATTCGCAGCCTTAGTGCCCACTGCCGCGGCAGCTTGGTAGAGACAGATTTTCTCAATCGCACCTTGCACATTCATCGCCGCGCTCACGAGTCGGTGAGCGCAGATCACGGCGAGCTGGTTTACAGATCCGATGGAGTAATTGAAGAGGTCAGTACCACCTCCATTGAGCCCCTATACGCCGAACTAGAGCATTTCCTCCAGTGCGTGCGGGGTGTTGAGACCCCGGCGGTGGATGGCTTGCAGGCTTCCCGGGCTCTGCAGTTGGCCGACCTGATTGAGCAGTGTGTCGAGCAGCCCAATCTCTGCATGAGCCTGGAGGTCCCGATCTAGGTCGTCGAAGTTGCCCTTGCTGCTCGGGTTATTTCCGGGCTAGTGAGCTGGCGTAGAGCTGCCAGCTGCCAGCGGCGGCAATCCGCTGGCGAAGCCAGATAAAACTGATCCCAGGCATCTGCCTTATGCAGGCCGTATTGGGACTCAGGAATATTCGGGTGGCGTTGCTGCCAGCCCACCCGCACGGCGTGACCGATCACCACGTCTAACACCAGGTCGTCGTCAAATACCACCTCGGGATTAGCACCCATAAAGGTGATCAAGGTGAGCAGGGTTTCCGTACATAGCTGGCGATAGTCCGGCGCTTCGATTTTGCTGAGTAGGTGATCGACAAGGGCGGCGAAATTACGTTCGCCAGGTGTCTTTTCACTCAATAGGGGACCGCTGTCCAGTCGGTTGCGCTTCTCCAGCTTGTCGCCGATGACGATGCCGTGGCAGTGGTGCAGTAGATCCCAGATACCGGGATAGAAATCGCGGGGCACGCGCCCTAGGGCCCCGAGCCGCAGCCGGTGTTGCAGCCAGCAGCCTCCCTTGGGTAGCTCTGCCAGAGGATCGGGAACGTCCCAACGCACCCGGCCGCTCACATGCAGCTGCTCCTGGCGCTGCAGGGAGGCTTTTGCATGTTCCAGGTCAGCCAGCACGGTCCGCAGCCGGCGCTGGATGGCGTGGGGGGGCTGATCGCAAAGGGCCTCGAAGGCGTCGATGGGGTTGAGCTCGGCTTCGCTGGCCAGTTCGCCGGTGAGCAACAGCAGCAGCTGGCCCAGTTGCAGGGTGAGGCTGCCGCTCAGCAGGGCCGGCTCGTGGCGGGCCAGGCTGTCGAGGGCAAGTAGCAATTCCTGCTGCAGCATCCATTCACGGCCGTCTTCGCCGCTGAAGCGACGGATCATGGCGGCGATGCTGGCGCTGCCCTGGGGCTCGCTGATGCGCGAATCGCTGGTGTAATTGCGTCCTACCACCACCTGCTTCTGGCGCACCAGCAGGTCGGTGAGGGCATCTTCCAGCTGGGGATGGACCAGATCGAGGGCGCCAGCCACCCGCCGCACCACGTTCCAGTCGGCTTCGGCCAGGGCGCGGCGGTAGACCTCCTCCAACAGGTCATGCAGGCGTACTGGTTGGCTGCCGGCCGGCCCCTGCAGCCGGGAGTCGGGCCCTAGGCGCCGCACCAGTTGCTCCAGCACCTCGCCCTGCTCTTCCAGGGAGGAGCTGCGCCAGAGCCGATCGGCGAGTTCGCCAATGCTGATGTCCTCGCGTTCGAGTTCTTGCTCCTCCTTGGCGCTAAGGGGGGTCTGGCTGGTACCAGCCCGCAACGGGGAGGGTATGGGTGCAGGCGGCAGAAGCACGGCCCCCGGCGCTTGGGCGGGCAGCTCCACCCAGCTGCCCTGGTCGATGAGTTCTGCCAGCGGGGCCAGCTGCACGGGCACGCCGTCCAGCTGGCCTGCCTGCAACTGCTGCCCCAGCCTTAAGAAGGCATCAGGGTTGGCCTGGAAGGCACCCTCGGCGATCGGCAGCAGCAGCAGCGGCGAGCCGCTTCCGCGCCAGTGGCGCTGCAACAGGCGCAGTTCGGCGGTCACGGCGTCCACGAGCTGCTCAGGATCGTCTGCCAGGTAGAAGGTGTCTTCCTCCAGCACGGCTGGGAAAAACGCAAAACAGCTGGTTCCCTGCCGGTAAAGGCGAGCCGTAGCCATGGTTTCCATCCGCACGGGTGGATGGCCGCTGAGGCCGAGGGCGGGGTTTGCACCCACCTGGGCCATCCGCATCGCCAGCTCCTGGGAGCCGCCGATGTGGATCGCCGTATTGGGGCTGCTGGGGTCGGAGTTGTCACTGGGGCGATGGGCCAGGGGCAGTCCAGCCGCCTCCAGGCTGGCTGAGATAGCCGCGTTAGCTGGCACCAGCGCCACCAGCACCCGGTCGGCGCCAAGAGTGCTGGGCCGGCGTCGCCCGGTTGGATCGAGATCTTCTGGACTTATTAATCCGGCAAGCAACAGGTCTGAGAGCCAGGTGAGGCTTTGGGTCCACAGCAAGGGCACGTTGGGGTTTGCCAGCCGGCGCTGGCTGCCGGGCTGTTGCCGTTCGGCTGCTATGGCTGCTTCGGGAACGAGGTAGAGCTCGGGGAGCAGGGCACCCTCCGCTTGCTCCAGGCTCACTTCATGGAGGCGCTGGCGCCATTGGCGGGCCTCCTCCCAGCGCTCTTCGCAGCAGGCCGTGATTAGTTCATAAGCCCAAAACAGGGGCCATTCGCATTCGATGTGCTCAAACTCCGCCAGCTCCTCCCGCTCGTAGTGCAGGCGGGTGTGGTCTTCGACCACGGTTTGGTGGCCATCGCGGCGGAAGCGTTTATATCCGTAGGCCCCACCCAGCTCGGCGCGAATCTTGGCGCGGGTGCGCCGCCGCAGCTCTGGGTCGTCCACGGCCCAGGCGGGATAGCCGATCACCGCCAGACAGGCGCTGTCAACCTCCTTGCTCGCTGATTCCCGCGGCAGCAGGGCGTCTAGAGCCCGGCGCAGCCTCACGATGGCGTCGTGGGGGATCACCAGACAGCTGCGGCCATCACCGTGGGGTCCGTAGAGATCGAGTCCCTCCAGGGATTCGAGAGCGGCCTTTACCAGGCCAATCGAGCTGGCGTTGCGCTCTGGGAGGCCGTGGTTGCCTTTGTCGCCCCTTTCCCAAATGCCGTAGTCGGCTACGCGGTACGCACGGGCCACGTAGTACACCAGGTTTTGCACGAAGTCGCGCTCGTGGCTGCTTTGCACCACCACCAGGCCTGAGCGGGTCAGCTGGGCGAGTTGGAGCAGAAACAGCGCCGTGGCATCGAGTTGCAGATGCCCCCAGCCGTCATCGGCCACTACAGCAGCGCCGGTGGCCGTGTCGAACTTGGCGTGGATGGCATGCAGGCGATGCAGGCTGTGCTTGAAGCGCTCCACCTTCGGGGCCTGGCGCAGCATGGCGTTGAGCAGGCCGCGCATCAGTTGCAGCACCCTCGCTTCAAGCTCGTATACGCGGCGACTGGCCCCCCGCAGGCGGCGATGGGCCAGGGCAAGTCCCCAGACGCATTGGATTGAATAAACGCAGTCGCGCACCCAGGCGTCTGCGTAGTTGCCGTGCACGGTATGGGCGGTGCTGGCTGGCAGCAGTCCCGTAATCGGGTGTTGGCGGCTCAACACCACCCGATCAATTTGACTATCAAGGTCCTGAAGCAGGGCCCAGGCCTGAGCCGGATCCAGGGCGGCTGAAACTTCGGGTTCCGGCTGATGGGCCGGATTGTTCAGTGGCAGGGATTGCGCCATGGATGTCCCTATGCCAGTGGTAGGCCAGCCATATATTCTCCACCCCCACCTCACCCCCCTGATGGCATCAACAGCAACTGAGCCAATGCGCACCAGGGTTCTGGGGGTGCCGGTGAGCGTGTGTCCTGATGTGTTTGAAGCGGCCTTGGCCCTGCGGCAGCGCAGTGGTGGGCAGATCGTCACCCTGAATGCTGAGATGACAATGGCGGCAAAGGCTGATCCCGCCTTGGGGGCTGCCATCGCCGCGGCGGACCTGGTGATTCCAGATGGTGCCGGCGTGGTCTGGGCCCTAGGCCGCCAGGGCTACCGGGTGCGGCGTAGTCCTGGAATTGAGCTGGCCCGTGATTTGCTCACTCACGCGGCTTCCCATGGCTGGAGGGTGGCTTTGGTGGGGGCCTCACCGGCGGTGATGGAGCAGCTCACCGCGCGCTTGCGCCAGGAGCTCCCCGGCCTAAAGCTGGTGCTCCATGCCCATGGCTACCAACCGGCTGAAGCCTGGCCAGGGTTGGAGCAGCAGCTGCTGGCAGCTCGGCCCGACCTAGTGCTGGCGGCCCTAGGCGTACCCCGCCAGGAAACCTGGATTCAGCAGCTGCCTGGGCGCAGTGGCGGCCTCTGGATGGGTGTGGGCGGCAGCTTTGACGTTTGGGCTGGGGTCAAAAAAAGAGCCCCCGCTTGGATGGGAGCCCTGCAGATCGAATGGTTGTACCGGCTGATTCAGGAGCCCAGTCGCTGGCGCCGAATGCTCTCCCTACCCAAATTTGCCTGGGAGGTGCTCAGGAAGGGCTGAGGCCGGATTCAGCGAAAGCCGACGGAGGCTTGCCACACGAAGGCAAGTAGCAGAAAGAACAGGGGAATGATCGGCAGGATGTCGACCAGTGGTCCGAAGGCTTGGTAGGCCTCGGGGAGTTGGGCCAGGGTTTGCAGGGCGTAGGTAGCCATCCCGGAATTCACTGAGCTAGGGGCGGACGCTACCACGTGTGGGCGGCTGGGGAGTCCGGTTCCCAGGGAGCGAAATCCTCTGCAAAACAGCCGTCGCGGATGGCCTGCCCCATGGCGGTGGAGAAGCGCACCAACTGGGTGATGTTGTGCAAACTCAACAGAATCTTGCCCAGCAGCTCCTCGCTCTTGATTAGGTGGTGCAGGTAGGCCCTGCTGTGCTGGCGGCAGGCTGGGCAGGGGCAGCTGGCATCCATGGGGGTGTGGTCGTGGCGGAAGCGGGAGTTCTTGAGGTTCCAGCGTTCGCCACCCACTAAGGCCGCGCCATGGCGGCCGAGGCGTGTGGGAATCACGCAATCAAACAGGTCGAAGCCGTTGGCCACGGCGATGGCCATTTCCCGCAGGGTGCCTATGCCCATTAGGTAGTGAGGTACGGCATCAGGCAGCAGCGGCCCCAGCTGGCGCACGATCCGATGCATTTCCTCGGTGGGCTCGCCCACACTCACGCCGCCCACGGCTATCCCGGGCAGGCCCATGGAGGCCACCACCTGGGCCGATTCCTGGCGCAGGTGGGGGAAGCAGCCCCCTTGGACGATGCCAAACAGGGCCTGGTCGGCCTTGGTGTGGCTGGTGATGCAGCGCTCCAGCCAGCTGTGGGTGCGCCGGCAGGCGGCGGCTACGTCTGCCTCACTGGCGGGATAGGGGGGGCATTGGTCGAAGGCCATGGCCACATCAGCCCCCAGGGCCATCTGGATCGCCATCGAGCGCTCGGGGGTGAGCTCGATGCGGGCGCCGTCGCGCGGTGAGCGGAACACCACGCCGTGGTCGTCGATGGTGTTGATGTCGCCGAGGCTGAAAACCTGGAAGCCGCCGGAATCGGTGAGCATCGGCCCGTCCCAACCCATGAAGCGGTGCAGGCCACCGGCATCAGCCACGATCTGCTCGCCCGGCTGCAGGTGTAGGTGATAGGTGTTGGAGAGCACCATCTGGGCGCCGGTGTCCCGCAGTTGGGACGCCGTAACCCCTTTCACCGTGGCCAGGGTGCCCACGGGCATGAACCGCGGTGTGGTGACAACGCCATGGGGGGTGTGAAAGCAGCCGCAGCGGGCCCGGGTGCGGCTGCACTGCGCCGTGATGTCGAAGGAGAACGCTGGTGGGAAGCTGATTGCGCCGAACAGGTGCTGTCCCGACGCTAGGTGTCGCTTGCTAGAGCCCGTGCCGAAGTCTTTTTCTGGGGCGATTCCCGGCTGGTTGGGCGATCTGGCCGGTGCCTGGGTGTTTTATTCGGTGCTGCCCGCCTGGCCAGGAGTGCCGCCGCGCTTTGAGCGCATTGCCCGCTTCGCTCCCCTGATCGGCCTGGTGCTGGGCGGGCTGCAGGGCCTTTTCTGGTGGCTTGCCGCTGGCTGGTTGCCCCTTGGAGCCCAGGTGGCCTTGGTGCTGGCGCTCGGGTTGGTGCTCACCGGTGGCTTGCACGTTGATGGCGCAATGGATACGGCCGATGGCTTGGGCGCCGGCCCTAGGGCCTTGGAGGCGATGGCAGATAGCCGGGTGGGCGCATCGGGGGTGCAGGCCTTGGTGGTGGTGCTGCTGATCAAGGCAGCAGCCCTGCTTTGCCTAGGGGCCGCTGCCCCGCTGGCCATGCTCTGGGCAGCTTTCTGGGGCCGGGTGTCACCCCTTTTGGCCATGCAGTGGTTTCCATATTTGAGGCAGCAGGGCAGTGCTGCTTTTCACCGGCAGCACTGGCGGGGTCTGGCCGCGGAACTGGTGCCGGCCCTGCTGGTGTTCGCCCTGGCCCTGGGCCTAGCGGCCTGGACCCGCTGGCCCTGGCCCCAGGGGGTGGGTTTGCTGCCAGCGGTGCTAGTGCCCCTATGGCTCGGCCGCCGTCTCGGCGGCCATAGCGGCGATAGCTACGGAGCCTGTGTCGAATGGACAGAAGCTCTGGCCCTGCTGCTCATGGCCCTGCTGCTGGGCTTGGGGCCGCGGCTGGCAGCCTGAGGCAAAAGGCGTTGCCCCGCTCGGGCAGTTGCCGTGCAACGGCCGCCGGCGGCAACACCAGGTTGAGCTCGCCACCGAGGCTGCGGGCCAGATCCCTGGCCAGGGCCAGTCCCAGCCCCGTCCCCGGCCGGCCCTGCCCCTGCCGCCCCCGGAAACCCTGCTCAAAGATGGCCTGGCGCTCATTTTCGGCGATCGGCTCGCCGCCATCCCACACCGTCAGTTGCCAGTCCCCTGACGCCAGTGCTTGGCAGTCCAGGCCGATGGCCGTGCCGCTGGGGCTGTATCGAAAGGCGTTGTTCAGCAGGTTGGCCAAAATTTCAGCCACGGCACCACTGTCCCCGTGCCAGTTGGGCAAGCAGGATGGCGGATGCCAGGGGCGGCCCTGCAGAGAGGCCGTGGCAGCAGCCCGCTGCATCAAGGGCTCAAGCCAGTCGAGCAGGGGTTGGCCCTCGGGCCCCACCAGCCCGGGGGGAAGTAGCAGGGGCGCCGCCGCTTCGCCGCTGACGGCGGCTTGTTCGTGGCGGCCCAGCTGGCTGAGGGCATCCACGTAGCGGTTGAGCTGGCGCTCTTCCGCCAGCAAGCCTTCCACCAGAGGTCGGTTCTGCTGGTCCTGTTCGAGGCGCCGCAGCAGTAGTTGGCCGAAGGTGCGCAGGGCGGCGAGGGGGTTGCGCAGCTGGTGCAACAGCAGGCCCAATTCTGCTTGCTGTTGCTCGAGGGTCTGCTGCAACTGCTGTTGTTCCAGATCAAGGCAGAGCGCTTCGGTAAGACACAGGGCGACGGCCTGGAGCCGCTGCCCGAGGCTGTCTGGCCAGGGCACCACGCTGGTTTCCACCTGGATCGCGCCCAGCAGCACCCTTTGGTGGCGCAGCGGCAGCCAGCGCCGCTCCTCCGCTGGCAAGCTCAGCGGACTGCCGGCTTCGACCGCAGGCAGGGCTCGGCCGTCACTCGGCCACTGGCCGATTGGTACAAGGATGGGGGCGTTGGCTTCACCGGGCTGGGTGACGTAAACCACCAGGGAGCTGAGGTCGCTGCGATCAGCGAACTGGGCTAGCTGGAAGCGCAGTAGGGCGAGAAAGCGGTTGGAGACTTGCATCTGCTGCCCTCAGCCCTGGCCCTCTTCCAATAAGTTTGGATAAGGCGTGGGAAAACCAGAAAAAAGTCTTAAGATGAGCGGTATCGACCAATACGGCGCGGTCCGCAAGCGGGCAGCGGCTCGTCGTCGTGACGCCCTCACCCTTTGTTGCCCATTTAGGCAATTCAGGCTACAGCAGTAACAGATCCAACTTTCGCCGATCTTGCTTCCTGTTGTTCTGCACCCCGAATGGGCGGGGTGTGGCGTCGCTGACCCCTGGGCCTGCTGACTCTCTCGGACAACAGAACGTTTGGGCGTCGCCCTGCTCTCCAAATTTTGGGGGGTGCGGGTGGGCTGAGTCACGGACGCTGCGCATGTCTTGCGCTCCCACTGTCCGTTCCCCCTCCGGTTTCTTTTCCTTCTCCTAATTCCTCCTTCTCGGGAGCAGTTCAATGTCCAAAAAGCGCAAGCGGATTAGCCGTCGCCGGCTCGCGGGCCAGCGGGTGCTGGCGCATGTCCCCACCTTTAATCTCGAGACCGGCTCCCACAAGCCGGTCACGGCAGCACGCCGCTTCATTGCTGAGGAGCTATTGGTGCCCCCAGCAATTCTGAACGTGCGCCGCAACGAGCACACCACTGATCGCTTCTTCTGGGGCGAAAAGGGCCTGTTCAGCGCCCAATACGCCGAGGAAAACCATTTCCTGTTTCCCTCACTGCGCACGATCGTCGACCGCATCGGTGAGGAGGTGCTTTTCGAAGGCATCGAAGCCCTCGCCGCCGACGACTGGGAAGAAATGGAGGAGTACGAATACGCCTTCGTCTGAGCTTGGCTTTGCCCTGGCGGAACTCATCTGGGCCGCTGGTTGTTCAGCATGACCACTTGCTGGCCAAGTAGCTCCGCAGGGCAGGAAACAGGCAGCTGTCAATGGTGTGGCCGCCTGTAAAGCCAACCAGTTCGGTGTCGATGCCACCGAGTTGCAACTGCTCTTTTATGGCCTCACTGGCTCCGTAGGGCACCACAGGATCCTGTTCGCCATGGGTGAGCAGGATTTTTGGCAGGGATGCTGCGGTTGGTTGCCAGCCGGGATGGGGGTAGCCGCTGCAGCCGATCAGGCCGGCCAGGGGTAGGCCGCTGCCGGCTGTGGCCACATCAAGGGCCATTGCGGCGCCTTGGGAGAAGCCCAGCAGAGCCGTTTGCTGCAGGGGCACCTCTACAGCTAGGGCGAGGAGCCGCTCTAGCAGCTGGGTTCGAGCGGCAGGTAGCTGGGGCCAATTTGGCTGTTGCAGGTCGTACCACTGGCGGCCGCTACCGCTTGGATGCGGCAGTGGTGCCCGCAGGGCCACCACGCTCACCGCTGGCCCCACCAGCACCTCGGCCAGGTCGAGCAGATCGTCGGCATCCGCTCCCCAGCCGTGCAGCAGCACAAGGCGCCGGTCACACCGATCCGGGCCACTGCGGATCAGTTGGTCGTTGGGCTGGCTGGTTTGGCTACTCATGGCGGGGGATCGATTGCTGCGTAGGTTGGCCTTCATACCTGCACTTAAGGCAGCCATGGCCCCCACGGCCCTTCTAAGCGTCTCCAATAAGGAGGGCCTGGTGCCCTTGGCCGAGGGGCTGCTGGAGGCTGGCTATCAGTTGATTTCAAGTGGCGGCACCGCTGCGGCCCTCAAGGCGGCCGGGCTTGAGGTCACCAAGGTGGCGGAGCACACCGGGGCCCCTGAGATCCTGGGTGGCAGGGTCAAGACCCTGCACCCACGCATCCATGGCGGCATCCTGGCCCGCCGCTGCGAGCCCAGCCACCAGGCTGATCTGGAGGCCCAGGGCATTGCCCCGATCGACGTGGTGGTGGTCAACCTTTACCCATTTCGAGAAACCGTTGCCAACCCCGAGGTGGCATTCGATACCGCCATCGAGAACATCGATATCGGTGGACCGGCAATGGTGCGGGCAGCGGCCAAAAATCACGCCGATGTGGTGGTGCTGACCAGCCCCAGCCAATACGGACCCTTTCTTGAGTGCCTGCGCACCGGAGCCATCAGCGCTGCCCTGCGGCGCCAGCTGGCGCTGGAAGCTTTTCAGCACACCGCCAGCTACGACACGGCGATCAGCAGCTGGCTTGCGGGCCAGCTGGCCGGCGCAGCCGAGCTCCCCTCAGCGGTGGCGGCGCCCCTGCGACTCGAACTGCCCGCCCGCCAGAGCCTGCGCTACGGCGAAAACCCCCACCAACAGGCCACCTGGCACAGCGAGCCCGCTGCCGGCTGGGGCGCCGCGGTGCAACTGCAGGGCAAGGAGCTCAGCTACAACAACTTGATCGATCTGGATGCGGCTCTAGCCACCGTGCGGGAGTTTGGCTACGGCCCCGGGGCCCAGCCCGCGGCGGTTGTGGTCAAGCACACCAACCCCTGCGGCGTAGCAATCGGCCACAACGGCGCCGCTGCCCTCAGCCGGGCCCTTGACGCCGATCGGCTCTCAGCCTTCGGAGGCATTGTGGCTATCAACTGTGTGGTCGATCTAGCCACCGCCGAATTGCTGACCAGCCTGTTTCTTGAATGTGTAGTGGCGCCTGGCTTTGATGGACCGGCATCGGAGCGGCTGGCCACGAAAGCCAATCTGCGCCTGCTGGAATTGAATCCTGCGGCGATCGCTCTGGCGTCCAGGCGCCAGCTGCGCACCCTGCTGGGCGGGGTACTGGTACAGGAGCTAGACGATCAACCGGTTGATGGCGCGGCCTGGCAGGTGGTGAGCGAACGCCAGCCCACAGCCCAAGAGCTCGACGACCTCGGTTTTGCCTGGAAGCTGGCCCGCCACGTGCGCTCCAATGCCATCACCGTGGCCAAGGGTGGTCAGAGCCTGGGCATTGGCGCCGGCCAGATGAATCGGGTTGGCTCGGCCAGGCTGGCCTTGGAAGCGGCCGGGGATCGGGCCAGGGGCGCGGTGCTTGCTAGCGATGGCTTCTTCCCCTTCGATGACACCGTGCGGCTGGCCGCTGGTCAGGGCATCACTGCTGTGATTCAGCCTGGCGGCAGCGTGCGCGATGCCGATTCGATCACTGCCTGCAATGCCCTTGGCTTGGCGATGGTGGTAACCGGTCGCCGTCATTTTCTTCATTAACGCCCTTGCTGGGGCGCAGTGAGTTGTAGTTTCGCTCCATAAGTCCTGTTCTGCTGGGCACTTGCCGCAGCCATCCCTTGGCCCCCTCTGACGCCATGCCCGAAGCCCTCGCCTACAACCTCAACTTCCTCCATCCCCTGTTGATGCTGGGTCTGCTGGCCCTCTCCAGCTACGGGATGCTGCTTGGCATCAAGGCCAAGAAAACCCGCACCGCAGATGCTGAGACCCGCAAGCAGCTGATCAAGGGGCAGTTTGCCAAGCGCCATTTCCAGATCGGCGGCCTGATCCTGGCGATCACCGTGCTGGGTACCTTCGGCGGTATGGCCGTTACCTACCTCAATAACGGCAAATTATTTGTGGGCCCCCACCTGCTTGTGGGCATTGGCATGACCTGCTTGATCGCCCTGGCGGTGTCGCTTACCTCCCTGATGCAGCAGGGCAATCTGATCGCCCGCAAGGTCCATGTGGGCCTCAACATGGCAATGATGACCCTGTTTCTGTGGCAGGCGGTGAGTGGCTTTCAGATCCTCAACAAAATCTGGGAAAACCGCCCGGCCTGAGTGCTGGTTTCGGTTCTAGGTCTCAAGTAAGAAAGACAGCCCAGTTGATTTAGAACTGGGCGCTTCGCCGGGGTGGGCACTCCAGATCGTGGCTGCCGTGGAAATCTTCCTGCACCTTCCAGGTGAGCCGGCGAGAGATCTGCCTCACGATCTGACGGAGCAGGTGGTCGCCGCTCGACTGCACCAGCCCATCAGGCAGCAGGGTGATCACCCCGGGTAGGCGTACCCAGACGCTCAGGTCGAGCTCCCAGCGCACCAAAGTTTGGGGCCTGGGATCGTTGGAAGCTACGGCAGCATCATTGGCTTGGTCGAGTTGCAGCGAGGCGTTGAACTCGACGTCGTAAAGCCCTTCAAGCTTGGGATCGCCGCCGGGGTGGGGCACGGTCAAAATTCGGTACAGCCCCTGGTTTTGGGGCAGCAATTCCAGGCCGATGGTGGGCTCCACTTCGAAGCCGAAGTTGCCAAAGGTGCCCAAAGTCAGCGCGTAGCCCCGCTTGCCCAGGGGTTCCACAGTCATCGGGGTAGCGCAACGGCGAAACCACCCCTCGTGGTGATCGAGGTATTCGGAGACAACGGGCGCGCTGGCCCGCATTTCCATCACGTCGGCAAAGGCACTGGCATAGCGCCGCACCCTCGGATCATCGCTGTGGCGCAGCAACAGACCGGAGCCCAGCTCTCCCTTGGACGACGCTTGGGCTGGTGCGGTTGACAACGACAAAGGCAACAACGGCAACTCCTGGCGTTTGACCAGCCCTGGCAGCAGGATGCCGGACTTGTTCAAGACGTTCTTTAATCAATGTAAAGCCCATGGTGGGCCTAAGTGCCGCCCGCTGTGACACCCGGACACCTTGGTTCTGCTCAGGCTTCGCAGAGTTCGATCAGCCGCTCGATCACGTCTTCCACCACCCGGTCGGGAGTGGAAGCCCCGGAGGTTATGCCCACTCGGATTGGCCCTTCAGGCAGGAAGGGCAGCTCGATTTCGAGCTCGCCCCCTAGGGGCATGTGCTCGATGCGGTTGCCAGGGCCAATGCGCTCGGGGGTGTCAATGTGGAAGGAGCGGATGCCGCGGCTGACGGCGATCTCCTGCAGGTGGGTGGTATTGGACGAGTTGTAACCGCCGATCACCACCATCAGGTCGAGGGGCTCATCAACTAGGGCGAAAATGGCGTCTTGGCGCTCCTGGGTGGCGTCGCAAATGGTGTTGAAGGCCAGGAAGTGCTCATTGAGCTCAATGGGGCCGAAGCGCTGCAGCATGGTGCGCTCGAACAGGCGGCCAATCTCTTCGGTTTCGCTCTTCAACATGGTGGTCTGGTTTGCGACGCCCACCCGGATCAGATCGCGGTCGGGATCAAAGCCAGGCGAGCAGGCTTTGGCAAAGCGGGCCATGAATGATTCCCGATCGCCATTGCCGAGGATGTACTCGCTCACCATTTGGGCTTCGGCCAAGTCGAGCACCACCAAGTAGGTGCCGGCGAAGCTGCTGGTGGCGAGGGTTTCCTCGTGCTTCACCTTGCCGTGGATGATCGAGGTGAAGGAGTGCTTTTTGTGCTTTTCCACCGTGTTCCACACCTTGGAGACCCAGGGGCAGGTCGTATCAACGATGTGGCAGCCCCGCTCGCTTAGCAGCTGCATCTCCTGAACGGTGGCGCCGAATGCAGGCAGTATCACTACATCACCGCTGGCAACCTCCGAAAAATCTTTCATGCCGTCTTCCACGGAGATGAACAGCACGTTCATGTCGCGCAGGTGATCGTTGACCGAAGGGTTGTGGATGATTTCGTTGGTGATCCAGATCCGTTCAGTGGGGTAGTGGCGCCGAGTTTCGTAGGCCATCGCCACTGCCCGCTCTACGCCCCAGCAGAAACCAAAAGCTTCAGCCAGCCGCACGGTGAGGCGGCCGCTCTCGAGCGAGTAGCCGCTTTCCCGCAGCTTGGCGATCAGATCGCTTTGGTAGGCCTGCTCCAGGCTGCCTGCCACCTCATTGCCCAAACCGAAGCCTCTGCGGTTGTAACGCTCCGAGTGGTGTAAGGAGCGTTTGAAGGCGCGGGTATCCACAGCGTCGAGGTCTCGGTGAATCAACTCTATGGGCCACTTAGGTCAGAGCTGCGGCTCCCAGGGTCATCTGGTGGAGGCCCTCAATTCCCTGCCAGCCCAGATAGACCCCCAGCACTAGGGCGAACACCCCCACCAGCCATTCGGCCCGATGCACAAGCCAGTCGTTGAGGCGGCTCAGGGGCTGGCGCAACCTGCCGCCGCTCAGCAGCCAGGCCAGTGGTGGCAGCAGCAGTAGCGAGGTGGTTATGGCCACAAATACGGCGCCCACCTCGAGATCCCCGCGCAGGGAGGTGTGGTTGGTGAGCAACATGCCCCCTTCCTTGGCGTAAAAAACCAGATTTTCCGGGCTGACCAAGGCACAGCCGGCCCCCAGCCCGAGCAGGGGAAACCAGTCGAGCTCGGGTAGCTGGCCCATCAGTTGCATCGCCCAGCTCTCTTCACCGATGGCTGCTGCAGGGGTTAGTTGGAACAGCCCCAAGGCCACCAAGGCTCCGGCACCGATCAGGTCCATCAGCACTTGGCCGCGGCTGCCCAGCTGCATGGCCCAACTGAAGCGACTGCCTACCAGCACCACCGCTGCCAGCGCGCCACCGTTGGCGAGTATCCAGCCCCCCAGGTAGGTGGAGCAGCGTCGCAGCGGGTTGGGGCCCAGCAGCAGCAGGGCCACCAGAGCGATGTTGAGTGGGCTGAAGGAAATGCCCAGGCCCAGGGCGATGGTCTGGGTGAGCCAGTGGAACGGGAGCATCGCGGGATTGTGGCGCTTAGCCAGCCCCAAGGGCGGGACCGTGGGTTTCCACAGCCGCAATTCCATGCCAGTTCACCTCGCTGGCGCTGAAGCTGTAGCGGCAGGGCAGTACCTCCACGCCCGCTGCCAGGGCCTGGCGAAACAGTTCGCCATAGCGCGGGTCGGCCGCGTCGCCCGGGGCAAAGCGGCTCACATCGCCGCGACTAAGGCAGGGCACCAGTACGGACCGGCTCTCTGGCAGCAGGGCCATCAGCTCCACCAGGTGTTTTTGGCCCCGTTCAGTAACGGTGTCTGGGAAAAGGGCCAGCTCCCCTTCGCTCCAGGTGGTGTTTTTCACCTCCAGGTAGATCGGCCTGGCATCGGCGGCGTTTTCCGCTGGGGTGAGCAGCAGGTCGATGCGGCTGCGGCGCCCTTCGCCATAGGGCACCTCGGCTCGGATGGCTGCGATCGGCCCCAGCCAGGGCTCCAGGCAACCGGCCTCAATCGTGGCCCGCACCAGATGGTTGGGGAGGGCCGTGTTGATCCCCACCCAGATGGGCGTGCCATCGGCGCCAGGCACTTGGGCCTGCTCCCAGGTCCAGGCAAGCTTGCGGCTGGGGGAAGGGGCGTGGCGCAAGCGCACCCTTCCGCCGGGGTGCAGCACTCCGGTCATAGGCCCGGTGTTGGCGCAGTGGGCCGTGACCAGCTCGCCGTTTTCTAGTTCGATATCGGCCAGGAAGCGCTTGTAGCGCTTCACCAAGGTGCCCTCTATCAGGGGGCCGAGGCTAAGCACGCAGGTGGCCATGGCGGGCGGGGTGGGATGGATTGGAGCAGGCCAGCCATACTGCCGCCAACTCCCGGGCCTTGGGTCCCACTTGATGGCAAAGTCCCTCAGGCGCATTGCCCTGGTTGTGGCAGTGGCCACTGCCCTCAGCAAGTTGGCCGGCTTGGTGCGGCAGCAGGCCATTGCAGCAGCCTTCGGCGTTGGCGCTGCTTACGACGCCTACAACTACGCCTACGTGCTGCCCGGCTTTCTGCTGATCCTGCTGGGCGGCATTAACGGACCTTTCCACAGCGCCATGGTGAGCGTGCTGGCCCGCCGGCCCCGCCAAGAGGGGGCCTACGTGCTGGCAGCAATCAACACCCTGGTGGGGGCGGGGTTGCTCGGGGTGACGGTGTTGCTGCTGGTGTTCGCTGGCCCCCTGATCACCCTGGTGGGCCCGGGCCTGGATGCCACCCGCCACGACATCGCCGTACTGCAGCTGCGTTGGATGGCGCCGATGGCCCTATTTGCCGGGCTGATCGGCCTGGGCTTTGGAGCCCTCAATGCTGCTGATGAATTTTGGTTGCCCTCGGTGAGCCCCTTGCTCTCGAGCGTGGCCGTGATCGCTGGTATCGCTGTGCTGTGGTGGCAGCTCGGTGCAGCGATCACCCTGCCCACCACGGCGGTGCTCGGCGGCGTGGTGCTGGCCGGCTCCACAACTTTGGGGGCGGTGCTGCAGTGGCTGATCCAGCTGCCAGCCCTGGCACGGCAAGGGCTGCAACGCTTTCAGCTGGTGTGGGACTGGAGGGACCCCGGTGTGCGCGAGGTGCTGCAGGTGATGGGGCCCGCCACCCTCTCCTCGGGGATGCTGCAGATCAACGTGTTTGTGTCCCTGTTTTTCGCTTCGGGCATCCCGGCGGCCGCGGCGGGTCTCGGCTACGCCAACCTGCTCGTGCAAACGCCCCTAGGGCTGCTCTCCAATGCCCTGCTGGTGCCCCTACTGCCGGTTTATGCCCGGCTGACGGCACCGGACGATCGACCTGAGCTGGTCGGTCGTATCCGCCAGGGGCTGATGCTTTCCAACGCCAGCATGCTGCCCCTGGGGGCGTTGATGGTGGCGCTGGCTTTGCCGATCGTGGCTTTGATCTATGAGCGGGGAGCTTTCAATGCCGGTGCTGCGGAGTTGGTGGGCAACCTGCTGATGGCTTACGGCATCGGCATGCCCGCCTATCTGGCTCGCGACGTGCTGGTGCGGGTGTTTTACGCCCTCGGCGATGGGGTTACCCCGTTCCGCTGGTCGATGGCGGGGATTGGGCTGAATGCGCTCTTCTGCTGGGCTTTCGTGGGCGGACCGGTGCCCGGCGCTACCCAGCTGCTGCCTGGCCTCTATTGCGGCGCTGCCGGCCTGGTGCTGGCCACCGTGGCGGTGAATCTGATCACCTGTGTGGGTTTGCTGCTGGCGTTGCAGACCAAGCTCGGCGGGCTGCCATTGCGGCTGTGGCTGCGCGACACGATGCTGCTGTTCGGTGCTGCCGTACTGGCCGGACTGGTGGCCTGGGGCGTGTCAGTATTTGTGGCCTGGCCCACTGGTCTTTGGGGGCGGCTCCTGGAGTGCAGCTTTGCCGGCGGAGTTGGTGTGCTGATCTATGGCGTGGTGGCCAGCCTTGCCAAGGTGCCAGAGGTCAAGGATTTGACCGACCAGTTGCGGGATCGCTTGCCTCGAATTGGCGCCAGGCGCTAGGGGTCGAGGCGAACGTCCCGTTCAGCTCGCACCTGAACGGGAATCTCCAGGTGGGAGCGACCCAGCATCCGGGGGCCGTCCACCGAAAAGATGCGTGCCTCAATGCCGAATTCCTTGAAGGCCGTCTCTAGCTCCTGAATAAGGGCTTTTTCAACCTGGGCCTCGGCGTCCACCACCTTGCCGATTAGGCGTCCGCCCAGGCGACCCAGGCGTTGACGCACCACATCGCGGGCGTTGGTTACCTCAATGACCAGCACAGCCCGTCGCCAGTTCCCGCAACCTTATCGGCAAAACTGCTCCAGCACCTCTTCGAGATCCCGCAGCTGGCCGGCGGGCACCAGCCGAGCCAGGGGCAGCCGGGTGGAGCCGGCGCCGATCGGCACCTGCACCGCCTCAAGGGCCTGGCGCGCGCACACCTCCGCCCCCTGGTCCAGCCTGGCGGAACATTCGATCGCCAGGGCCTGGGCCAGGCCGGCGTCGCCGAGGTAGAGGTGCCAACTGGCAACTTGCACATAAAGGCGATCTGCCAGGACCAGTTCCAGTTCTTTGAGGTCTGTGGCGGAGAGGGTCATGGCCGGGGGGTTGGACGCAGAACCACTACAGCGCCAGCGTGAGCCAGCAACACCACCAACCAACCCAAGCTGAGCCAGTTGAGGTGGGCCCAGGGGTGACGCATTTCCTGTACCAACCAGAGGCCACTGTTCAGGGCGGCGAATAGGGCGGCGTGGAGCGTCAGGTTCACGATCCGTTCGAAGTGCCTGTAGGTGGGGTCTTCGGGGTTGGCGGGGCCGTACCAGCGGATGGGCATTGATGGGGAGGCGAGGACGGGGTGTTTGACGGATGGGCCCTCCGTGCGGTGAGAATGGTCCCATGCGCTTGTAGCTCAGCGGATTAGAGCATCTGACTACGGATCAGAGGGTCGGGAGTTCGAATCTCTCCAGGCGCGCTTCTTTCAAAACCGCCTTAGGGCGGTTTTTTTGTGGGTTGGCTTCGACGTTGAGGTGTCCGATGCCCGGCTCCGGTCTTTACGATCATCAAACGATTCAACCCTTAACCATGACCAACTCCGGCGGTGCTGCCCTCAACCAGTCCCTAGCTGCCGGAGACCCCGCCATCGCCGGGCTGATTGAAAAGGAGCTGCAGCGCCAGGAAACTCACCTGGAGCTGATTGCATCTGAGAACTTCGCCTCCCGAGCCGTGATGGAGGCCCAGGGCTCGGTGCTCACAAACAAATATGCCGAAGGCCTGCCATCCAAGCGCTACTACGGCGGCTGTGAGCATGTGGATGCGATCGAGGAGCTGGCGATTGAGCGGGCCAAGCAGTTGTTTGGTGCCGCCTGGGCCAACGTGCAGCCCCACAGCGGTGCCCAGGCCAACTTCGCCGTGTTCCTGGCGCTGTTGCAGCCCGGCGACACGATCCTGGGTATGGACCTCAGCCATGGCGGCCACCTCACCCATGGCTCGCCGGTGAACGTGAGCGGCAAGTGGTTCAACGCCGTGCACTACGGCGTGGACCCCGACACCCAGCAGCTCAATTTCGACATCATTCGCCAGCTGGCCCTGGAGCACAAGCCCAAGCTGATCGTGTGCGGCTACTCCGCCTATCCCCGCACCATTGATTTCCAGGCCTTCCGCGCCATCGCCGATGAGGTGGGCGCCTACCTGCTGGCCGATATGGCCCACATCGCCGGCCTGGTGGCGGCGGGCGTGCACCCCAACCCCGTGCCCCATTGCGACGTGGTGACCACCACCACCCACAAGACCCTGAGGGGCCCCCGCGGCGGCCTGATCCTCTGCCGCGATGCCGAGTTCGGCAAGCAGTTCGACAAGGCCGTGTTCCCCGGTAGCCAGGGCGGCCCACTTGAGCACGTGATCGCAGCCAAGGCGGTGGCCTTTGGTGAGGCCCTACAGCCCTGCTTCCGCGTCTACAGCCAGCAGGTGGTTGCCAACGCCCAGGCCCTCGCAGAGCGCATCCAGGAGCGCGGCATCGCCGTTGTGAGCGGCGGCACCGACAACCACATCGTGCTGCTGGATCTGCGCGGCATCGGTATAACAGGCAAGGTGGCTGACCTGCTGGTGAGTGATGTGCACATCACCGCCAACAAGAACACGGTGCCCTTCGATCCCCAGTCGCCCTTCGTGACCAGCGGCCTGCGCCTGGGCACCGCTGCCTGCACCACCCGCGGTTTTGACGAAGCCGCCTTCCGCGAGGTGGCCGATGTGATTGCTGATCGCCTGCTCAATCCCGAAGACAGCGCCATTGAGCAGCGCTGCCGCGATCGGGTTGCGGCTCTCTGTGAGCGCTTCCCGCTTTACACAGCAGCGCGTGAGCTTCAGCACGCTTGATCAACTTCAACGCCCGTAAGCTGGTTGCTAAAGGCCATTTTTCGGCTTGCTTCGGTCTGGTTCAGTGACCCTCGCCTACAGCCCCAACGCGGCCGCCTTGCTCACTTTTGCCGTTGCTGCTCTGTGCACGGCTTTGGTGGTGCCAGTGGTACGCCGACTCGGCTTGCGTTGGGGATTGGTGGATGCTCCCGATTCCCGCAAGCAGCACACCTCTCCCATGGTGCGCCTTGGAGGGGTCGGCATTGTTATCGCCTTCAGTGCAGCACTGGGTCTCACCTGGGCCTTGGGTGGGTTCGCCAACCTTCCCGCTGAAAAGGACCAGTTGATCTGGACCACCCTGGCTGGAGCCCTTTGCTTTTTCTTGATCGGGCTGGCAGATGATCTCTATGCCCTGCCGCCCCTGCCCCGTTTGGCCGGCCAGTTGGCCATTTCGATGGTTGCTTGGAACGAGGGTGTGCGCATCGGCAACATCGAGATCCCCATGGGCTGGTGGGGAGGCTCTGATCTGCTGCTGCCATTGCCAGATTGGTTCAGCCTGCTGGCAACGGTGATCTGGTTGGTGGGTATCACCAACGCCATCAACTGGCTTGATGGTCTCGATGGTCTGGCGGCGGGCGTGAGCGGTATCGCTGCAGTCGGTTTGTTGTCGGTGAGTTTCAGCCTGCATCAGCCTGCTGCTGGCCTGCTGGCCGCGGCGCTGGCCGGCAGCTGCCTCGGTTTCCTGCGCCACAACTTCAACCCTGCCCGCATCTTCATGGGCGACGGCGGCTCCTATTTTTTGGGCTTTGCCTTGGCGGCGATCAGCATTGTCGGTCCGGCCAAGGGGCTCACCAGCGTCAGCCTGCTGCTACCGCTGCTGATCCTGTCGCTGCCCTTGGCCGACATGTCGGCAGTGATCATGGGGCGCCTCAGCGAAGGCCACTCTCCCTTCTATCCCGATCGGCGCCACCTGCACCACCGGCTGCTGAGGACGGGACTGAGCCATCGCCGCACCGTGTTGCTCATTTATGCCTTCACCCAGTGGTTGGGCTCCCTGGCCCTGGTGCTGGTGAATGCTGAATTGCGCTTTCTCTGGCTGGCCCTGGCTACTGCGGTCCTGATCTGGGTGCTGGTTAGCACTCGCCGGGCCTTGCAGCAGCCTGCGGCCACTCGGGAGCTGTGAGGCTGTGAGCGCCGAGATTCTCTGCATCGGCACCGAGCTGCTGCTCGGCAACATCACCAATGGCAATGCCCGCTGGCTGGCGGAGCAGCTGGCGGCCCTGGGCATCGCCCACCAGCGCCAGAGCGTGGTTGGTGACAACCGCACCCGTCTGATGGCCGCGGTGCGGGAAGCGGCAGGTCGCTGCCGGGTGTTGATTACAACTGGCGGCCTCGGCCCGACCCCAGACGACCTAACCACAGAAGCTATCGCTGCTGCCTTTGACACGCCCCTGGTGGAGCACCCAGAGATCTGGACTGACATCCAGGCCCGCATCGGCGCGCGCGGTCGTTTCTGTTCCCCCAGTAACCGCAAGCAGGCATTTCTGCCCGCAGGGGCGGCGGTGTTGCCAAATCCCACCGGCACCGCCCCCGGCATGATCTGGACCCCGCCTGCGGCCTCGGGCATTCAGCCAGGTTTCACGGTGCTCACTTTCCCTGGCGTGCCAAGCGAAATGGAGGCGATGTGGTCGGGTACCGCAGAGCCATGGCTGCGCTCAGCTGGTTTGGCTGAGGGGGTGTTCGCCAGTCGCATGTTGCGCTTTTGGGGCGTTTCCGAGTCGGCTCTGGCTGAGCAGATGGCCGATCTGCTGGCCCTAGAGAACCCAACTGTGGCTCCCTACGCCGGCGCCGGTGAAGTGAAGCTGCGCCTCACGGCCAGGGCAGGCAGCGTTGCTGAAGCCCAGATCCTGCTGGCTCCGATTGAGTCGCAGATCCGGGCCCGCTCCGGTAGGGCCTGCTTCGGCGTCGATGACGACAGCCTGGCCAGTGTGGTGCTTGAGCAGATGCGCCGCCGCGGGGAGACGCTGGCTGTAGCTGAGAGCTGCACTGGCGGGGGGCTGGGGGCGGCCCTAGCGGCGGTGCCCGGAGCCTCTGATGGCTTTGTTGGTGGGGTGATTGCCTATGCCAACTCGATTAAGCAGGCGTTGCTTGGGGTGCCGCCGGCGCTGCTTGAGAGCCAAGGCGCCGTGAGCGATCCGGTTGCTATCGCCATGGCTGAGGGCGCTCGCCGTGCAACTGGTGCCACCTGGGCAATTGCTGTGACCGGCATCGCCGGCCCGGGGGGCAGCAGCAGTGAGAAGCCGGTAGGACTTGTGCATATCGCCATTGCCGGCCCGGATGGTTGCAGCAGCGAGGCAGTGCGCTTTGGCGCCACGCGTGGCAGGGTCTGGATCCAGCGGTTGACGAGCGGTGAAGCGCTCAATCGCTTGCGCCTGCGGCTGGCCGACGGCCCCGGGGCGCAGCTTTAGGCTTAAGCCTCAGTCGAACGGACCTTGCGTGAGTGCCGGCACCCTCTACGACAAGGTCTGGGATCTGCATCGGGTGGCCCAGTTGCCTGGCGGCTCCACCCAGTTGTTTATCGGGTTGCACCTGATTCATGAGGTGACCAGCCCCCAGGCCTTTGCTGCCTTGAAAGATCTGGGCCTGCCGGTGCGACTCCCCGAGCGCACCGTGGCCACGGTTGATCACATCGTGCCAACCACATCCCAGGCGCGCCCCTTCGCTGATCCCCTGGCTGAGGAGATGCTCGCCACCCTCGAGCGCAACTGCAGCGACTACGGCATTCCTTTGCATGGCCTCGGCAGCGGCCGCCAGGGAATCGTGCATGTGATTGCCCCCGAATTGGGCCTCACCCAGCCGGGTATGACCGTCGCCTGCGGCGACTCTCACACCTCCACCCACGGGGCGTTTGGGGCGATTGCCTTTGGCATTGGCACCAGCCAGGTGCGCGATGTGCTGGCCAGCCAGAGCCTGTCGATGGGCAAGCTCAAGGTGCGGAGGATTTGGGTTGAGGGTCAGCTGCAGCCCGGCGTCTATGCCAAAGACTTGGTGTTGCACATCATCCGGGTGTTGGGTGTAAAAGGTGGTGTGGGCTACGCCTACGAATTTGCCGGTCCAGCCATCGATGCTTTGACGATGGAGGAGCGCATGACCCTCTGCAACATGGCAATCGAGGGCGGTGCCCGCTGCGGCTACGTCAACCCCGACGCTGTCACCTTTGCCTACTTGCAAGGCCGGCCCTATGCCCCCAAGGCTCAAGCCTGGGAGCGGGCCGTGGCCTGGTGGCGTGGCCTGGCCAGTGGTGCAGACGCAGTTTTTGACGACGAGGTGCGCTTCGATGCTGCGGCAATTGCGCCGACAGTCACCTGGGGGATCACCCCCGGCCAGGGCATCGGCGTAGATGAAACGGTTCCAACCTTGGAGCAGACAGAGCCGGATGAGCGGCCCTTGGCCCAGGAGGCCTACCGCTACATGGATCTGCAGCCCGGCACTCCGATTGCAGGCACAGCGGTGGATGTTTGCTTCATTGGCAGCTGCACCAATGGGCGCCTGTCCGATTTGCAGGCGGCTGCGGCGGTGGCCAAGGGACGCCATGTGGCTCCGGGCATCAAGGCCTTTGTGGTGCCTGGCTCTGAACAGGTGGCGGCGGCTGCGGAAGCTGAAGGGCTTGACCAGGTGTTTAGGGAGGCTGGCTTTGAGTGGCGTGAGCCCGGCTGCTCGATGTGCCTGGCCATGAATCCAGACCGGCTTGAGGGCCGCCAGATCAGCGCTAGTTCAAGTAATCGCAACTTCAAGGGTCGCCAGGGCTCGGCTACCGGCCGCACCCTGCTGATGAGTCCGGCGATGGTGGCTGCGGCCGCAATTGCCGGCAAAGTGTGTGATGTGCGCCAGATGATTAACACCACGCCATGACCGCGGCCATGACCACCTCCAGCTTTCCCTTTGGCCCTATCTCGGCTGTGCGCGGGCGCGCCGTTGTCATCACCGGCGACGACATTGACACCGATCGAATCATTCCAGCCCGTTTTCTTAAATGTGTCACCTTTGATGGGCTTGGCGAGCAGGTGTTTGCCGATGATCGGGCCGAGCTCTCTGGGGAGCATCCCTTCGATCGAGCAGAGCTGCAGGGAGCCTCTGTGCTGGTTGTGAACCGCAACTTTGGCTGTGGCTCAAGTCGTGAGCATGCTCCCCAGGCGTTGATGCGCTGGGGTATTCGGGCGGTGGTGGGAGAAAGCTTTGCTGAGATCTTTTATGGCAACTGTCTTGCCTTGGGAATCCCCTGTTTCACCGCATCCCACGCCAGCGTGCTGAGTCTGCAAGAGACGCTGATCGCCGATCCTGGCCAGCAGCTGAGCTTGTCGCTGGCTACGGCCTCCCTGGAATCCTCCCAAGGGCAGCTTTGGCAGCTAGATATCCAGGCTGGGCCCCAGCAGATGTTGGCTTCTGGGCAATGGGATGCCACTTCCCAGTTGCTAGCCCACGATTCAGAACTTAATTGCACCGCCTCATCTTTGCCTTATTTAAACGGCTTCTAGATTTCAACGGCTTCTAGGTCTGGGTACGAAAGGTGTGCCGCTGCCAGTGAAGTTAAAGTCGTTGAGTTTGACGCGGATGCCGCCAATGCCGTCGTAGGGGCTGTAGTAGACACCAACTTCGTAGGAGCGGCGTTGCAGTTTCAACTCCACATAGGAATAGGAGGCATCGCCGTAGAAATCGGAACCATCGTCGATGTTGAAGGTGGCGCCAGCTTCGAGCACAATTGGGCCATAGATCTGTTGCGCTGCTTGAAAACTAAGGGTGCGCAGGTCTACCGTGCGGTCAAAGCCGAAAGGGCTGGCGCCGTTTAAAAAGGTGCCAGCGATTGAGGCGGAGAAGCGGGTGTAATCGAATACGGGTCGATCAAACTGTCCCAGCGTGAACGAAGGTCCGCCCCACAGGGTGAGGGTGTTCTGGTTTGCTCCATCGCTATATGTGGCTGCATAGCCACTGGCTCCGAAGTTGATTCCCAGGCCTGGTACTACCGGCACAGGTGCATAGCGCAAGCCCCGCTTGGGATCTTCGCTGGCATCAAGGGCAGAGCCCTGCCAGAGCTGCAGGGTGGTGCTTGCTGCCAGGTTGGCATAGCTACGCCATAAAGAATTAAGGGTGTCTGCTTCAAATAGTGTTGCTTCGTAGGCTCCAGATTGGGCTGCCCAGTTGAGATTCACTGGTGCTAAGTAGGGAGCTTTTTGGGGGGCAGCCTGAGCCTTGGGCTGATTCAAGACCACGTTGCCAGCTAAATTGGCGCCATAGGAATAAACTACGGTTTGAAGTCCCAGGCTGCCATTGTAAATGCGCTCGCGATAGGATCCAAATAGATCAGCGTTTGCGCTTGTATGGCCGGGCAGGTTAAGTGGAGCCGTCAGGCGGCTGGTGCTGCGGGTGCCGGATCGGAAGTTGTCCGGGTTGAGGGTAGACAGGCTGGCTTCAGCATTTAATGAGAGCCAGCCCATGGGCAGGTTGAGTCCCGCCAGCAGGCCGAACATATCTGCGAGCTTGGCTGTCTGTTCGCTGGTGGGATTAGCCAGGCTTTGTCCAGGAAGCACATAGCTACTGGTACGGCCTTCGATGGCCCGCTGCACATTCAGCTGGGGCTGGAGTTGCAAGCTGCCCCGCTTGCCTATTTTTATTGGCTCCAGATTGTAGCCAATAAAGAAGCCATCGCGATCTTCTTTATCGGTATCCCAGGCAAAACGAGATTCTTCGGCGCCGATGGTTGTGTTTGTGATTGCCGGCAAAGAAACTTTGCCGTCCAGCAGAATCTGGCTGCTGCGGCTGTTGATGCGGGTCACGCCGCGCCCATCCATAACGGCCACCACCTTGCGGGCCAGGCTCCAAGAGGCGGCAGGAGTGAAGGGATCGTTGGTAAAAGCAATTTGTTCGGCAGTCCAGCGGTTGCCTCTGATTTGGATCTGGGCTCCTTGAAAGCGAATGCGGCTGATCGTGCCCGCTTTGTTTGCGGGCGGGCGGTAGCCCTGCCCATTGCTGTTGAGCGAGTCCGTGGTGTCAATAACGGCTCCCAGGTCGAGCTTCAGGCTGGTGCTCCAGCTCTGCTGGAACGTCACGTTGCTCACCTTTGAGTCCACGTCTGGCAGCTGCTCAATCTCAGTTGCTTTAACGACAGGTTTCCCAGATCCCATCGAGATCGCCTGTGCCTGCGGGCCGCCCGCCTGGGGGGGGCCGAAAGCAACTGATTCCAGTGCCCTATTTAGAGATAGAGCTGGAGTGGAGAGCTCACTGCCAGGGCAGCCGGCTGGCGCTGGCATGGTGGGCAGGCTGCTGCGACCTGGTGGCAACACCCGCACCAGCGTTCTATTGGCAGGATCTGCGCTGAGTGGCGGACAGGCAAACGCTGGTTGGCTGAAGTTAGACGGCAGACCGTTCGTTTTGGCGTTGGGATCTGGGGAGTTGACCTCTTTCGAATTGACTTCTTTCGAATTGATTTCTTTAGAAGTGACCCCTTGAGAATTGATGTCCCGGGGAATGGTGTCCTGCTCGATAACGCCATAGACGTCTTCAAGTTCGCCGCTGCCTTCTAGTTCGCTATAGCGCAGACGGCTTGCTTGCAGGTATTGATCTCCTTTGATCAGGCGAATTTGCCCGCTGGCGTAGACACTGCGGCTGGCTTCTGCCATTTCGACTCGATCTGCCAGCAGGCGCCAGCCATTGAAGCGGGCTTCAACGTTGCCGGTGGCAACAAACCGGCCCAGTTGCTGGTCGTAGCTTTGCTGATCGGCCTTGATTACAGCAAAGTTGGGAGCAGGAATAACTGAACTAGAGGCTTTGACTGCCCCAGGCTGGCTGGGAATATCACCTGCCAGAGCCTCTGGAGCGAATAGGACGGATAGGCAAGCAGCTGTTAATAGTTGGTGGGCGAGCCTTTTTAAAGGCGATTTCCCCAGAGGCACTCGGTGGGAATTGCCAGCCAAATACATCAGCCCTTAAGACCTTCTTGAGCCTGAAGTGTTGAAGGAAGCGTGTCTGAAATTGGCACGATTAAATCAGGCGCAGCAGGTCCTTTCGGGGATCATCCCACAAACAGAATCAGGATCTTGCCTGCCTAGTGCCAGCTGATCAATCTTCCAGGTCTTTACGGCTCGGGGTGCGGCTGGGGTCGCTGGCCAAAAAGCCGAACACAAAGATCCCGATAAAGAAGAAGACGACCGAATAAACCGAGATCTTGAGGGCGAGCATGGTTCGGCCTTGGGGAATGGCGAGCGGGTGACAGGGAGTGACAGGCGCGTTGAAGGGCCTAGTCGACCCCGCAGCTGCGGGATCATCCTATGGGACTCGGCTTGCCATCCAACGATGCCTGAGGCCTCAGGACTAGGGCAGACCCCACGGATTGAAACGATTCAGTCACGTTTGCGGCCAACCCATTCGCGCTTGGATCTCCAACCACTCTGGCGCTGCGTGCAAGTGGGAGGGCGGTTTGGACCAGCCCTTGAAGATCCTTGGGGCCAGCAATGTCGTCCGGATTGGGCAGCGCGGGGGTTGGTGATCTGGCCGCGGGGTGGCCAGTGGCGGGAGCTACGGCTGCGGCTGGTTTGCCCGGCGAACTGGCTGCAGCTGCAGCAGCCGGAGCCAGTTGCCCAGGCCCGGCTGGTGCTGCGCTGGTGGGCCGACCAGGTGGAGCTGCGGGTGGATGGTGCGCCGGTGCATGGCGGCGACCTGTTTGACACCACTTGCCGCTGGTTGCTGCCCGAGCGCTGGTGGCAGGGGGAGGCCCTTGAGCTGGAGTTACGCCTGCGCAGCCCCTTGCACGACGACGGTGCCCTGATCGAGAGCCGTCTCGAGCTCGAGCCCCTGGATCCAGCCGATCCGGTGGATTTGTTGGCTGAAACCAAGGCTGAGCTTGCCCAGCTGCGCAGCGGCGAACCGCCGACAGGTCGGTTTCATGTGTTGGGCCATGCCCACCTCGATCTGGCCTGGCTTTGGCCGGTGGCCGACACCTGGCAAGCGGCCGAGCGCACCTTCACCTCTGCCCTGGATCTGATCGAGCGCTTCGAGGAGTTGCATTTCGGCCACTCCACACCGGCCCTATACGCCTGGCTGCAGCAACACCGGCCGGCCCTGTTCGCCCGCCTGCAGCGTGCGGTGGCAGCCGGTCGCTTTGAACCGATCAACGGCCCCTGGGTGGAGAGCGACTGCGTGCTGATCAGCAGCTCCTCACTGCTGCGCCAGTTTCAGCTGGGCCAGCAATTCAGCGCCGCCAGCTTCCCTGAGCTGGAGCACTATCTGGCCTGGTTGCCCGACAGCTTTGGTTTCGCCAGCGGCCTGCCGGCCGTGGCTCGCAGCACCGGCGTGCGTTGGTTTTGCACCCACAAAATGGCCTGGAATGCCACCAATCCCTTCCCCCACCGGCTGTTTCGCTGGCGCAGCCGCTGCGGTTCCGAGCTGCTGGCCCTGATCAACGCCCCGATCGGCACCGATGGCGATCCCGTGGCGATGGAGCGCTATCGCTTGGCTTGGCAAGGCGCGACTGGGGTTGATTCGGCCCTGTGGCTGCCCGGAGTGGGCGACCACGGTGGAGGCCCCAGCGCTGAAATGCTCGAGCAGCTGCGGCTCTGGCAGCAGCAAGCTGAAGCTGCTCCCCAGCATCACGGCAGCTTGCGGGGTTATTTGGCTGACCTTGAGCCGCTGGCGCCCCGGCTGCCGGTGTGGCGCGACGAGCTTTACCTGGAGCTGCATCGCGGCTGCGCCACCTCGCGCCCTGATCAGAAGCGCCACAACCGCACACTCGAGCGGCTGCTTCGGGAGGCGGAGCTGGCCCAGGCCCTAGCCGGCGATCCTGAAACGGTCGACTGGCGAACGCTGCTTTTTCAGCAGTTTCACGACATTTTGCCCGGCACCTCGATTCCAGAGGTGTTCGAGCAGGCCGAGCCCCAGTGGCGGGCAGCGCGTCGCAGCGCCTGCCTGCAACGGGATCGGGCTCTGCAGGCCTGGCTAGGAGCTGGTGACGGTGAAGATGACTGTGTGGGTGTGGGCGAGGGTTGGTGGGTAGCCCAGCTCCAGCCCCTGCCTCCCCGGGCCCGCAGCCTGCGGGTGCCGTTGGGCTGCTGGAGTTGGGGCGGTGTGAAGCTGCCGTCCCAGCCGGCCCGGGCTGGCGGCCAGTGGCTGCAGCTGCCGCTCTTGGCGGGCGTGGCCGCCCTGCCCCTAGAGCAAACGGTCGCAGCGGCGGCCCCTCAGGCAGCTCAGGTTGAGGCAGCTCAGGTTGAGGCGCCGGTGTGGCGAGAGGGCTGGCGCTGCGGCAACGGTTTGGTGAGTTTTGAGCTGGGGCCGCGGGGCCTCGAGCAGCTGTGGGATAGCCAGGATCAGCCCCAGTTGGCAGGCCCTCTGGCCTGGCGGCGTTTTGCCGATCGAGGTGAGTTTTGGGATGCCTGGGACATCGCCACGGGCTACCGGGACCATCCGCTGGCCTGGCAGTGGCAGGGCGAGCCGAGCTGGCTGGAGCAGGGAGAGCTGTGCACCAGTTTTGTGTGGCGGGGCCAGTGCGGGGCCAGTGCGGTGCGGCTTGAGGGGCGCTTACTTGCCAATACCCCCTGGCTCGAGCTTGTGCTCAGCGTCGACTGGCGCCAGCGCCATGAGCTGCTGCGCCTGGAGATCCCCCTGGCCCAGCCGGCCCAGCGCTGGGCGGCGGATACCTCCGGTGGGGTGCTGGAAAGGCCAGCCCAGCCGGTCACTGCCCGCGAGCAGGCCCGCTGGGAGCTGCCAGCGATCAGCTGGATCGCTTCTGTGGCTACTGGCGGCGGCTTGGCGGTGCTGCTCGATGGGCCCCAGGGGGTGTCGGCTAGTCCGGAGCAGTTGGGTGTGTCGCTGCTGCGGGCGCCTACTTGGCCCGATCCTGGCGCCGATAACGGCCTGCAGCGCCTGCGGCTGGCCCTGGCGCCCTGCCCAGCAGGCTGGTGCCGGGCCCAGGTGCCCCAGCAGGCGGTGGCCTTCAGGGAACCGCTATGGCTGCGGCCGGCGGCGGCCCAGGGCCGGCCTAAACGACATCAGGCCCTGCCTCCCCTGGGCGAGGGGCTGTTGCTACTGGGCTGCCGGCCGCTAGGGGAGTCGGGGGACGTGGTGCTCACCGTGCAGAACTGTTCCCCTTGCCGCCGTAACCTGGAGGTGGGAGAGAGCTGGCAGCTATTGGAGCGACTCGATGGCCTGGATCAGCCTCTGATTTCCCAGGGAAAGCTCTCTGAAGATCCCTGGCTGCTGGCGCCGTGGAGCCTGGGTTTTTGGCGAGTGCACCCTGATTGGGTAAGCGCTTAGCGCTCAGTCGTCGTGGTCGTCAAAGGGGTCGGTGAGGCCCTTGGAGGGCGGCCCGAAGGCTTGGTACACCCCAAAACCGGTGAGTGAAAGCAGCACCGCCAGCACGGCGAGGGCCACGGAAAGGGCCGGGGAGCTGGTGGTGGCGGTGGGGTCCATGGAGGTGGAAGGGGAATGCAGGTGACGGGTTGCGTCACAACTCTCGACGGACAACCGCGGCGCGGTACGCGAGGCCCTTACAGTACTTAAAGCGAATCCATGCCCGAGAGGCTGCAGCAGACATGGCCCAACGCACCCGCCTCGGAGACATCCTGCGGCCACTCAATTCTGAGTACGGCAAGGTCGTTCCCGGCTGGGGCACCACGCCCGTCATGGGCATTTTTATGGTGCTCTTCTTGGTGTTTCTGCTGATCATCCTGCAGCTCTACAACAAGTCCTTGCTGCTCGAGGGCATCACGGTCAACTGGAACGGCCTCGGCTGATGAACGTGTTTGGCATTGGCTTGCCTGAGCTGGCGGTAATTGCCGCCATCGGGCTGCTGGTGTTCGGACCAAAGCGCCTGCCGGAGCTCGGTAAAACCCTGGGCCGAACTCTTAAGGGTTTTCAATCGGCCTCCTCTGAGTTCGAAAAGGAGCTGCGCACGGCGATCACCACCGCCGAACCTGTTGCGGCTGACCTACCAGTTGCAGTTTCTGCAACTGAGCTTGTTTCAGCTGATGCCTCCGGGGCTGATGCTCCAGAGCTGATTGAGCAGTCTTTCGATGGTCCTGCGGCCTGAGTTGTCGTTGCAGTTGGTGGTGGGCCTGGGTAATCCCGGAGCCAAGTACTTAGGTACTCGCCACAACGTGGGCTTTATGGCCCTTGAGCGATTAGCCGATTGCGCTGGTGGTGCATCTTTTCGGCAGCAGCCCAAGCTTCAGGGCTTGGTGGCTGAGGTGGGTTCGGGGCCTTCCCGGCTGCGGCTGTTGATGCCCCAGACCTATATGAATGAAAGTGGTCGTTCGATCCGCGCAGCCCTTGACTGGTTTGGTTTAGAGCCCGCCCAGTTGCTGGTGGTGGTTGACGACATGGACCTGCCCCTCGGCAAGTTGAGACTGCGGGCTACGGGCAGTGCCGGGGGGCATAACGGCCTGCGCAGCACCATCAGCCACCTAGGTACCCAGGACTTTCCGCGGCTTCGTATTGGTATTGGCGCCCCCGCCCAAGATCCCGGCGAGCGCCGCGCCCGCACAGTTGGCCATGTGCTCGGACGCTTCACGCCTGCCGAGCAGCCCCTGCTCGAGGAGGTGCTGCGCGAGGTGGAGGCAGGTATTGGCCTGATCCAGCGCCTCGGCCTGGAGCGGGCTGGCAACCGACTTAACGGTTTTCAGCCCCAGGGCGCGGCAGCCTGAGCCGATGGCACGCCTTCCCTCCACCACTGCCCAGTTGCGGGTGCTGCACCAGAGCTTCAGCCAGCGGGTGCTGGAGGGGGAGGTGAGTGCGGGCGGCTACCAATGGAGTTTCCGCTGGGCCTTTGACCGCGGTGAACTCAGCGTTGAGCCTTCTTTGGGCAGGGCTCTGATCCAGGATGCCCTGCTGCGTTATCTGCTCAAGGTCGACTACCAGCTCGAGCCTGGCGGTGACTACATCTTTACGGTTCGGGCCCGTTTTTAAACCGATTCAGCCTCCGGCGCGGCCGGCAGCGGCCATCGCCTCAGCACCTCCTGGTTGCTGCGTTGCATAGTCACCCCGTAGTAGCGCTCTATCAGCAGCTGGGCCACCACATCGTCGATATCCCGGGGGGGCAATCGCAAGCCCGCCGGCAGCAGCCGCCTCCAGCCCCTAGGGGGCCAAAGCTGCCAGTAGCGCTCGCGGGCCGCCAGGGTGCTGCCGCTCTCATCCACCACAGCTAGGGCCAGCCGCTGCTGGCCAAGTTGGCTGCACCAGTCTTGGCTGCCGGTGCCATTTCCGAGCACAACCTGGCCAAGCCCCACTTGCTGCCAGCTTTTGAGCAGGGCGAGGCAGGCTTGTGGGGGCAGGATTGCAGCCTGCCGGATCTGGCCAACGGCAGGATCAGCCAGCACTAGACCGCATTTGCTGCGCCCGGGATCGAGGCCTGCTACCAGGCCCGCCGCAGCGCCCGTCATGGGCGGCGAGGGCCCGGCCCCGATTGGGCGGGAGATGGGGCCGCCAACCAGCGCAATTCCACTGCAATTGGGTCGGCGGTGCTGGCGCTGTTGATGGCGAGGGCCTCTAGTTGGGCAACCTGGCCCGGCTGGCGCTCGCTCAGCTCCCGGGCAAGCTTTTTAAAGCTGGCCGCATCGAACTGCAGCCCTTCCACCAATGTGCCCTGGCGCTGGGCTCGGGCATAGGCAGCGGCCAGCAGCAGGTTGAGTCGCCGCGAAACCGGCTCCAGGGCTGTGAGGTCGCCCTCGATCGTGGTGCTGGCCAGCACTTCACCTGCTTTAACTACTGGGCGGTTGGGGCGTAGGTCTGGGAAGGCAAGCACCTGGCGCTCGCCCCTCAGCACGTTGGCGGCCGAGAGAATGCTCACCACCCAGCTGCCGGGTTTGGCCAGCAGGCCTTCCAGCTTGCTGATGTCATTTTTGGGTACCAGCAGGATCTGGCGATCGGGGGGCTGGCCGGGCAGCACCCGCCTGAAGGCGTTGAGATTGGCCTGCTGCAGCAAGGCGTTGATCACCTCCTTGGCCTGCTCGGGGCGCTCAAGGGTCACCTTGGCGCTGGCCAAGGTCTGACCGCTGCTGAGCACCACGTCGCCGCGGCGCAGGGCAATCAGGTTGCTCTCCAGGTCTTTAAGTTCTTGGGCTCCGGCGCTAATCCTGCGGCGCACCTGGGCTAGTTCCGCTTCGGTGCGGCGGATTTCCGCATCCCGCCCCTTCACCTCCTGGCTGAGACGGCTGCGCTCCAGCTCCAACCGGTTGCGCTGTGCAAGAAGTGGCGCCAGCTCTTTGCGCAATTTGCTGGCGCGGGCTTGGGCCTGCTCAAAGCGCGTCTGAGCCTCGCGTTTGCCCTGTTCGGCCCGCGCCACCTGCAGGCGGCTGCTGGCTAGTTGGCTGTTGCTGCGGCTCAGTTGGCTGCGGCTGGTTTGCAGCCGTTGCTCCAGTCGATCGAGTTCAAACAGGCCCGTGCGCAGCCGCTCGCTTACCAGCAGCATCAGGCCGAGGGAGATGGCACTGATCAGGCTGCCGGTGAGCACCGTGATCAACACCGCGGTGCGGCGGGGCCGCATCCCCAACAGGCTCAAGCGCGCCTTGCCCACCAGGCTGCCGAGTCGGTCGCCCAGGGTGGAGAGCACTCCCCCCAGGGCGAGCAGAGCGAGGATCAGCAGCCAGCCCGTCACATACGTCCCCGGAGGGCCCCAGTATCCCTGGCGTTCAGCTGAAGCGCTTGGCTAGGGCGATTGGATCAAACACAGTGATCTTTTTGCGGTCGATCTGAACCAGCCCGTCGTTGCGCAGGTCGCCCAGCAGGCGAGTGATTGTGACGCGGGTGGAGCCAATCGCTTCGGCAATCGCCTGGTGGGAGAGGCGCAGATCAATCGTGATCCCTTCCGAGCTGGGCACGCCGAAATCGCGGCACAGCACCAGCAGGAAGCTCACCAGCCGCGAGCTCATGTCGCGGTGGGTGAGGGTTTCGATCATCGTTTCGGTCTGCAGTATTCGCGAAGACAGGCCCTGCAGCAGCAGCAAGCCCACGCTGGCGTCCTGCTCGATCGCCCGGCGCACGGAGGTGGCTGGTGCGGTCACCATCTCGACCCTGGTGAAGGCCACAGCGTGATAAAAACGATCGGAGCGCTGGCCGGTAAGCAGCGAGAGCACACCAAACAGGCTGTTCTCACGCAACAGGGCCACGGTGATCTCCTCGCCGGATTCATATACCCGCGACAGCCGGACCGCTCCGCGCCGCAGCAGATAGACCCGCTCGGCTGGATCGCCGGGAAAAAAAATCGTCTTGCCCCGTTCGATCGTCTCGACACTGCTGCCGGCCAGGCCCCGGATCACTTCCAACAGGGTGGGGTTGCCCTGGCCGGCGCTGCCCATGCCTGCCACCACGCCAGGAGCACCCGTCGATGGGGTGTTGGCGGTACGGCTAAATCCGTGGGTAGCGCCAACCATCAAGGTCTTGGCAAGTGCCGGGACCCTAAGGATCACCCGGGGGGCGGCTTGTAGCAATACACACGGTTTGAGACGACACCGCCGGCGCCCCTGCGCACCAGTACGTATGTTTCCGCTAGGGATGGTGTCGTTTGCTTGTGGAGCGGCCCGATCCCGCTACATTCAGCTCCGCGAGGCCATGGGCTGCTCGTGGTGCCCCAGGTCTGTTTTTCGATTTTCAAGGTTCTTATTCAGGTTGTTCATGACCGCGAGCTTGCCCGTCTCAGGCCTCACCTCCTCCTCTGGAGCTGGTTTTCCGGCGGTCCAGCACCAACCTCAGCGCTCTGGCCATCGCCCTTTGGCTGTGGCGGCTGCCGCGTCCGCCCCTTCTGCTGCGCCGGCATTGCGGCTGGTGGCCCAGTCGGAGGGCTTACTGCAAATCCATACGGCGCCTTTCCGCGGCAGTTACGGTGCCGTGCTCAGCCAGGCCCTACGTAGTGCCGGCTTGGGCAGCCGGGTGCTAGTTACTCAGTTCCTTAAGGGCGGCGTAGATCAGGGCCTCGGCAGCAGCGTCTGGCTCTGTGGGCGACTGCAATGGCTGCGGCCCGGTGTGCCCGGCTGTCTGTCAGAGCCAGCTGCCCACCAGGGGCTCGAGCTGTTGGAGGCGGTGCGCCAGGTGTGGGCCTTCAGCCGCGAGCAGCTGCTCAGTGGTGCGGTGGATCTGATGGTGCTCGATGAGCTGGGCTTGGCTGTGGAGCTGGGCTACATCGAGCAGGCTGAAGTGTTGGCAACCTTGGAGCGCCGCCCAGCCCATCTAGATGTCATTTTGACAGGGCCAGCCATGACTCCTGAGTTGATGGCCATGGCTGATCAGGTCACCCAGTTGCGCCGAGGCCTCTGATGCTGAAGAACGATCGCTGGATCAACGAGCAGGCTGGGGCAGGAATGTTGCAGCCATTTCAGTCGACCCTGGTGCGCCACCTCGATCCCGCTACGGCGGGCTCCCCGGTGCTCAGCTACGGCTGTTCTTCCTATGGCTACGACTTGCGGTTGTCGGCCAAGGAATTTTTGATCTTTCGGCATGTGCCTGGCACCGTGATGAACCCCAAGCGGTTCAACCCGGCGAACCTGGAGCCGGCGCCGCTGCACAGCGACGAAGACGGTGAGTACTTCATCCTGCCAGCCCATTCCTATGGCTTGGGAGTGGCACTGGAGAAGATGAAGGTGCCATCAAATATCACGGTGATCTGCCTGGGTAAGAGCACATACGCCCGACTAGGCATCATTGTTAATACGACGCCAGCGGAAGCCGGCTGGGAGGGTCACCTCACCCTGGAGTTCAGTAATTCTTCGGGTGCTGACTGCCGTATTTATGCAAATGAGGGAATCTGTCAGCTGCTCTTTTTTGAGGGCGATCCCTGCGAGACTACCTATCAAGATAGGGCTGGTAAATATCAGCACCAGCCCGAACGCGTCACTTTGGCAAGAATTTAGTTTCCCGCATAAAGCCCTATGGGGCGAGTCTCGCTTTATGCAAGCGGCTCTTTTCATACCAGTCAGCGAATTGGGGTGTCCAAGCCTGTAGGTGGGGCCACATCAGATCACAGAGCTCACGGATCTCCTGCTGGGCGTCGAGCTTGGCGCGCAGATCAAGGAAGTGCAGAAACGCCCGTAGGGTGAAGCTCACCACAAAGTGCTGGCGGTAGTCGAAGGGCAGGATGCCGCGGGCGTGTTCCTCGGCGAAGCCAGCCGCCAAAAGGTCGCGGTAGCGTGCCGCCGCAGCACTGCAGAGCTCCAGATCTATGTAGCGCTGCTCTTCTGTGTAGGCGTATTTTTTGCCTTGCCGGTCGCTATAGCTACCTACGGGCCGTAAATAGAACACCTCCTCCAGTTCCAGTTCACCATTGGCGGCCTTGCAGATGCGATCGCCGGTGTAGCGCATTGATTGCACGTCAAAGCTCACCCCCACCCGGTGTGTACGCGCCTGCTGCATTACCGAGTGGGGAAACCAGCCAACGTTGAGCACGATCTGGGCGTGTTCTAAGGGGCCGTAGTGACCGCGCTCGCCGGCGAGAAGTCGTTTGATGCAGATTTCTCCAGCCTTGGTTTCGTCCGGCCAGTTGGCGGAGTCTGCGGCGACAAAACCCTCGCTGTAGTCCTGGTGCATGCCGGCATAAACGCACTGCTGTGGGTTAGGCGTGGCGGCGATAAGGGCGACGCGGAAACGGGAATCCATGGCGGGCGTCAACCGTGGCTGCGAGGTCCGGCCATCGTGGCAGCATCTGGTGGACCTGCCGAGGCTGTGTTGCGTTCGCCCGCATCGAGGCTGCTCACTGCGCCCACACCGGCGAAGGCGGGCAGTGGGCTGCCGCTGATCAGGGCGCTGCTGAGGGCGCGCAGTTCGTTGAGGCTGCGGGCGCCAATCGAGCGGCCCACCGCTTCACCGGCAGGATTGAACAGCTCTAGTTGGGGAATGCCGTTGACGTCGTAGCGCTCCAGCTCCGGCTGCCAGCGCGGATTGTCAACGTTGAGCAGCACCACATCGAGCTGGCCGCGGTGTTGGGCTTCGATCGTTTCCATTGCCGGAGCCATGGTGCGGCAGGCGTCGCACCAGTCGGCGTAGAACTCCACCAGCGTTGGCTTGCCATTGCGCAAGGCCACGGGTAGATCCAGGGATTGGCGCGCCAAGCGCTCCAGGGGAGCCTCCGGATTCAGTCCGCCCCGGAACCACAGCAGGCCCGCTGCCAGTAGGGCCGCCAGCACGACTAGCAGCAGCCGTTCGCTTGGCCCCAGGCCGGAATTCGGGGTGGAGTTGGTCATGACTGCACTTTGCCAGTGCTTGCTAGCGTTTTGCGGAGGTAAGCGTGCTGTTCCCGCGAACCGGATCCTCGTGAAACGGCGCCTAACCCTGCACTTTCCCCGCGAAGCGGTGCATCAGCCGATCACCTATCGGCTGGCGGTGGATTTCGATATCGCCGCCAAGATCCTGCGCGCCCAGATTTCCCCCAACCAGAGCGGCACCATGGTGGTGGAGCTCTCCGGCGACATCGACGAACTAACAGCGGCGGAAGCCTGGCTAGAAAGTCAGGGACTCGGCCTCAACCGGGCGCCAGGTCAGATAGCCGTAGATCGCAGTCTCTGTGTTGACTGCGGCCTCTGCTCGAGCGTTTGCCCCAGCGGTGCCCTCAGCTTGACCCAGCCGGCTTGGCAGCTGCAATTCGATGCGCAACGCTGCTTGGTGTGCGAACAGTGCATTCCGAGTTGCCCTCTGGATGCGATTTCCCTGGTGCTGGCTCCCCCGTGATGGCGATGTTGCGTCTGCTGTTGCTGCCCTTGCGGGCGCCGATGCTGCTGGTGCTGGTAGTGATATCCGTTTACGAGGGCTTGCAGTGGAGCCAGCCGCTCGAGGGTGCGGCAGCGTCGGGGATGGGGCAGTTATCCAGCTTGTTCTGGTCGCTTGACTGTCTCCACGCCTTGCTGGTGGTGGTGGTGTGCACCATGCCCGACCTGCTGCTGCAGCGGATTTCCAATTTGATGGCCGCCAGTCGGGTGATGAGCCTGGTGATCAGCCTTTTGATCGTCACGGTGGGTGGCCTCTATCTGCTCCACCTCAAAGTGCTCACCAATGTGCTGATCCTGGGCACCACTGTGTTGTTGGCACGCCTCGATCTAGCTCGGATTCGGGTGGCACCCCCGCCGGTGCTCCTGGCAGGGGTGCTGGGTGTGCTCGTGTTGTCAGGGGCATGGGTGGGCCGCTGGCTGGCAAGCGGTGGCTAGCAGCTAGCCAGAGGCCTCTCTTGAAAGTTCCAAAAGTTGCCGAGCACTTTTTTGACGTACAGCCGGGTTTCCGGGTAGGGGATGGCCTCTATCCATAGCTCCGGTTCTTGTTGCAGTTGGGGTGTCACCCAGCCAGCGGTGGCACCGGGGCCGGCGTTGTAGCTGGCAGCCATCAGCACGGGGTTGCCCTGCCACTGGCCCAGCAGTTGCTTTAGGTAGAGCGCGCCTAACTGGGCATTGCGGGCTGGGTCGGTGAGGTCATCGGCTGCCAGGGGCGTGCCGGCTAGTTCGGCGGCGGTGGCCGGCATCAGTTGGAGTAAGCCGACGGCACCGGCGCCGGAGCTCACCCCGGGGCTGAAGCGCGATTCCTGTTTTGCTACGGCTGCCAGCAGGGTTGCCGGTACCCCGGCGGTTGAGCCAGCCTCCTCGAGCTCCGCCACGAAGCTGGCGGTTTGCAGGTCGAGCTCAAGCTGTTGGGCCAGGGCGCAGTTTGCATTCACCGGTAGGCGCAGGCTGGCTTGCTCGAGTTGGCCGAGTCCTATCCAGTGGTCTCCCACGGCTCGGCGTAGCCGGCCTTCGGTAATCAGCTCCTGGGGACTAGTGGGGGGGGAACTCCGCTCCGTGCGCCAGTGCTCCCAGGCTTCCAGGGGTTGGCCCAGGCGCCAGAGCCGGTCGATCTGCCAGTCGCCGCTGCCCAGGGGGTGCCATTGGGGTTGCACAAGGGCCGGGCTGCTGCGGGGATCGAGGTTGAGATCGCCGCGGCCTAGTCGCACCGCCGCCCGCCAGCCGTAGTAGCCGCCGGGATGCTGTTTGATCAGATCACTCCAGGTGCGTTGTGCTTTGGCGGTGGCGGCTTGCTGCTTCTGGCTGAAACCCAGCCAGAAGCGCTGGCGTCCCACCAGCCCCACCGGCAATTCGCGACCGATCGGTGCACTCAGCAGCGTTGTGGCCGTTGCCCATTGACGCTTGAGCAGGGCCTGGCGGGCTTGCTGCCACTGCAGTTCCCAGCTGGCTGGATCGTTGGGCCAGCGCTGCAGCACCGCCAGCGTCGCGCCGATGTCGCCACTCTCCATCGCCCGCCGCGCCTGCACCGGGGCCGTGTCTTGCAGGGCAGAGGGCAGCCCCTTCAAGGCCTGGAGAGCCCTGGGCCCGGGCTGTTCGCTGAGCAGGGCTGCGGCCTCGCTGGCCTGGCTGGAGCGCGGCGCGGATTTGGCCAGTTGCAGCAGCAGACTTTCGGCCTGGGCCTGCTGCTGGCTGCCGCCACCGAGCAGGGCCCGGCTGAGGGCTAGCTGGGTTGCTGGGCTCGGCGGACTGCCCTTGAGGCAGCTCAGGGCAGCGGCCGAGTCGCCTAGCTGGGCCAGGCTCCTGGCCAATTGGTCCCGCTGGCCAGGGGTAGCTGCTGCGGGCGTGCTCTGGCAGGCCTGGCGGAAGCGTGGCCCTGCACCGGGCCAGCGCACACCGTGACGGGCCAGGTGCAGGGCTGCCTGGAGGCGATCTGCGTCGCTCGGGCCCGCCTCCACGGCGGCTGCTAGGGCCGCGGGATGGGAGGCGAAGCGGCTGCGTAGTTTCTGCCGCAGCTGGGGCTGCTGCCGGCCCAGGGCATAAAGCCCATCGGCTGAGGCGGGCGTGTCGGGGAAGCGCCGCACAAGCTGCTGCCAGCGTTGCTGGGCGGCTGCCTGATCACCTAGGGCTTCGGCGGCCAGGGCATCGCGTTTGAGCACCAGGGCGGCTAGCTCATCGCCACCCCAGCCCTGGCCGCGCAGCAACCGGCGCTCGCCGGCTAGGTCGCCTTTTGCCTGGCGCGGCAGCAGCAGCAAGCTGGCCTCCCGCCGCCGCTCCGGATCGGGCGAGAACCGCCGCAGGCGCTCCAGGGTGGGGGTGGGTGTGCTGGGGTCTGGCGCGGGAATCAGGGTCAGTAGTGCCCTGCCGCCCACCAAGGCGGCGCCGCTGCCCAAGCAGGTGAGGGCCAGCAGCAGGGGGAGGCGAGCCAAGGGCAATAGCGGCGCAGCTTCGGCATTCTGGGGAGGTGTGAATCCCACTTAGCTGGTGCGCCTGCCCTCCCTACCCCCCTATCTCTCTACCTTGCCTGGGGCTGAGCAGCGGTTGCGGGCTCTGCGGGTGCTGGCGGTATCGGGTCTGGTGCTGCTGCTGCGCCCCTTTTGGCCATTGAGCTGGCTGCCGGGCTGGGTGGTTGGTGCGCTGCTGCTCTGGACGATTGGCGAACTGGTGCTCTGGATCTGGTGGCCCCGCCGCTGGCGCTGAATGGGCTCCGGCCCCTACCTGGCCCAGGCCAGCCATGGTGAGCGCTTTGCAGCAGCCCACGTAACCTGGACCCCACTGAGGCATCTGCTGCTGCCCATGGCCGACCTGGCTCCCCATCCTGTTGGCCTGCCCCTGCGGGGTGGTGTGGCCGGTTTCGGGACCGATGGCATCCGTGGCCGGGTGGGAACCCAGGTGAGCCCGGCTTTGGCTTTGCAGGTTGGCTTCTGGTGCGGCCAGGTGTTGCCCCAGGGGGCGCCGGTGCTCATCGGCATGGATTCCCGTAGCAGTGGCCCGATGCTGGTGGCGGCGCTCACCGCCGGGCTCACGGCTGCAGGTAGGGAGGTATGGACCCTGGGGCTATGCCCTACGCCAGCGATTCCTGGCGCCATTCGCCGTCTTGGCGCGGCTGGCGGTCTGATGGTGTCCGCCAGCCACAACCCCCCTGAAGACAACGGCATCAAGGTATTTGGGGCCTCCGGCGCCAAGCTGAGCCGCGGCCAGCAGCAGGCGATCGAGGCTGGGCTGCAGGGGGTTGGGGCTGGACCGGCAATAGGTGCTTCCGGCGGCTTCTTGGGCACAGGAGTTGTGCACGATCGCCCCGATTTACTAGCCGACTACCAGCGGTCCTTGGTGGCGAGCGTGATGGGTCGGCGCTTGGAAGGTTGCAAGATTGTGCTGGACCTCTGTTGGGGCTCGGCTTCTGCCTGTGGAGAGGCTGCGTTTCGTGCCTTAGGCGCTGAACTCACCGTGTTGCACGGCAAGCCGGACGGAACCCGCATCAACGTGGACTGCGGCAGCACCCACCTTGGGCCGCTCAGGCGTGCGGTGCTGGAGAGCGGAGCCAGCATGGGTTTTGGCTTCGATGGCGATGCAGATCGGATGCTGGCGGTGGATGGCCGGGGCCGGGTGGTGGATGGTGACCAGATCCTTTATCTCTGGGGAACGTCCCTGCTTGATGCGGGCCAGTTGCCAGCCAATCGCATCGTTGCCACTGTGATGTCAAACCTCGGCTTTGAGCGTGCCTGGCAGGCCAAGGGAGGGGTGCTCGAGCGCACCGCCGTTGGTGATCAATACGTCCACCAGGCGATGGAGCAGATGGGCGCTGGCCTGGGTGGCGAGCAGTCGGGCCATATTTTGTCGGCCCGCCACGGCATGAGTGGCGATGGGCTGCTCACCGCTTTGCAAGTGGCCACGTTGTTGCATCGCAGTGGCCAATCACTGGCCGATTGGATGGATAGCAGTTTCAAGCCCTACCCCCAGGCCCTGGTGAATGTGACGGTGCCAGACCGGCAACGGCGCCAGCAGTGGCAAGCCTGCGAGCCGCTGCGGCTCGCCGTGGAGCAGGCGGAGATTGCGATGGAGGGTCGTGGCCGGGTGCTGGTGCGCGCCAGTGGCACCGAACCACTGCTGCGGGTGATGGTGGAGGCCGCCGATCAGCAGCTGGTGGACCACTGGTCAAGCCAGCTGGCTGCTGCAGCGGAGCAGCACCTCAACGCGGCCTAGCTTCCAGGCATTCCCGAGCCAGGCTCAGGGCTCCGCTGCAGGCATCTGCGGCGGGGACCTGCAGTTGAGCGCCTGGGCAGTACTCCCTAAGGCTGGCCTCCAGCCGGCAGCGCAGCAAGGCAAGGTGCTCCAGCGCCCCGCCCATGGGCCACACTCGCGGGGCGTTTAGCTGCAGCCTTGTGCAGATGGTGGCTGCCATTAATGCCAGGGCCTGGGCGGAGCGCTCCACAACGGCGGCGGCGCCAGCATCACCCTCGCTAGCGGCGACTGCCACCAGCGGTGCCAGGCGGGCAAAGCCTGCGGCCCCGAAGCCAGGCTCTACAACCAAAGCTTTGATGGCCTGAGCGGCCTGGGGGTCGCCTGTGCTCACATTCAGTCCTGCCCAGATCCGGGCTCGCAGGGGCGAATCGGGCTGCCGTCCATCCGCCATCGCCAAGCTGAGGGCTAGGCCATCCCGGCCGATGTCCGTGGCCGAGCCAGCCCCATCTAGCAGCCAGCCCCAGCCGGAGCAGCGGTGTTCCTGGCCTGCCGGATTGCGCCCAACGGCGATGGTGCCAGTGCCGCTGATCACAACGATGCCGCCCTGGTGGTGGTTGCCCATGGCTCCGCGCAGGGCAGTGCGCTCATCTCCCGTGACTACTACGCGCTCCAGGGGTAGTTGCAGGGCTTCGGCTGCCAGCTGCCGGCCCAGCTCCTGGACGGAGCTGCCCACTTCGATGCCGCTGGCGCCAATGCCGGCGGCTAGCAGGGGCGTGCCGGTGTGCGGCAGGTGCAGGCGCGCCTGCGCCAGGCTGCCTTGAAGGGCCTGGCGGAAGCGGGCGGGGCCGTCGGCTGCGGCCAGATGGCACACTCCAGGCCCCTGGCCTTCACCTAGCAGCTCACCACTGCAGGCATCGCTGAGGCGACAGCTGGTGTGGGTTTGGCCGGCGTCGAAGCCGGCAATCAGGCTTGGCTCAGCCACGACCTTCGGCGCGGCTAGCTCCGGCCGCCAGGGTGGCGATGCAAAACCAGCCGCTCAGTTGCACCTCCGGCCGGAAAAAGATCGTGTCGGTTAGTCCCTGCACCGTGAGCCCAGCAATTACGGCGATCGCCGCCAGGGCCGGCAGGCTGAAGCAGCTATCCCTGCGCCAGAGGCTGGTGGCGCTGCGCAGGCTGGCCAGCAGCAGGCCGATCCCGGCCAGCAGGCCAGGAATGCCGGCTTCTACCGCCAGCTCCAGGGGGATGGAGTAAGCGCTGAGCGCGTTGAACTTGGGTTGCTGAAACAGCGGATAGATCTGGTTAAAAGCGTCGTTGCCGGGGCCGATGCCAAGCCACGGGCGGGCCTGGACCATATCCAGCGCTGCAAGCCAGACGTTGATGCGGAAGTTGTTGGAGCTGTCTTGCCGGCCGGCCACCAGGCTCATCACCCGCACTCGCAGAGGCTCCACCTGGGTAACTAGCACCACGAGCAGGGCGGCCCCGCCTAGCAGCAGCAGCAAGGGAAACAGGCGCCGCCAGAGCAAGGGCCAGGCCCGGGTGGCCCGCACGGCTAGCAGAAGCAAGATCACTGCCGCCTCGGCCACCAAACCCATCCAGGCGCCGCGGCTGAAGGTGAGCACCAGGGCGGCGACGCCCAGCACCATGGCAGTGAGAGCAAAGAGCTTGCGGGCTCGCCCCGGCCAGCGCAGCAGGGCCACGAGGGCTAGGGGCAGCACCGGCAGCAGATAACCCGCCAGCAGGTTGGGGTTTTCGAGGGTGCTGTAAATGCGCACCGTGCCATCGGCCACGGAGTTGGGGTCAGCCCAGCGGGCTAGTTCGCCGCTGTCGCCGTAGAGCTGGCGGATGCCGATCACGCAGGTGACCAGGTTTCCAGCCAGCAGCGCAGCCACGATCCGGTCCCACCAGACCGGAGCCAGGGTCAGCAGTTGGCGCATCAGGGCGTAGACGCCCAGATAGCTCACAAGTTTGACCAGCCCCTTGGCGGCGGCCAGGGGCACCGGTGAGAAACCTGTGGCCAGCAGGGCGATGGCCAGGATCCCCAGAATCCAGCGGTCGATCTCCACCAGCGGTCCATGGGTAGTGGTCAGGGCCAGCAGCAGCCATAGGAGGCCACTGGCCAGCACCAGCAGGCTGAGGCCGCTGCGGGTTACCAGGGGCAGGCCAACCATCAGGGCGCAGAGCACCAGGCCGGCTATCAGGGTTAGCTGCCGCCCCAGGGGACCACTGTCAGAGCGCTGCAGGCAGCCCTGCCAGCGCAACAAAATTGGCATTGGGGGGGCGCTCAAGGGGTGCAGCCTGGCTTCAGGCCCGATTATCAACCGCTTCGAGCTGATCTTCCAGGTTGGTCAGGCCTTCCAGGTTGCGGTCGTTGCGTTGGTAGAGCACCCGGTAGACCGGCAACCCCTGGCTCAGCACGTAGGTTTCGCGCTCGGTTGGAACCGCCAGGGGGTTGCCGGCACGCCAGGGGCGCCCATCGGCGGCCGGGCGATCGAAGCCGCCGCTGGCCTCGATCAGCTGCACCATCGGTGTGATCACCGCCAGCACATCGCTCTGAATAAACAGCTCACGGCCAGGCCCCAGCGCCTCGGCCAGGGCCAGCAGGAGGGCGGGCTGCAGCACCCGCCGCTTTTGATGCTTTTGCTTAAACCAGGGATCTGGAAACTGGATGGTCACCCGCTGCAGCAGCCCGGCTGGCAGGGCCACCAGCCAGTCCTGCAAGCTGATGTTGGCGTTGCAGAAGAGGTAGTGGAGGTTGCCGAGCCCCAGGGCCTGGCGGTCGGCTTCGGCGGCATCCACCAATGGCCGGCGGATTTCAACACCTAGATAGTTGCAGTTGGGCTGGTGCTGGGCCAGGGCAAGTAGGAAGCGGCCGCGGGCGCAGCCAATGTCCAGATGCAGGGGGAGATCCGGCTGACTGAAAAGCTCGGCTGGCGGCGGCAGGGGCCGGGGTAGCTGGAAAAAGCGGCTGAGTGGATTGACGTGCTGGCGCACCATCAGCCCTCTCCGCGCGGCACCAGGAAGGCCAGGCTGGCGGTGTAGCCGTGCAGATGGGTGCTACCGGCGACCGGGCCGATTTCGCCGTTGCAGAACGATCCGGCGATGGGCACCTGATCAAACACTTCCCGGCACAGTTCCACGTCGCCATCGGCGCTGCCGTAGAGCCCAACGCCACGGCCTAGGCAGGCAAATAGCAGGGCGGCTAGGGGCTCCGGGTTGCGACCCCGCTGGCTGGTCAGCAGCTGGCGCAGTTCCAGTCTGGAGGTGCTGGCATCGCGCAGTTGGAACTGCACCTGTTGTCCCACCCGCATCCGTTCAGCCACGGCTACGGCTCCGTTGCGGGGGTCGACACCAAGCAGGTTGCGCACCAGAAAAGCGGTGGGACCATCTGGATCTGCGGCGCTGAGGCTGAAGTTGCTACGGCCCACGCCTAGAAACAGCGAGTGCTTCACCAGCTCCCGCTCCTCGGGATTCAGATCCGTGAGGATCGACTGAAGCGCTGCTACAGGGCTGCGGCGGGACTGGCCCTGGCTCACCTCCAGCACCACGTTGCGCTGAACTTGCTCCACATCAAAAACCGGCCCGATCGGCCGGCAGCCCTGGGCCACCACCGGATCGAGTTGCCAGGCTCCACCAATGAGGCAGCCGACGGCACCGCGAACCACCTGATCTCCAAACAGCAGGGAGCCATGGCCGGCACTGTGTGGGCCGGCGACGCCGCCAATTTTCGCCGCCCCTGGACAGGCGTAATCCAGGCCACTGATCAGATCGTTGATCCGGGAGCAGCTGGGATCCACCAGCAGCAGCATCGAGGGGCTGGGAGCTGCTGGCGCATCGAGCAGGTCGCGCCAGGGATCAGCCGGGCCGTCGAGGTCGGGAAGGGAGTCGGTATCAATCGCAAAAGGGTGGAGCTCGGCGCCAGGTAGGCGCAGCAGGGTGACACTCAGGGCTGGTTTGTTCTCCAGCTCATGGGGGGTGCCGCCAGCATCGGTGCCCACCACCCCACCGCCCAGGCAGCCAAGCCAATGGCTGGCTGGGAGTTTCTCCTGAAGTAGGGGCAGCAGCCGGGGCAGGTCGCTGGCGTAGCTGGCTGCGACGAAGACCAAGGCCAGATCTGCTGGACCGGCCCCCCGCAGCTGGCTGGCGATCTCTTCAACCGACGCCTGCAGCGAGGTTTCGCTGGCCAGGGCGGTGCGGCACCAGGCCTGGGCTGGACGGGCTCCGAAGGTGCGGGAGAGCCAGCTGGGCAGGGAGAAGGCGGCCATGACTTGGACCCTATCGCTTGCCGGGGACGCGGATAATGGCGCCTTACCGAACCACACGCGTGCTCGCCGCCCTACCAGAACCTCTGTACCGCTCCTTGGTGTGGCTCGATGTCCGCCTGGCGATGCTGTTCAGCGTCGGCTTGCCCCTAGTGCTCCTGATCTGGGCGTCGCTACGCAAGGAGGGATCCTTGGTGCGCCTGCTGGGGATTTATTGGAAGGTGGCCAGCCTGTTGCTGCTTGCAACCCTGCTGCTCACCGACCGGAGGCCCCTCGGCTTTGTGGTTTTGCTGCTGGCCCAGCTACTGGTGGTGCTGAGCGTCTGGTTCTGGGTGGATCTCAACGAGGAGCTGGCCGACCTGCCGCCCTGGCGTCCCTTGCCCCTGACCCTGCGCATCTGGCGCTGGAGTCTCACGGTGTGGGCCGTGCTTGGCGCCCTGCTTACTGCCACGGCCCTGGGCTGTTTGGGCCCCGGAGGCTTGGCCCAGTCCCTTTGCGCCGTATGGATTCAGCCGCCCCTTGGCCTGCACCGGCATGTTGAGGGGCTGTTTGCCTTCATTTTTGGCGGTGAATGGACCCCTGCCGTGGCCGCCTTCATCGGTTACGTGGGATTGGTTGCCTATGTAGTGGGACTGTTGCAATGGCTGCTGGTGCGCTTGCCGAAGCAGGGGCGAATCGCTGGCGATTTCTGAGGATCAGCCCTATTGCTTCCTCTGCCGCCCCGCCTTCTCTCTGGCCATGACCCTCTCCGCTGCATCTGCGATGGCACTGCTGGCCAGGCTGGAAGAATTGAGCCGGGAGCGGCCCGATCGGGTGCTGCGGCTCAGGGGCCAGCTTCAGTTGGCGGCAGGTCCGCTTGAGCCCTACGAGCTGCTGATTTTTCGGGGTTTTTCGAGCAGCACCACCCACCCCACCGATTTCGATCCCGACCAGCCACTGCTGCCCGAGGGGGCGGTGATCGAAACAGCTGAATTACTGCAGGCCCCCCTGAATCCGGCCTCGGAACAGCTGTTGGCTGGGCCCGTTTCCCCTGAGGTTTTCCTTGAATCCGGCGGTTGGGATTGAGCCCCCAGATCAGCCCATCCCAACCAGGCGGCGTGGCGACCACCCCCTTTGGCGTTCAGGACAGCACCGCCACGCAGCGACCGCAGAGGCTGGGATGGGCGCTGTGCTGGCCGATGTCGCTTTCGTAATGCCAGCAGCGCTCGCATTTTTGGCCTTCGGCCTTAGCAATGCGCACCGTGATGCCGTTTTCGCTGGCTTCGGCCAGCAGCTCGGCAGGCGCTACGCCGCCTTCCTTGAGGCCCGACACCAGCAGCCAGTCGGCCAGGTTGTCGACGCTGGGGTGGCTTGAGCTGGCCAGCCAGCGCAGGGCCTCCGCCGTGTTGGTGCTGCCTGCTTCCAGCTCCAGCTGCACCTGGGCCTCCAGCGAAGCACCGAGCTGGCCGCTGGAGCGGCAGCTCTCCAGTTGGCGATTCACCAAAGATCGCAACTCCAGGATTCGCTCCATCGGCGCCTCCAGTTGCGCTTGGCGCCAGCCATCGGGGGCCGTGGGCCAGCCCCGTTCGAACACCGAGGTTTCGGCTACCGGGTAGGGCAGGTTTTGCCAGATGTCCTCGGCCATGTGGCAGAGCACCGGTGCGATCAGCCCAGCGAGACGCTCCAGCACCAGGCTCAGCACCGTTTGGCAGCTGCGGCGGCGGAACTCATCGGCTCCGCTCACATAGAGGCGGTCCTTGGCGATGTCGAGGTAGACGTTGGAGAGGTCCACCACGCAGAAGTTCTGCAGGGCCTGGAAGAAGCGGTAAAACTCATAGCGCTCGAAGTCTCCCGTCACGCTGTCGATCAGGGCGGCGGTGCGCTGCAGCATCCACTGATCCAGCAGGGGCAGCTGGTCGTAGGGCACGGCATCGCCGCCTTCAGCCTGGGGGCGCGGATCGAAGTCGTGCAGGTTGCCCAGCAGGTAGCGGGCCGTGTTGCGCACCTTGCGGTACACATCCGCCAGCTGCTTGACGATCCCAGGCCCCAGCGGCACGTCGGCCGAGTAATCCACCGAGCTCACCCACAGGCGCAGCACATCGGCGCCATAGGCCGGCTCTTGCTTTTCGTTCTTGCCGCCCTCCACCAGCACCGCCGGATCGACGACGTTGCCCAGCGATTTGCTCATCTTGCGGCCCTTCTCATCGAGGGTGAAGCCGTGGGTGAGCACCCGCTTGTAGGGGGCGTGGCCATTCACGGCCACCGAGGTGAGCAAGCTGCTCTGGAACCAGCCGCGGTGCTGATCGCTGCCTTCTAGGTAGAGATCGGCGGGGTAGTGAAGGCCGCGCTCTTGGAGCACGCCAGCCCAGGAGGAGCCTGAGTCAAACCACACGTCCATGGTGTCGCTGCCCTTGCGCCATTGGCTGGCTTCGGCGGCGTAGGCCTCAGGCAGCAGGCCTGCCTCATCGCGCTGCCACCACACATCCGCACCGTGCTCGGCGATCAGGGCCTGGATGTGGCCCAGGGTGGCTTCGTTGAGCAGCACCTCACCCGTTTCGCGGTGATAGAAAACGGGGATTGGCACGCCCCAGGTGCGCTGGCGGCTGATGCACCAGTCGCCGCGATCGCTCACCATCGCCTCAATTCGGTTGCGGCCGCTGGCCGGCAGCCAATCCACCTCGGCGATGGCGCCAAGAGCGGCGGCGCGGAAGCCCTCCACTGAGGCAAACCATTGCTCGGTGGCGCGGAAGATCGTCGGTTTTTTGGTGCGCCAGTCGTAGGGGTAGCGGTGTTCGTAGCGCTCTTGCTTGAGCAGCAGGCCGGTGGCTTCCAGGGCACTGAGGATCGCGGGGTTGGCGTCCTTGAGCACGTTGGTGCCAGCAAAGGGCCCGGCTTCGGCGGTGAGGTTGCCGGCCTCATCCACGGGGCAAAGCACAGGCAAGCCGTATTTCTTGCCGGTGTTGAAGTCGTCTACGCCGTGGCCCGGGGCGGTGTGCACCAGGCCCGTGCCGGCCTCGGTGGTGATGTAGTCGCCACCGATTACCACCGGGCTGGTGCGCTCCAGCAGCGGATGGCGGTAAGTAATTCCCTCTAGCTCGCTGCCCTTAAGGATTAAAAGAGGAGTGAGCTCTAGCCCCAGGCTGGTTTGCAGGCTCTCAATCAGCTCAGCGGCTACCACCATGTGGCTGGCGGCTGGGGTGGGGGCGTCGCCCCTGGCAGCCACTGCGCAGATGGCGTAGTCGAGCCGCCCATTCACCGACACCGCCAGGTTGGCCGGCAGTGTCCAGGGGGTGGTGGTCCAGATAGCCACTGCCAGGCCGCCAGCCCCTGTGGCCGCCTTGGCCGTTAGGCCGGCTGTTTCTAATTGGGTGGCCAGGGCCTCGGGTAGCGCCACCACCGGGAAGGCCGCGAAAACGCTGGGGGAGGTGTGGCCGTCGGGATATTCGAGTTCGGCTTCGGCCAGGGCGGTGCGGGAGCTGGGGCTCCAGTGCACCGGCTTGAGGCCTCGATAAATGTGGCCAGCAAGCACCATGGCGCCAAAAACGCCGATTTGGGCGGCCTCGTAGTCCTTCTGCAGGGTGAGATAGGGCGTTTCCCAGTCAGCCCAGATGCCCCAGCGGCGGAAGCCGCTCTTCTGGCCCTCCACCTGCTCGAGGGCGTAGGCGTGGGCCTTCTGGCGCAGCGTTACCGGGGTGAGATCGGACCGGTCGCTGCTGCTGAGCCCCTGCAGCACCTTGAGTTCGATTGGTAGGCCGTGGCAATCCCAGCCAGGCACAAACCGCGCTCGCTTGCCCTGCAGCAGGGCGGTTTTGTTGATGATGTCCTTAAGGATTTTGTTGAGGGCATGGCCCACGTGCAGGGCCCCATTGGCGTAGGGAGGGCCGTCGTGCAGGGTGAAAACCTCGCCGGGGTTCTGCTGGCTCAGGCGCTCATAGAGCCGCTGCTGGGCCCAGAACGCCTGGATTTCCGGCTCGCGCACCTTGGCATTGGCCCTCATCGCAAAGGGCGTCTGCAGCAGGTTGAGCGTGTCCTTGTAGGAGAGGGGGTAGGAGACGGGCGCAGGGCTGGCGGTCACGTCGCCTGGGGGCAGCAGAGCTGATTATCCCGCCTGGCTGCTGGAGGGCTCGGGCAGCGGTTGCGGTTCCGGGATTTCGGCCGTCACCAGGCTGTCGATCACCAGGCTGTCGATCTCGCTTATGGAGCTCGGCTCTTCCGGGCGCACCCAGCGTTTGCCACTGGCTTTGGGCTGGCGTTGCTGAGTCAGCCATTGGCTTATGCCTGAAGTGGCAGTGGTCAGGAGGGCGAGCAGATGGGCCAGGCTGGCGCCGGCTTGTTGCAGGCTCGTCTGCCAGCGTTCCGTCGACCAAAGCCGCTGCTGCTCCTCAGCGGTGAGCTGCCGCCAACGGCCCTGGGAAACCTCGCCTGCGAGCCTGCCGATTAGTAGGCCACCGCAAAGCACGCCCAGCATCGGTGCGCCCGTGAGCCGGTCGGCACTGGTTACAAGCACCAGGCCCAGCAGCAGCACTACGGCGCCCCAGGCCGAATCCCGTGGCCGGCTCAGTTCGGTGGCCAGCAGCGGCAGCAGCAGGATGGCGAGTCCCAGCAGCAGCGCCAGGAGTCCGCCCAGGGTGGCGAGCATGGCCAGAAGGCGTGGAGTCCCCCATTGTGGGCGACTCCACGCATCTGTCTCTACAGTCCAGTTCTGCCCACCTGGCGGAATTGGTAGACGCGCTGGTTTTAGGTACCAGTGGCTTTGGTCGTGGGGGTTCAAGTCCCCCGGTGGGCATCATCACTTTCTTAAGTTGCCTTGATGCAACGTTCTGGGATCTGGTTCGGCTGAGATGACACAGGTTCTGGGCGCCTCTTCAATTGCCGTGCACTCCGAGGGGGCAATGGCATCTCCCTCGCGGCTTGTGCCGCGCGAATTTCTTGACCCGCCTGCTGCCTGGAACCCCACGGTTGGGCTGTTTTTGGCTGGCTACGGCTTGGCTGCCCTCACGATTTGGGGCTGGTTTGTGGCTGGCTGGCCCCTGCCCGTGCTGCTTGGTACCGGATTTCTGGCCCTGCACTTAGAGGGCACGGTGATTCACGACGCCTGCCACAACGCGGCCCATCCGCACCGCTTCTGGAATGCGGTGATGGGCCATGGCGCTGCCCTGCTGCTTGGCTTCAGCTTTCCCGTTTTTACCAGGGTGCACCTGCAGCACCATGCCCATGTGAATGATCCCAAGAACGATCCTGATCACATCGTCAGCACTTTTGGACCCCTGTGGTTGATTGCGCCACGATTTTTCTATCACGAGCTGTTTTTCTTCCGCCGCCGTTTGTGGCGTCGTTACGAACTGTTTGAGTGGGGCCTAGCTCGGGTTGTATTTGTGGCGATAGTTGTGGCCGCTGCAAAATTTGGCTTTCTTGACTTTATTTTCAACTGCTGGTTTGCCCCTGCCCTAATGGTCGGAGTGACCTTGGGCCTGTTCTTTGACTACTTGCCCCACCGCCCCTTCCAGTCGCGCAACCGCTGGCACAACTCCCGCGTATATCCGGGACGACTGATGAATTGGTTGATCATGGGTCAGAATTATCACCTTATTCATCACCTGTGGCCGTCTATACCCTGGTTTGAATACCGCCCTGCTTATCACGCCACTAAGCCCATCCTTGATGCCAAAGGTTCGCCCCAACGGCTTGGCTTGTTTGAAACCAAGAATGATGGTTTTAACTTCCTCTACGATATCTTTTTTGGCGTTCGAAGTCATCGCAAAAAGCGCAGTAAACTTAGGCCTATTGCTGCATTAATGCCCACCCGTCATGCCCGCAGGCGAGTGCTGGAGTTGCTTCATCGCACTGCAATTTCGCCGGTACGTTAACTGGATAGTTGACTCAGCTCAGCTTGCTACGATTTTGGGCACCCGGATGAAGTCCCCCTCCCTTTGGGGAGCTTCATTTAGTAGCTCTTCGCGCACGTCCGTAGGGGTTACCAGATCTTCACGGCAGACGTTTACTACTTCCACCGCTCGAGTGGTGGCTGGCACTCCTTCGGTGTCTACTGTTTCAAGGTGGGCTACGTAGTCGAGGATGCGCTCGAGCTGGCCGGTGTAAGTGGCGATCTTGGCCTCGGGCAGGTCTAGGCGGGCCAGCTTGGCGACCTTGCGCACGTCGTCTTCGGTGATCTTGCTCATCGGGATTTACCAGTTATGCCGACGCTAGCGCTCAGGTCAGAAAGGCTTCCAGGTCTGAGGCAAGGGCGGTGGCGGCCAGCTCCAAGAAGCGCTCGCCATGGCTGGCCTGGGCCAGGTAGGGGTTTGAGCCCATGCGGCCATCCGGATGGCGGCGGCGGAAATCTTCGGGGCCGTGGATGGGGCCGGCCGGGGCTGGATCAGGCAGGGGCCTCTGCTTGGTCTGCAGGCTCGGCTCCAGGTGCAAGGTGAGGGCAATTTCGCTGGGGGTGGCGTGGTGACCTTCTTCCGCGCCATAAAGGCTGCGCGCCTCCTGCATTACCGGGCCAGCCATGAACCAATTGGCCAGCTTGCAGCGCAGCCGCGGCGCCACCGCCAGGCCCCGATCGGCGGCGCTGGCATAGGCCTGGGCAAAGGCGGCCTTGCTGGTGGCGATGTTGCCGCCATGGCCGTTGATCACGTAGATGCGCTCGAAGCCGTGGCGGGCAAGTGACAGCACCACGTCGTGCAGAACGGCTAGCAGGGTGGAGGGTTGCAGGCTCACGGTGCCAGCAAAGCCCAAGTGGTGCTCGGCCATGCCGAACGCCTGGGCCGGAGTCACCAGCACGCCGGTGCGGCGGCCCACTTCCAGGGCCACGGCCTCGGCCGTGAGCGCATCGGTGCCGATGGCGCCGGTGGGGCCGTGCTGCTCGGTGGAGCCCAGGGGCACGATCACGCCCTTGCAATTTTCCAGATAGGTCTCCACCTCAGGCCAGCTACGCAGTTGCAGGCGAATGGCGTCATTGGAGCTGGCGGATTGGATCATGGTGAACAGCAGGTAGAGCCTGGAGACTGGCTAATGTTTGAAGGCCAGCAGTGCCTCGGCCCATGCTGCACCGCAAGCTTTATCAGTTTTGTGCCGAACAGCGCCCGGTGTGGGTGTTTTTGCGTGACCAGCAGCGCTGGATTGAGGAGGCCACGGTGGTGGAGCTCGAGGGGGATCTCGTCACCCTGCGCTACGACGCTGAAGACGACGACGAAACCCACAGCTGGGAGGAGAGCGTGCGGCTCGATTCGATCGGGGCCGTCAGCACCAGGCTGGCCTACGTCTGCCGCAGCGGCAGCCCCGATGACGTGATCACCTCCGAAGACTGCCCTGAGGCCGAGAGGCTGCCTAGTCAGGGTCAGTGAGCGGTGCCGTTGCCGTCGTAGTCGTCGCTGTCGTAGTAGCCGCCTTTGGTGCCAAAAAACAGGGTGGCTAGTACAAAAAGGCCGCTGCCAAAGATCAGTACGGTGGCGAGGGAGAAACCGGTGGTGTGCATGGCGGACCCTGGTTTTGGCACTAAGGACTTCAGTTTGCTGGCGGCTGCTCCCAGTGGCGAGCAACACGTCGAACTTGTGGTGAATCCATTGCCGAAGGCCTTCTTCGCCCGCCCCGCCGAGCAGGTTGCCCCTGAGCTCATCGGCTGCCTGCTGGTGAAACGCCAAGCCTCAGGCGAGCTGCTGTGGGGCGTGGTGGTGGAAACGGAGGCGTATTGCCAAAGCGAGCCCGCCTGCCACGGCTATCGCCGCCGCTCCCCCAGCAACGAAACCCTGTTTGGGGAGCCTGGGCGGTTTTATGTCTATGTGAGCTACGGCATTCACCACTGCGTGAAGCGAGCCTTGACTTCAAGGAGCTCAGGCTGGGCTTGAGATTTCAGTGCTGCCAATGGGTCTCCCAGCCAACCCCCAAGCCACTGCCCTCAAAAACTCCCAGATTTTCTCCCAGAGACCCCCAGAGCTAAGAAGGGCTACAAGGTGAGTTGGCTGGCTTGGCTTTGTCAGTGGTGGAGCCGTAGCCCTGGTGTCAGCAGCAGCGGCACCCAGTGAAGAAACCACCATCGCTGAGAAACAACAACGGCAGTCTCCAGGTCAGGGTGCGGATTGACGGGAGAGATGCCTTTATCAACCGCCTGGGTCGCTGGAGTGACCCTGTGGCAGTGGCAAAGGCACACGCCATCGCCGCCCAAATCTGGAGCGACTACTGCCAGGGCACCTTTGACCGCAGCCTGATGGCATATCAACCGCTCATCAACGGCAAGGAGGTGGGGCTGCTGGAGGCGTTGAGGGTCAGGGCAGAGACCAAACGCCAGGCTGCTGCCATTCACGCCTACAAGCTGCTACAGCGGTATGACAATCCCATTCGCAACCGCAGTGACGCAGAAGGCTTCCTGGGGTGGTTGAGGGCAGAGGGATTGGGTGATAGCACCATTGCGGGGTTGATGACCCACTACCGCCAGTGCTGTGGGGGAAATCGCCACCTGTTTTCCCACAAGCTCAAATGGCAGCGGCGCTCTGTATTGAGCGATGTGCTGAGCGTGGAAGAAATCCAAGCAGTGCTGAGTGATTTGGAGAGCAACGAGCCTTGGTATTACCCGCTCTTCCTGCTGTGGCTTAGCACAGGGATGAGGAATGGTGAAATCAGGGGTTTGACCTGGGATTGCCTGAGGTGGGTGGATGGAGAAGTGCTGATAAGCAAGAGCTTGAGGCGTGATGGCTACAACTCAGGTCAGCACAGTTGGGCTCCCACTAAGACAGGCAAGGAGCGTGTGGTGCCACTGACGCCCCAGGTACTGGAGACCCTGAGGCAACACCAGCAGCAGATGAAGCAGCTGGGTGTGTATGACCCCTACGGATTGGTGTTTGTCACCCCCACCAGCCACACGAATATCTACGACCATCTGGTGGGACGTGTGTGGCACCGCAGCCTGGAGCGTTGTGGATTGAAGCCCCGCCGCCTCTACGCCCAACGCCACAGTTTTCTGTCTCACGCTTTGGCGATGGGAAACTCCCCAGCTGATTTGGCAGCGGCGGCAGGGCACTCCACCAAGATGCTTCTGGATACTTATGCCAAACCAACAGGCAGATTGAAGATGCCGAGTTGGCAGACAGCCTGAAAGGAAAACCAAAAAGGATGCTTATTCCTAAGCTATAAAAATGGGTGCGTCGCCAAGTGATACAATAGCGAAATAGCAATAAAAACAAGCCTGCGCGATGTGTCGCCCTTGTTGGCTTTGCCTGCGGATATTGGAGTGTCGGCAAATCCTCATATGGCGACCCTGTAAAAACAACAACTCGTATAAATAATCACTGCCCGTAGTGCTTACTCGGTGGATTGAGAAGCAACAGCTGCGAGCAACTAACAGAAGAGATGTGCTGGATGCCGAAGGGTGTGCCAGTGCTTCAGCGTGAGAAGAAAAAGGAGAAACTCAAATGATTTCAATACAAGCCCAAATACAACAACAAGACCGCCATCAAGCCCAACGGCTGAAACGGAATATCAAACGCCTCATTCACGACCAGCTCAACAGCATCAACCCCTGGTGGTTTATTAGGGAGACTCTGGAAAACGCAGGGCATCCACGCGAGAATAGGTGCGCATACCAAGGCCGGGACTGGGGTGATGGGCGGCAAGCAGCTCGGGTTTGCTGATTACGAGCAAACAACAGCCAAAAAGCGCAC